>NZ_JBWKUH010000015.1:0-127022 GCF_059420745.1 Sphingobacterium sp. GW821-FHT03E03
TCGAGGAGCAAACCAAGATTAATTTCATCTATAACGATAATAGTATTCATGATATTAAAGTAAAGCGTGTTGATGTACGCAATAAAAAATGGACTGATCTATTGTTGCCAATCTTAGCGAAGGAATCTTTGGAGATGGATATAGTAAGTGAAAATCGTATTATCATCCGTTCGATGAGCAGATCGCAGGATAAAATAGCATCGGGTACAATCAAAGATAGCCATGGAAAACCGTTGGCTGGGGTATCGGTGAAAGTAAAAGGAACAGACAAGATGACACAGTCCAATAGTGATGGACAATTCTCACTTGTGGTCGATAACGAAAACAACATACTGTTGTTTTCCTACCTGGGTTATCTCACACAGGAGCTTCCTTATCAACGACAAGGGATGTCAGTGGTGTTACAGGAAGATCTCGCCCAATTGGAAGAAGTTGTTGTCATTGGATACGGAACCCAGAAGAAAGCAACGTTGACGGGTTCGGTCAGTCAGGTTTCGGGGAGCGAGCTGCAACGGTCGCCAGCACCTAACTTGTCCAATTCCCTTGCCGGGAGAATGCCAGGTGTAGTTGCCAACAATCGTTCAGGTCAGCCCGGGAGCGATAATTCTGAAATATTTATTCGCGGTAAAGGTTCCTTGGGAGACAATAGTCCATTGTATGTGATCGACGGGGTTGCCAACCGTGGTGGCATCGAGCGATTGAATCCGAGCGATATCGAAACTATTTCCGTATTAAAGGATGCTTCTGCTGCAATCTATGGTGCACAGGCTGCTAATGGTGTGATTTTGGTGACGACCAAACGTGGAAACGGTGATAAACCAACGATTTCTTACGATGGAAGTTATGGGCTCTCCGAGCATACACGTACACCTAAGTTGATGGATTCTTATCAGTTTATGGTATATGATGATGAAATCAATGCTCATTTTGGTCGAGTTGAAAAGTATAAGGATATTAAAGGAAAGTATTTGGATGGAAGTATCGATCCGCTGCTATATGCAAATACAGACTGGATGAAGGCGGTATTTAAATCAGCCCCGCAAACACAGCATTCGCTCTCGTTGCGCGGTGGTGATGAAAAGGTACGTTATTATGTATCGGGTGGATACTTATATCAGAAACCGGGCTTTAAAAATACTGACCTGAATTTCAGAACGGTGCAGTTTCGCTCCAACCTCGATGCAAAGATCACCAAAGATCTTTCGGTATTGATTGAGGTCGCTACAAGACAGGAAAATCGAAACAATTCCAATTATGATATGGGGACCTTCTTTTGGGAAGCGTTCCATGCTTATCCGTTCTTACCAGATTACTATCCCAACGGACTACCAGGCCCGGGACTTTCCTGGGGTAATAACCTGACAATCCTCGCTGCAGGGAAAACAGGTTATCAGCATATAAAAGATAATTTTATAAATACAAAAGCTGGCTTCGACCTCAAAACTCCTTGGTTGTTGGATGGATTAAGTTTTTCAGGATATGCCGCATTTGATTCGAGATATCGGCATGAAAAGAAGCTCAACAATATGTGGGATGCCTATCGTTATAATCCAGCAACCAAAGAATATGACAATATTCGGGAAACAACAGGTGATGTTAATATAAACCTTTCGGAGAGAAACGATAACGATCGCATCGAAACCTGGAATTTTAAAATTGGCTATGATAAGAAATTTGATGCGCATAGTATTAATGCCTTTCTTGCATATGAGCAAAGCAAGAACAGAGGAGATTGGTTTTCAGCTTATCGCCGTGATTTCTTAAGTGATGCCGTAGATTATCTTTTCGCAGGAAGTGATAATCAAAAAAATAACGATGGGAAGGCAACAATCTCAGCTCGCCAGAATTACTTTGGCCGGGTAAGTTATGGATTTAAAGATAAGTATCTAGCCGATTTCACGTTGAGGAGAGATGGTTCGCAAAACTTCAGCAGCAATGCACGTTGGGGTTGGTTTCCCGGTGTCTCAGCAGGTTGGCGTATCTCCCAGGAAGATTTTTTTAAAGAAAATGTTCCGTTCATTAATGAATTGAAGATTAAAGCTTCTTGGGGTAAATTGGGAAATGACCGTGTAAGTCCTTTTCAGTATATAAGTACCTATGTACTCGGGGATGGAGCAATGTTTGGTGTTGACCCTAAGAGAGGGAAAGGTTTTACGGTAGGAAGATTGGCCAACCCTAATATTACCTGGGAAAAAGTGGATACGAAAAATATAGGTTTTGAGTCTGTTTTCTTTAAAAACACGTTGACTTTTGACCTACAGTATTTCTATTCGATGCGGACTGATATTTTAACACCAAAGCAGGCCTCAGTACCCAAATATACAGGATTGACTTTGCCAGATCAGAATATCGGCGAGATTTCAAACAGAGGTGTTGAGAGTAGCCTGCTATATCGTAATAAGGTTGATGATTTTAGTTATTCTATTGGCGGAAATTTCACTTTTGTACGCAATAAGATTCATTTCTTTGATGAGGCGCAAAATACGCCGGAATGGCAGCGTAGAACAAATCATAGCATAGATTCCTGGTTGGTGTACAAAACCGATGGTATCTACCAGAATCAGGCTGAAATAGATGCTTCTCCACATTTATTGAATACCAAACCTGGTGATATCAAGTATGTTGATGTTGACGACGATAAAAAAATTACAAGTAATGATATGGTCCGGATTTACGAAAGTCCGATACCCGAAATTACCTACGGCATTACCATGGGGACGAAATGGAAAAATTTCGATTTAAATATCCTATGGTCGGGGCAGGGCCGGGCGAAACAGATCATAAAACCGGGAAGCTACAATAGAGATGTGACATATTTTGAAAATAGATGGACTTCGGAAGCGGAAACGCCGAATGCACTATATCCCAGAGCTTTTGATCGCGATGATACGTTTAATTCCATGAACTCGACATTCTGGTTGAAAAATGCCTCCTTCTTAAGACTGAAAAATGTAGAACTGGCTTACTCACTATCACCAGCCATGCTCGAAAAGATTAAGATGAAAAATCTGCGCGTCTTTATTAGCGGTTTTAATCTCTTTTCCATCGACCAGATCAAAATCCAGGATCCTGAAGGGATACAAGCTGGTGGCATGTATTATCCACAGCAGCGGATTTATAGTGTGGGTATGAATTTAAGTTTTTAATTGATAGATTACATGAAAACAACGATAAAACTATATATAGCAATTTTTTTTACAGCTTGTTTTACATCATGCGCTGATTATCTAGATGTCAAGCCTTTGGACTCTTTTACCGGAGAGGCTATATTTTCGGATGTCAGTTTAACAGAAGCTTATGTGAACAAGCGATATACGGAACTACGGGATGGGTTTGGGAATTTCGGTTTACGCTACATTTCCGATGAGGCATATCACAACTTCAACTCGGGTAATCCTTATTTATATAATCGTGGCGAGGTAACAGCAGATCAATTTGGTGATCACTCGACCTGGAACGCGTATTATGAAGGAATCAAGAACTGTAATATTTTCTTTGATAATATTGCTCAGCTCAAAGCAGACAAAGGGAAGGTAGACCGATTGATTGGGGAAATGACTTTTCTGAGAGCATTTTTTTATGCGGACCTTGTCGCACGATTTGGCGGTGTCCCTCTGATTACAAAAACCTTCGACCTGAACAGTGATATGATGGTGCCTCGGAATTCCTATGACGAATGCATTGACTTTATTGTAAAAGAATTAGATAAAGCAGCAGACTTACTTCCTCTCAGTTATGAGGGAAAGGATTTTGGTCGCGCGACTAAGGGAGCTGCGTTGGCACTGAAGTCGCGGGTAACATTATATGCTGCCAGCTCTTATTGGAACCCATCTAATGATAAGTCCAAATGGCAAAAAGCTGCGGATGCAGCGAAGGCTGTGCTGGATCTCAATCAATACCAGCTCGATCCGAATTACAAACAGCTTTTTACGAGCAACAAGAGCAAAGAGATTATTTTCATGAAGCAGTTCAATACGGAATTTGGGCATTCCTTTGACTGGACTGATTCTCCGAACGGTTTTACAGGCTGGTCAAGAACCTGTGTACTCCAAGACATGGTGGATGCTTATGAGATGGAGGACGGTTCCATGCCTTCAGCACAACAGTACGTGGATGGTAAACCCTGGGAAGGGCGTGAGCCTCGATTCTATGCTTCTGTTGTCTGCGATGGCCAGCAATTTAGAGGAAGGGAGATTGAGTTCTATGTATCTTCTACCGGAAACAGAGCCAATAGTGGTAAAGACAGCGAATTCGGTATTGATGATTGGAATGCTTCGAAGACCCATTACACGATCCGCAAGTTTATGGACGAAAGTTTGCGCAATCCTTGGAACGATAAGAGCGCACAACCTTGGATTTACATGCGTCTGGGTGAGATTTATCTAAATTATGCGGAAACCCAATATCAGTTGGGGAACGAGGAGGCCGCCCGTACTTACATCAATAAGATTAGAGAGCGGGCACGAGGAGGGAAGGCTGGTATACTTCCTGCTATTACAAGCACCGGGGCAGCACTTTTGGGAAAAATACAACAAGAACGCCGCATAGAACTTGCTTTTGAAGATCATCGTTTTTTTGATGTAAGACGTTGGAAAATCGCTGAACAGACCGAAAACAAACCAGCACGAAAAATCACGATTGTGCGGGATGACCAAACGAAAAAGAAAAGTTATAAAATCGAGGTGTTGCAGGAGCGGAAGTTCTTTCCACAGCATTATCTGCTTCCAATTCCACGGAGTGAGATTCAACGAAATGCACTGTTGAAACAGAATCCAAGTTACGACTAATCAACCTACCGCCCAGGATCTGTCATGTACAGATCCTGGGTTCATTAAAAGCTAATCCTTATGAAAACGATCTTATTACTCGTGCTGCAGGCACTATTTTTTGTAAGTTTATTCGCGCAAAAAAATGATATTTCCATTGATACAGATCATAAAGAGCTAAACGACATCTTTGTGTGGGCAAAGCAGAAAGCGCGGTCTTTTGTTGTTACAGGAAAAAGAGGCCCAGTCAATATCCATCAAAAAAAACAAGAGTCAGCTACCGTTTCTTATTTACCTAGCTACTGGGCAGGTTATCCTTTGCGCACAGCATTCTATTCACGTGATTTTTGTCATCAAGCGATTGGAGCTCATTTATTAGGACTGGAAGCTGAAAATTTCACCATGCTCCGCGCTTTTGCCGCGAGTGCTACCCCTAGCCGAAAATGGTTCCCTTTATGGGCTATTAATTTTGATGGGACACCTTATACCTTAGATTATAAAAATGACGATAACTTTGTGCGCGAAATTCCAGCTGTTTTTGAACTCGTTGAAAAGAATGCTCAGCTCTATGACTGGACCAAAGATCGACGTTATCTGACTGATTCCGCATTAAGACAATTCAATGCCAAAGCTGTCAGTGACTTCGTGCTAGCACATGATCTTAAAAATCCGAACGGTGTTGCTGAGAGTGATGGCTCGGGCAATATCTTCAAAGGTACCGCCACCTATAATGAACATCGTGACCAGACTTTGATCGAAGCAGGCGATGGTATCGGCAGTCAATATCAAGCTTATATGGCTTTCGCCAAGCTGTCAGAATTAAGTGGCGAGAACTCCCAGGCCAGGTTCTATAACGAAAAGGCTAGCGCATTGCGGAACTATTTTAACAAGGAATGGGGGATAGTGGATAATAAAGAACTGTATAATCGGGGCTACGATAAGAATAATCTCCCTGTTGCTGGTTGGGGAAAAGAGAACTCTTGGTTTCTTCCCTTGAAAGAAATTACAGACCCACGATCGGACAGACATCTAAAGTATTTGGATTATATCGATGAACAGCTTGGCTCCAAAGAAGGATTGCCCGAAAATATAGAAGCAATTACCTATGTGCCGGAGTTATTTTTTAAATATGGACAGAATGAGCGTGGCTGGAAATGGTTGAAATACATTATTTCAAAAATTAATACAGTGCATGCCATGGCAACATTGACTGGTAACAATGGCGATTACCCAGAGGTTTCTTTTGTACTGATCAGTAATGTTGTACAGGATATGATGGGCGTTAATCCCGGGGAAAAAGGTAACGCTATAGAAACCTGCTCCCATCTTCCAAAAGAACTTGGCCGAGTGAAAGTGTCGAATGTCAAGATTGGTCAGGTACTGTACACTGTGGAGCAGCGTGCTGTATCGGAAACGATCTTGTCTTATACAGGAGGAGAAGCGGTACAGTATTGGCAGGCTGGTTTTCCGGGAAGTCATCCTTATCTCTACTGTAATGGTAAAAAGACTAAAAGTAGCATCGGCGAGAAAAATGGCATTACCTACAGTTATATCGATGTGAAGATCACAGGAGATAAGCCATATCGTGTAACGACTCAATTATAGATAAATCATGAAAACTAAATTATACTATTGGAGTATTGTTGCAATTAGTCTACTGCTGTGGAGTTCATCGTTAGCTCAAAATTCAAAAAAATGGACGTTATTGAAAGGGAATAGGATTGAATGGAAGGTCAGAGAAGGAGAGAATCACGAAGACCATATTGAAATGGCAGGTTTACAAACCGCTGCTGTCGTTTACTATGGTGTTCGCAACGGTCGTCTCGTATTGGACAAAAAGATCGTATTTCCCATGTTGCGAACAATTCCCAACAATACACATGCAAGCCTAACCGTACCCTTTCAAGATAATAAGTCTTTATTAATAAAAGTAGATGGTGTAGAGGTCGATGAATATCCGCTGAGCTTTGGGCTCGATGGAAAATTATGTGTTTATTCAAAAACGAATTCTCCGCTGGAAATACAGCGGACCTTATTTCCCGCAGTTGATAAACCTGTTTTGATTGAACAAGTTAAGTTGGTTAATACGGGGAGTAAACCCTTACAGATTGATCTGACTAACAAGTATTCAAAATTCTATTCCGACCCTGAAAAAAGTGTATATGGGCAATATGTCGTGCAGGCTTTACTAAGAGATAGCCTCGTCCCAAAACTTGAACCACTGCAGTCTTATCAATTCAATATTGTGTATGAGGGGAAGAAAATCACCGAACCAGCTTATCCGTATTCGCCTTCCTATGAATTAGGGAAAAGGGAGGACTTTGTGAAAAGTTTAGCTGGTGATCTTATTCTGGAAACACCCAATGATACAATCAATACAGCATTTGCCTTTGCGAAGATTCGTGCAACAGAAAGTATCTATGATACAAAGGGCGGATTAATGCATGGTCCTGGGGGCTTAAGCTACTATGCCGCGATATGGGCAAATGATCAGGCGGAATATGCCAATCCTTTCTTTCCATTTTTAGGCAATCGCAACGGCAATGAAAGTGCGATTAATTCCTTCCGTCATTTTGCCCGTTTTATGAATTCGGATTATAAACCGATTCCCAGTTCAATAGTTGCTGAAGGTGACAGTTATTGGAATGGAGCCAAAGATAGGGGGGATATGGCGATGATTGCCTATGGGGCATCGCGTTATGCCCTGGCATTGGGTAAGAAAGATATCGCTACTGAGCTGTGGACATTGATTCATTGGTGTTTTGAGTATCTTGAGCAAAAGAAGACAGATGAGGGCGTATACCGCTCCGACAGTGACGAATTGGAAGGCAGAGCTCCCGCAGGAAAGATTAATCTGTCGACGAATAGTATTGCTTATGGTGCTTATCGAAGTGCTGCGGATCTGGCCCGTGAGTTGGGTAAGGATGATCTTTCACAACTATACCTACAGCGCGCTGGAGAACTTCGGAGCGCGATTGTTAAGTACTTTGGAACCGACGTGCAGGGATACTCCACGTATCGTTATTATGATGGAAATAACATCTTAAGGGCTTGGATATGTTTGCCCATGACGATGGGCATTACCGAGCGGAGCGCAGGAACAATCGACGCATTGTTGTCAAAATATCTTTGGACCAATAATGGTATCCTGACACAATCCGGAGATAAGGTATTCTGGGATAGGGCAACATTGTATGCCTTTAAGGGATTTTTTATGACAGGTGCGACAGAAAGAGCGCTTCCCTATTTTAAATATTACTCTTCGATGCGCCTTTTGGGCGATCACGTCCCTTATCCAGTAGAGGCGTGGCCCGAAGGTGGACAAAGACATTTAAGTGCAGAGAGTGCCCTTTATTGTCGTGTCATAACTGAGGGTTTATTTCATATTGTACCCACCGGGTTACGTAAGTTCAGCATAAATCCCAGTTTACCAAAGGAATGGAAGTATATGCGACTTAGGCGCATAAGAGCCTTTGACCGTGTGTTTGATCTTGAAGTAGTTCGGAGAGGCAAACAAGAGTTCCTTGTTGTGAAACAACAAGATGGAACGACAATTCAAAAAATGATTTTAAAGAACCAAGCTATCAGTATCACGTTAAATTAAGCGAATAAATCGCTACAGGGCGACCAGTAGCGATTTATTTTTAATTATATGTCCTTATAATGGGCAGAAATCCTGCATATCTTTCCATGTCCCTCTAGTTCCATGTCCTCTGCGGATAGCGAGCCATTGATACTTTTGTAGAAAAGTACAATGGAATTTACGTCTTTGTATTGCTAAATTAAACAAACGGTTGCGTTTTGATCGGAGTTGCCAATGCTAATAATTCTCATTATTATCGTATTGCTATAGTAAATGAGTACTTAAAATAAGATAAAGTGAAAAAATATATATCACTGGCGGCAGCTCAAATGTTGTCGGTTCTATTATTGTCAGCGCAAACGGCCAAGTCAGATGCACTATTACGATTGTTGGGAACAAGAAGTTGGATACGACTTGATATGAAAGATGGAAAGAACGATCTTTCGGGTGCCAAGCTGTTCTGGTCAAAGACGCATAGGAAGCCTGCTGTTGCCAATGCGGTACTGGCGGAGGGCACCAAACGCTATTATATCCAGCAGGTTGATCCCGAGACAACGTATTATGTTTGGGTGGAATCTGCAGCTGGCAAGCCTTTGGCGCAAGGGAAATCCTATACCGCTAAAAGTTGGACTTTGGATGACGCCGAACTCGAGGAAGAGAAAAGAAATCCAAGTTCAGCTGTTGTTCCTCCCGGTATGGAAGTTTTTTGGCAGGACGAGTTTAATGATCGACTTTTAAACCGGAATAAATGGACCAGCAATTATTTCTCCTCATTGAATTATCTAAATGAAAAATCAAAGCAGGAAATGTTGCAGGATCAATTACCCCAGCCGGCCTATACGCTCGACGGATCCGCAATAAACCTCTATGTGAACGATAGCATCCCAAAGCGAATCTTTACAGAAGGTGGAAACCAAAAGATTTCGTCCATTCAGACCTATGACTGGAAAACGAATGAAAACCTATTGGACAATAGTAAAGGTGGTTATTTTGAGGTAAAAGTACGACGCAATCGTCAAGGTAACCCGAAAGGAACAAATACTGCATTTTGGTTCGATTCACCAGGGCCAGATATTCGTTACTATCTTCAAGAGGGGGCAGAGGTTGATGGAATAAAGGGAATACGCCCAAAAGGCCAATTGTTTGAAATAGATGTGTTTGAATATATCACGGCTCAATTTGTCATCCACGGACATGTTGATGCGAAAGGTGTATTTCAACGTAATCTTGCTACACATATTGCCGAAGGCTATGAGCATGTAGGCCAGTGGGTTACACACGGTATGTTGTGGACTCCAACAAGTATTAAGCACTATATCAATGGTGATTTAATTAAAGAATACAACAATAAGAATCAAATCTATTCACCCAACCATTTTATGAATGTGTTTTTGGGCGCATACGGTTCCGAAGGTGGGGTGAATATGGAGGTCGATTATATCCGTGCCTATAACTGGCCTTTGCGTGATGGAAATGAGCTCCCTAATCCAGATTTTGAGGGAAAAGCTGGTCTTCAGCCCTGGGAAGGTGAGGGGACGATCGAGCAAGGCTTAGGTGAAAAGGGTAGTAAGGCTCTTGTACTTGCTCAAGGGAAAAAGATAGAACAATACATTTATCTGGACCCGGAGCAACAATTTAACCTTACGTATTGGGGTAGAGGCGGCAGTATAGCCTTAGCAGTAGACGACGTGACGGTTGTGACTGGAGAACTGTCGAATCTAAACCAACAGACGCTGGAGTTGGGTAAGAAAGGTAAAAAGCACGAAATTAATTTTGTGACTGGTCAGGAAATCAAGCCAAATAAAAAAATAGTGCGAATAGCCTTTACAAACACAGGTAAAGAGACCATATCTTTAGATAATATCACAGTAAAGAAGAAATAAGAACAACTGAGACTTATCCTACTATAATAATGGAAATATGGCTCCATGTAGTTGAATAAAAATCAATACATGGAGCCTGTTTTTTGCATAGAAAGTAACCGAATACTCTTTGTCGTAATGGAGTTTTAAAAGCTGCAAAAAGCCAAATAAAACAGATGGTATTCTATTTTCGATTGACGAATTGTCTAACGGCTACTTGGATACTCCTGTATCCAATGAAAAGAGCGTTTCATTAATTCTGGTTTTTGAGGATCCTGTTTGATAAGTTTAATTTTCTCGATACGGTTGTCAACAGCTTTCGTCAATAAGATATTTCCATTTTGATCGATTTCATAATCGTATCGATAATTGTTTAAGGTGAGTTTTTGTTGTTGGGAATCAATTAAGATATTTAGGGACAGTGGATTGTAGTCTATATCACGGACAAAGGCACGATCGTTATCCTGCTGAAAAATGATCTGCCGCCATTCTTTTGGAATGGTTTTGATATTCTCATCGGTTTTTTCAAAATGGTAGATTCCATAGAGTGGTGATTTTTTAAAATAGGCGTCGATCATCTTCTTGGTGTTAAAAATCCCAATTACCTGCTGTACTCCAAAGATGATAAGTATTAATATTTTAAAGACGATAAGCCCTTTTCTCTTCCATACTTTATTAAATAATGGTTTTTGAATGGTAAATAACTGTGCTGGTTGCCCTTTAATAAATAGGGAAACCAGTGCATTCGCGGAAGGTAGCAACAAAAACAGTGAAAGCAAAAACAAGGCGGTCGAAACCATCTTCACTGGGACATCGTAAAAATAGTTGATGGACATGATGTTAATGCTAGTGACAATGGTTACTAAAGCCCCCAACACAACGGTTTTTCGGAATAGAAGGAATCCCGACAATATTTCAGCTATTCCTATGAGAATATTGTAGCCTTTGGAAAAACCAATAAATGTCCATGCCAGTCCCATCGGAGTGTATTCTCCCAATGGTTGTATCAACTGTGCCAGTGAGGGCGGTTGCATCTGGAAATGCATCACTTTAATTACACCGTAGTTTATCAACATGAATGCAATATAATAACGTATTGCTGTTGTCAACCAATAATATAAGGTTTCATAGTTTTGACACTTCAAATCAAACAAAGACCAGCTAATTGTAGTTACCGCAGTAATTATGAGAAGAAAAAGTAACGATACCCAGGCATAGGAAGTATCCCCACTTCCATTGATAAAAATAGTATAATCATACTGATATTGTAAAATAGTTTTCGCAAACCAAGGTATGATCCAATGCATAAGATCAGTTAATGGCTTGCCGATGTATCCGAAAAGTGGAAAAGCACCATTATTGAAAACTAGTATGAATGAAAAGATGAAAACAAAAGAAAATCGGAAGAAGAATTTCTTTGATGGGGACCATACTTTGAGACTGTTTTCTGCAATAGGAGTCATAATAAACGTTTATATTGATTAATTTAATATTTATTCATGAGATTAAATGCTTAAATAATTAAATAGATAATAAGATCAGGTTTTCTCTTGTTTGTCCAGAAGTTTTTATCTTGTTTTAAAATATGGATAGCATGGATAAAATCAAGAATTATTTTGACTCGCTCATTGCGATGGAGATCGAGGACTGGAATATTTTTTCTTCAATGCTTTCCAAAGCAGTTTTTCCGAAAAAATCATTGATCCTGGAAATGGGCAAGACGGAGCGCTATTTATCTTTTATTGAAAAGGGGATTGTTCGGTTCAATATTCAAAAATTAGATTACGATTTTACATTTGGTTTTGCCTTTGAAAACTCCTTTGTGAGCGCCTATGATTCATTCCTGACCCAAACTGCATCGTCCTATAATCTTGAAGCGATTACAGATTGTGTCTTGTGGCGGATATCTTATGATGATCTGAATATCGTGTATAAAACGACACAGGTGGGGAATTTTATCGGACGAAAGGCTATCGAAGATATCTTTTTGAAGAAAATGAAACGTGAATTTACGTTACTCGAAGATTCAGCCAAAACGAGGTATGTTAATCTGATGCGGGAACAGCCTGAGTTAATTAAAAATATCCCCCTCAAATACCTGGCATCTTATATTGGGATTAGACCACAATCGTTAAGCAGAATCCGGAAGGAAATTTCTTAACAATTGTTCATTGATAGGGAATAGAAAGGCCCATAACTTTGAATAAAAAAGATTATGAAACCACTTTTTGTTTTACTTACAGTATTTCTCATCAGCAATTTAGTTATACGACAGTATAAGGACGATATGGATTACCATTTGGCTGGAAAAATAGCCCTTGCTGCCACATTATTGTTTACCTCCCTTGGACACCTCATCTACACAAAAGGCATGCTGTTGATGCTTCCTGATTTTATCCCATTAAAAAAGGAAATGATTTATGTGACTGGACTATTGGAGGTCATAGGGGCCTTCGGTTTATTTATACCAGCTTTAAGCCGTCTTACAGGGATGCTTTTAATTGTCTTTTTTTTACTGATACTACCGACAAATATATATGCGAGTATAAAGCATCTGAACTATGAAACTGCGACTTTTGATGGAAAAGGACCCGGGTATCTGTGGTTTAGAATTCCATTTCAACTGTTGCTGATCGGCTGGACTTATTATTTTGTGCTACGTTAATTTATGCTCCTCTTAACTTAAAGATAGCAATAAGTTAATATTGAAAAGTTTAGTTTTATTTAACAATATTTTATTTTTGCTAAACATTTAATAGTGAATAGATGAGAGAAGCGATCAAGATGGTAGTATTTGATATGGCAGGTACTACTGTAAATGAGGGTAATATAGTTTATAAGACACTTCAACAGGTGATAAATCACATTGGTGGTTATCAACTGACATTGACAGAAGTGTTGGAGCATGGAGCTGGCAAAGAAAAGTTACAGGCCATTAAGACTGTACTAAAAAATTGCCTCAATATAGTTGACGATCAATTAGCTGAGCAGATGTTCCAATCATTTTTGCAAGCACTTGAAAACGCCTATGAAGTAGCAGACATTTATCCGAATTCAAATGCCAATGAACTTTTTGCGATTTTGAAAGAGATGAATATACTTCGGGTATTAAATACGGGATATGATCGCAAAACAGCGGAATCCCTTTTGAAAAAGCTTAATTGGGTTGTAGGTCAAGATATTGATGCATTGATTACGGCATCCGATGTGCCTAAAAATAGACCATACCCGGATATGATCGATCTTGCAAGAGCAAATTTTGCAATAACAGATCCCAAAGGCGTAGTGAAAATAGGGGACTCAATTATTGATATAAAGGAGGGTCAGAATGCTGGTTGTGCTTTAAGCATTGGCATTACGACAGGTGCGCATCATGCTGAACAGCTAAAGTCAGCTAATCCGGATTATGTGATTGATGATCTACTGGAAATTGTACCAATTATAGAAAAATACAATATCCCAAGTCAGCTGGTTTAATGAAATGAAGATCGTATAAAATGAAATAAAGCAGAAAGAGACCATCCAATCGGTCTCTTTCTGCTTTAATATGTCAAGCTAAATGCAAGTGTCTATTGCATCTGCATACCTTCCATGGAATTTTGGTTTTTGTTTTTCTTGAACATGTTCATGTCCATTTTGCCAAAACGATAAGATAGATTCAATTTGACAAGCTGCGGATTGGAGAGACGATAATACTCTTGGTAGAAACCATCACCCGAAGAGATTATGGTATTTCCGCGGGTTCTGAAGATATCGTTTACCGCCAATGTCACGGAAGCAGCCTGATTTTTCAAGAAACTCTTCTTGATGGCAAAATCGATCCCATAAAAAGGCTTAATGTACCCCTGAGAGGAACTTTGAGCCTGATTCATCGGTGGGCCAAAGGTTTGATTTTGTGTGACCGGCATATTTGTTTTTCCTTGATATTCAAATGCGAGCTGAAGGTTCCAGTTCTTTTTCAAATTAAACGTATTATTCAATTTTCCAAATACGGTCCACATACCTTCTGATGGTGTCTTGTCATCGATTTCAATTTTTGAATTGTAGAAATTGAGGTCTGCTGTCAGATCCCACCATGTTTTTAAATTATTGGTGTAGGTGAACTCTGCCCCATAGTTTTTGCTGGAATTCGCATTAATATAGGTGTTGATGAAATCCATTTTGTCCGTAATGGGATTGAGCTCCTGTGTCAGGTATCGGGTGATCAGGTTCGTGGTATATTTGTAATAAAATGAAGCCAGGAAGGTTCCTTTACCATGTGTTCGGCTATAAGACAATTCGCCTGACGTTGTAAACTCTGGGACGAGGTCCGGATTACCACGTGTAATATTTAAGCTGTCCGTATAATCAACAAATGGAATTAACTGAAAGAAGTTAGGACGATTAACACGACGCGTGACACTCATCTGTAGCTGATCTTTTTCCGTCAGTTTCTTACTGAGGAATAGAGATGGGAAGAGACTAAGCGGGTATTTATTGTGGAATTTTTGGTTTGTATTGATTAGTTCACCGTCATAGGTGGAATTCTCGACGCGTAAACCGACTTTATAAGATACCCAATCTTTAAGGTTGCCACCAAGTGAAGCATAAGCCGCATAGACTGTATTCTTATTGTCGTAATTGGCTGACGCAGCACTGATATCCTCATAATCATCTTTATCGCGGGCTTTAAGACTGTTGCTATTCAGGTTTTTGAGCTTGTTGATCTGTGCGCGAACTCCCGTTTCAAGTTTCATCCCATTTTTGAATGGTTTAACATAATCTGCCTGTACGGTCATAAATTTATTGTCGCCAGATCCAACGTTCTTTTGGATCTGTGAACCAATGATTCCACTGTTATCTAAATAATTGGTGGTGTAAGTGCCATTAGATTTGTTTGT
Organism: Sphingobacterium sp. GW821-FHT03E03; assembly: GCF_059420745.1. NCBI lineage: Bacteria > Pseudomonadati > Bacteroidota > Sphingobacteriia > Sphingobacteriales > Sphingobacteriaceae > Sphingobacterium > Sphingobacterium sp. GW821-FHT03E03. The sequence continues at coordinate 15,092 of NZ_JBWKUH010000015.1, forward strand.
TCCGCCGAAATAATTGAAGTCCGCGGTCAATTCCTCGCCCTCGGTTTTGAATTTCTGAACAAGGCCCGCCTGTAAACCTCTAGGTTTGAAACTACGTTCGGACGCTGAAATTCTATTGCTATTGCCTTGCGTTTCCGTCGTTATCATCGTGTTTTCATTGGGGCGAAATTTGCCTTCGACAAAGATTCCAGCAACAGATACGGTCGTGCGCGGACTAAGGTCATAGTCTAATCCGAGTCTTCCAAAGCTGATCGTTCCCTTGGTTTTACCTTCGATATCCTGGTTAACGGTAGATTTAACGCCATCAATTGTGCTTTCCCGATAGCTATCACCTTCGGTATTCGTCCGCATGCGCATATTCATTCCCGTAAGGGATATATTGAATTTGTTTTGACGCAAATTGAGACTTCCCATAAAATTGGTTCCGCCAAAGCGATCTGCTCCAAAGGTAAGCATACCATTGTAACCTGTTTTTTTATTCTTTTTCAGGATAATATTTAAAATTCCGGCCATACTCCCCGAAGCATCGTATTTAGCAGAAGGGTTGGTGATGATTTCGATCTTTTCGATCACGTCAGCAGGTATTTGGTCTGGCGTTAGTGTTGTCGGTTTGCCATCTACAAAAATAGTCGGTGCAGCATTCCGGAGCTTGACATTTCCATCAATATCAACTTGCACAGAAGGCATATTGCGCATAACATCAATGGCAGTACCACCCGCTGCTACAATATTCTTTTCTACATTGTATACTTTTTTGTCGATATCCATTTCAAGTAAAGCTTTACGACCAGTCACCGTTACCTCGTCTAGCTTTCGATTATCATTTTCCAATGTGATAGCACCAAGATCTTTATCCAAAACTTTGCTATCAGATCCATACTCGACCGCAATATCTTTAGCGGTGTAACCTACTGAGCTTATTTTTAACTTCCATTTGTCTTTGGTGGATAGTGCCGTAAAGCTAAATTTTCCATTTTCAAGCGAACTCGTGCTTTTGAATAAGATTTCCCGCTCTTTGCCTGTAGACTGATCATGAATCACCCGCAGTAGATTGACAGAAGCCTGTGCGATTGGTTTACCCTGAAGGTCTATCAGTTGACCGGAAAGTTTGCCTTCAGCGACAGAGAAACTGCCGGGACGGCCACTGGGAGCTGTTTGGGCATGTAATGAGGCAACAGCGGTTGCCAATAAGAGTGCTGCTATAATTTTTTTCATTTTTTCTTTGCTATACGGATCAATAGCTGGTGTTGGAAAAATTGATCCCAAGCAAATTTGTAAATGATTTTTATTCTACACAATCATCTGTAGACCGACGGACCTAATGTGTAGACGAATGGCTGTTATCGAATGCTGTTATCTTTGCTCGCGGGCCCTTTTGTCTGAAACTGCTCCATATTTTTGACATATTTTTTGCCAATCGGCAGTTCCACCTCAGGTAATGTAAGTTTTGCAACTGTGCAATGTTCGATCCTATTTTTGTTGACGATAAAGGAATTGTGTATTCGGAGGAAGTTGCCTGTTGGCAACAATTTTTCCATACCACGTAAATTGCTCCGGGTTAGCAGTGGAACCGGCCGGTCAACCAAATAGATTTTTACATAGTCTTTTAAACCTTCGATATAACTGATTTCCTGGAGAAAGATCTTGGTTTTTTTATATTCCACATGCACGACAATATGGTCTTTTTCAACAACGTGTTTGTTGCGTAGTGTCATAATATCTGCTACTTTTCGAATCGCAGCCGTGAGCCGTTCTTTTGAAATAGGCTTCAAAAGATAATCTACTGCATTTAATTCAAATCCCTCAACAGCATATTGATGATAGGCTGTTGTGAATACGATTAACGGTGGATCTTCGAGTTCCCTGACAAATTGTGTTCCTAGTTGTTCCGGCATCTGGATGTCCAGAAAAATGAGATCGACCGAATGGGTTTTCAGGTAGTCAACAACATCTACAGGGGCATGAAATTTCTGTAGAATTTCAATTTGCTCAAAACTCAACAGATCGTCCTCCAGCAAATTAAGCGCGAATGGTTCATCGTCAATGAGTATACATTTAATCTTCATCTGTCATTAATCTGAGTGCAACTTCAAAATAGTCGTCTGCTGTCCTTTTGATCTTGAGGTCATGGCGGTTGGGATAAAGCAATTGTAATCGTCGTTTCACATTCGCCAATCCGATCCCTTCATTTGGCCGGTGCTCAGTATATTGTAATATTTTATTGACCGATTTAAAAATAAGCCCTCCCGGAATATCTACGAATTGAAACTGGATGTATGGGCTATTTTTACTATCTACTCCGTATTTGAAAGCATTTTCTACAAAATGAATAAATAATAGCGGTGGGATCATTCTATTCTTGAGGGTGCTTTCTATTTTTAGATCAACTTCACCCGCAATGGGAAGCCTTAATGTCTGTAAAGCAATGAAATTGCGCATATGATCAATTTCTTTGAAAAGTTCGACCTTTGGCCCATCAACTTCATAAAGGATGTAGCGTAGCATTTCGGAGAGCTTGACTATTGTCCCCTCGGAATCGGGTGACTGTTTGCGGATCAGCCAACGAATATTGTTGAGCGTATTAAATAAAAAATGTGGACTGATCTGAAGTTTCAAAATAGTCAGTTCGGCAGTTGTCTTTTCTAATGCAATTTGTTTATTAAGTTCCTTTTGTCTGGCCTGTTCATTATAAAGAAAAATCATGGACGAGGTGATCATACAAAGTGAGTAGATAATCCCTGGGCCTACAACGAGTCGCACAAATAGTATATTTTCCTTTTTAAAATGAGCTAATTCCCCATTGGGATTGAAATAGACGATTGCATAATTGAGCATGACATATGCGGCAAAGCCTAATGCAATCAATAGGATGAGCATCTTTCGGCGACCAAAGAAATATTTCGGTGCGACGAGGTAACAAAGAAGATAAAAATTACTTGCCAGAAAGATGATATTGGCCAGATGGGATAGTGCCGAATAGATTTTAAAATCAGCGATTTTATCGGGTTGATAAAGATAAGTAATAAAAGGCAGTAAGAGCAGAATGACCCATATCACAATATGTAAATAGAATTTTCTAAAGAATCTACTGATCATGGGGACGTTCTTAAAGTTGTGCTATTATTGGACTATAGTCAAAAATATAAAAATATTTGTGATACTAGCATGGTATCTGTTGAGAGGAATGGTATAAATTTTAATTCAAATTGTTGTGTATCGAAATATTTCAATTAGATTGACTGTTGCAATTGCATAGACTCTTCAAAATAGTTTTGTATTTTGCATACATAAACTTGATAACGTGACATTCAATCCAAACCGATATACTATAATGCCTTACAGGCGATGTGGAAAAAGTGGTATCCAGCTTCCGGCAATTTCCCTTGGCCTGTGGCAAAATTTTGGTGATATCGATCAGAAAGAAGTGTTTAGGCAGACCCTACTTACGGCTTTTGACAATGGTATCACACATTTTGACCTCGCCAATAATTATGGCCCACCTCCCGGTAGCGCGGAGCGAAATTTTGGCGCTATACTGAGCTCAGATTTTGTTGGACATCGGGACGAACTTTTGCTGTCTACCAAAGCGGGATACACCATGTGGGATGGACCCTATGGCGATTGGGGGAGCCGTAAATATCTGATGGCAAGCCTTCATCAGAGCTTAAAACGTCTAAAACTTGACTATATTGATATTTTCTATCATCACAGACCTGACCCGCAGACACCACTCGAAGAAACGATGGGTGCATTGAGTGATATTGTACGACAGGGGAAAGCCCTCTATGTCGGTTTATCAAACTACCCCGCGGATTTAGCAACGAAGGCAATTGCTATATTACAGGATCTTAGATGCCCTTGTCTGATCCATCAACCGAAGTACTCGATGTTGGTACGTACCCCAGAGGATGGGTTATTGGAAGTGCTGGACGAGGAAGGGGTGGGCATGATTGCTTTCTCCCCGTTGGCGCAGGGATTACTGACCAATAAATATTTACAAGGTAATATTCCAACAGAGTCTCGGGCCGCAAAAGAACATTTTTTAAAGAGTACTGCAATTACACCCGATCTGATAACAAAATTGTCTGCTTTGAACGAACTGGCATTGCAACGCGGACAATCGCTGGCCCAAATGGCAATTGCATGGTTATTGAAAGACGAACGCCTGACCTCGGTTTTGGTCGGAGCACGAAACAGCGAACAGTTGGCTGATTCGTTAAGATCGCTCGACAATTTGAGCTTTAGTACTTCGGAACTCAATCAGATAGCACATATTCTTGCTACAACTTAATTTTTTGCTGGATGGTAAATTTCAACGCCTATGTCGGTCTTTAAAGCCAAACTGGAACTCATAGGAATCAATCCTTTTGTTTTTGTTCCCGATGATGTATTACACCGACTCTTTGAAGAAGCTGGGGTCAACAAGGGATATATCCCTATTAAAGGAATGGTAAATGGGAAAGATTACAAACAGACTTTGTTGCGTTATCAGGGAGCATGGCGATTGTATATCAATACGGAGATCTTGCCAAATTCACCTAAACGAATTGGTGAAATCTTGGAATTATCCGTTGTTTTTGATCCGACGGACCGAAGCTTGGTTCCGCACCCCGAACTTGAGCAGGCATTGGCGGAAAATGAAGCCGCCAAAACAGTCTTTGATCGTTTAGCACCATCAAAAAGAAAAGAGATTATCCGTTATATTTCTTTTTTAAAGACCGAGGACAGCCGGCATAAAAATATTGAAAAAGCAATCGGATTTTTGCTTGGTAACAATCGATTTATTGGGCGTGAAAAACCCTGATAAAAAAGATTTATTGAAGGATTAGATCATAAAAAATAGCATGGAAAATACAAAGGTAAGATGGGGGATCATTGGCTGCGGTGATGTGACAGAGAAAAAGAGCGGACCGGCATTCAATAAGGTTAAAGATAGTCAATTACTTGCTGTGATGCGCAGAGACGCTACAAAAGCCGCCGATTATGCTCGGAGACACCAAGTTGCCAATTGGTATTCGAAGGTCGAGGACTTGTTGGACAATCCGGCATTGAATGCTATTTATATTGCGACTCCACCGTCTTCGCATTATGACTATGCTTTGAAGGCGCTGGAAGCCGGAAAGAATGTTTATGTGGAGAAACCTGTTACATTAAATGCGGATGAAGCCGCATTGTTGTTAGCGGCTGTTAGAAAAACAAGTGGCAAGCTCGTCGTTGCGCATTACCGAAGACAATTACCCTTGTTTCTCAAAGTAAAAGAATTGCTAGAGGCAGGACAGATAGGAGCTATCCGAACCGTTCAACTTCGATTATGGCAGAGCCGGGCGCCGGAATTGGTGACTAAAGGTGCAGCAGACTGGCGTACAGATCCTGCGATATCGGGTGGTGGATATTTTTTTGATCTTGCACCACATCAATTGGATCTAATGCTTTATTTCTTTGGTGCGCCTATTTCTTATAATGGATTTAGCCAAATTCAGGATGCTGCAAGTGATGTTGCTGATCAAACAACTGGTACCATAGTGTTTGAGAATCAGATCATCTTTAACGGGAGCTGGTGTTTTAATATCCGATCAGAAGATAATATAGATAGCTGTGAAATTGTAGGTAGCCAGGGAAAAATCACCTTTTCGATATTTGGCAATTCCATCTTATTAAGATCTGATCAGGGAGAAAAAGAATTCGTATTTGAGCATCCTGAGCATATACAATATCCAATGATCGCGAGTACAGTTGCCTTTTTTGAAGGTAATGGGCCAAACCCTGCTCCGATCGAGGAAGCGCTGACTCTAATGAAAATCATTGATTGTTTTGCTAAGACAAAATAAGTGACTAGGGGTAGGCCAGCAATAGATTTTAACTCTTATAACAGGACAATTCTGAAGAGACGTACTGTTATAAGAGTTCTTTTTAGGTGCCTAAATTTTAAATCTTAGACAAGGCTGTATCGATAAATGATAGTTCATCTCTAGTGAGATTGATTGCTGTAGCTTCTGCATTTGCAATAGCCTGTTCAGCATTTCTGGCGCCTGCCAATACAACAGTGATTGCCGGTTGTAGACTGGTCCAGCGTAACACGAGTTGTGAAACACTGACGCCCTTGTCAGCTGCCACTGGAGTAATGGTATCTAAGAAGGTTTTTACCTTTTTGAGATCAAATTGCTGAAAGTAGCCGTTGCGGTGATCATTGTCTTTCAATTTACCTTCATTAAAGTATTTGCCTGTAAGCAGGCCACGTTCCATCGGGCTGTAAACAATAATGCCCAAATCATGCTGTTGTGCATAAGGTACCAGATCTTGCTCAATACCTCGGTTTAGCATACTGTAACCGACCTGATTGCTCGCGATTTGGATTGAATTCTGAGCTTCCGAAACTTGTTCGACACTATAGTTGCTTACACCCGCTGCACGAATTTTTCCCTGCTGTAAAAGCAGATCTAAGGCTTCCATTGTTTCAGCAATGGCTGTGGTACTGTCTGGCCAATGGATTTGCAATAAGTCTATATAGTCCGTTTGCAGGCGTTTTAGACTGTTTTCGACTTCTTTGATCACACTGGCTTTGGATGCATACTTGTAAACAGGAATAGTTTTGCCCTTTTCCTCGGCATCAAAGAAAAATTCACCTTTACCTTGATTACTTCCGTCCCATACCAACCCAAATTTGGTCAACAACTGAATTTTAGATCTATCGTAACCCTTTATCGCTTCGCCGATCATCTCCTCACTTAAACCGAAGCCGTAGAAAGGAGCTGTATCTAACGTGGTAACTCCATGATCGATGGAAGCCTTAACGGACTCGATGGAGTCTTTTTTCTCATTACCACCCCACATATTTCCACCAATGGCGAAAGCACCATAGGTGATTGCTGAAAGTTCTAAATCTGTTTTTCCTAATTTTCTGTATTCCATATTTTGTTATTTTAATCTTTGTCACCCGCTGCATATTTTCATCAAATCAAAAAGGAGCGACTTGCTTAATATTATTATTTGAGTTTGTGATGCAGCAAAGGTAGAATAGTATTTTATATCATTAAAATAATTTAAATTGTATTTATGTATAATTTTAATTATAATTTGCGTTCCTTTTTCACAGGTTGAATTTTATTTCTCTTTGTACATCAGAAGAGAAAAGGTAAATTTAAGGGAACCAACAGTAAACTTACGTACAAGAAGCCGTAAAGAAAATCGAACCCATTGATATAAACAGTATGCGGATAGAAGAACAATTTAAACCTGACGCCATCATTATTGGGACCGGTCTGGCGGGATTAACAGCAGCAATGGAAATTACCAATGTGGGGAAGAAGGTGCTTTTATTGGATCAGGAAACGGAAGAAAATATTGGTGGACAGGCCTTTTGGTCATTTGGAGGTCTATTTCTTATCAATTCACCACAGCAACGCCGCATGGGAATCAAAGACTCCCTGGAAATGGCACAGCAAGACTGGTTAGGGACCGCAGGATTTGATCGAACGGAAGATTATTGGCCCCGTCAATGGGCAGAGGCCTATTTGAAATTTGCTGCCAGTGAGAAATACGCCTATGTAACCAAGCTGGGGATTAAATTCATGTTTATGGTAGGCTGGGCCGAGCGCGGAGATGGCAGTGCTTCTGGTCATGGCAATTCGGTTCCCAGATTCCATGTGAGTTGGGGAACTGGAACAGGGGTGGTCAGGCCATTTGTAGAAAAAGCTTATGCTGCCGAAAAAAGCGGACTATTGCAATTTAAATTTAGGCATCGCGTGACGAAGCTAATAACGGAAAATAACACTGTAACTGGAGTATCCGGCGATATTTTAGAAGCTGATGATAAGCAAAGAGGGGTAGCGACCAATAGAAACGTCATCGATACATTTGAATACTATGCTCCAGATGTTATCATTGCTTCAGGGGGGCTTGGAGCCAACCACGAGCTAGTCCGGAAGAATTGGCCTGAACGATTGGGAAAAGCGCCGATACATATGATCTCAGGGGTTCCGGCCTATGTAGATGGAAAGATGATCGGTATAGCCGAAGAAGTCGGAGCACACACGATCAATAAAGACCGTATGTGGCATTATACAGAGGGTATTCAGAACTGGAATCCGATTTGGCCCAATCATGGTATCCGTATCCTTCCGGGGCCCTCCTCACTTTGGTTTGATGCAAAAGGAAATAGACTTCCAGCACCATTCTTACCGGGATTTGATACCTTGGGTACCCTAAAACATATACAAGATAGTGGCTATTCATATTCCTGGTTTATTCTCACACAAAAGATCATAAAAAAAGAATTTGCACTTTCTGGATCCGAACAAAACCCAGATATCACCAACAGGGATTATAAACTCTTCCTCAAACGAATTTTTGGTAAAAAGGCCCCCGGCCCAGTTGAAGCATTTAAGGAGAATGGAGTAGATTTTATCGTTTCAGATACATTATCGGAATTGATACGTAAGATGAACCTCCTGTCTGGAGATGAGCTGTTAAATTATGAATCTATTGAATCACTGATCTTAGCAAGAGATCGGGAATTGGATAACAAATTCTCCAAAGATACGCAGGTCAATTATATCCGTAGTACGCGGAACTATCTTGGCGATAGATTAGGCCGGGTTTCACCTCCGCATAAGATATTGGACCCAAAGAATGGACCTTTGATTGCCGTACGGCTCCATGTATTGACGCGTAAGACATTGGGTGGGCTTAAAACCAATCTTGACGCACAGGTCTTGACGATAAACGATGATACTATCGAAGGATTGTATGCCGTTGGTGAGGTGGCAGGTTTTGGAGGCGGTGGTATGCACGGATACAGAGCCCTGGAAGGGACATTTTTGGGTGGTTGTATTTTTTCTGGGATGAAAGCGGGAAAACATATTGCAGGTAAAGCCCATCGCCCATAACCCAATAATTTCTCGTTAATGCTACCAAAACCTTAAAAGATGAAATAAGGATTATCGTATTTTTCCTAATCTTCAAGATTAAATCTTATATTAGTTATTTCTAGGGAAAGTGCTGCATGAATCGTCTTTGCTAAAAAGATAGTAGAGCAAAATCAACCAAACTAAGCAATGAAAAGAAAAGATTTTATCCGTAATGCAGGGATTCTTACTGCCTCAACACTATTTGCCAATACAAGTGTTTTCGGTTTTCAATCAGAACTTATCCGTGTTGGACTGATTGGTGTAAACGGTATGGGCTGGTCCAATCTAAATGCGATATTGAAAATCCCCGGTGTCCAATGTACAGCACTTTGTGATGTAGATGAAAATATACTCAGCAGCCGAGTGGGGGAATTAAAAAAACGGAATATTACAGTCAAAACCTATATTGATTATAAAGATTTGCTCAAAGCAACAGATGTGGATGTTGTTATCATAGCCACCCCAGACCATTGGCATTGCCTACAGATGGTAGATGCTGTTGCAGCAGGCAAGGATGTATATGTTGAAAAACCTATTGGAAATTCCATTCGGGAATGTGAAGTCATGGTTGCCGCTGCGAAAAAATATAACCGTGTTGTACAGGTGGGGCAATGGCAACGTAGTCAACAGCATTTCAGAGATGCAATGGCATTTGTACATGGTGGAAAACTGGGTAAAATCCGTTTGGTCAAAGCTTGGGCTTATCAAGGTTGGATGAAGAGTATTCCTGTGTTGGCAGATGCTGCCGTTCCTGCAGGTGTTCATTATGATAAGTGGCTGGGACCTGCTCCAAAACGGGCTTTCAACCCCAATCGTTTTCATTTCAATTTTAGGTGGTATTGGGACTATGCGGGCGGCTTGATGACGGATTGGGGAGTCCATATGTTGGATTATGCTTTGATTGGGATGAAGGTTTCTGATCCGGTATCCGTTATGGCTGCCGGAGGGAAGTTTGCTTATCCCGATGATGCAGCCGAAACACCGGATAGTTTAACAACAGTGTATGAGTTTGATGGATTCAATGTCCAATGGGAGCAGGCAACAGGAATAGATCTTGGCCCCTATCAAAAAACACATGGTGTCGCTTTTATCGGTAACAACGGTACGTTGGTCGTTAATCGTGAAGGCTGGGAGGTTATTCCTGAAAAAGGACGTATGGAAGCTGTTGCTTTTCAACCTTCAAAAGATAATGGGCTCGATAAACATATGGTCAATTTTATAACGGCAGTTCGAAATAAATCCAGTGAAGGACTTCATGCGCCGATCGAAGCGGGTGCCCATATTGCCATTTTCTCACAAATGGGGAATATTGCTTATCGCAGCAAGAAAAAATTGTTTTGGGATAAAAATAAGCGAACTTTCAATGATAGGGAGGCAGATCGCTACTTGGCTAAAAGTTATCAAAATGGGTATAGTATGCCTAAGGTATAATGTTGTACCTAGATGTATCAAAAGTTTTTATAGATGAGTTTTAAAAAGATTGTATGGGGGACAGTGATCAGCATATTGTGTACACAAGGGGCCCTGGCGCAACGAATGGAAGAGATGTGGGATGGCGCTGGAGGGAAAAATACTGTTTCAAAAGATAGGGGAAAGCTGTTTCGAGAGGGGAAGTATGCCCTATTTATTCATTGGGGGATCTATTCCCAACTAGCAAATAAATGGCAGGGAAAAACCTATTATGGAATAGGAGAATGGCTTATGAACAAGAGCATGGCGAATATTCCACCCGTAGAATATAAGTTGGTAGCATCTTCCTTTCATCCGGATCACTTTGATGCCAAAGCGATCGTAAAGCTGGCAAAAGATGCTGGAATGCGTTATATCGTTATTACCAGTAAACACCATGACGGATTTTCGATGTTTCATTCGAAAGTAAATCCATTCAATATTGTCGATGCGACGGATTTTAAACGTGATCCTATGATCGAATTGGCTAAAGCATGTAAAGAAGGTGGCATCGGTTTTGGATTTTATTATTCTCAAAATCAGGATTGGACTTATCCCGGTGGAAACGGTGGACCCAAGGTGGATGCGCAGGGGAAAATGAAATCTTTTGACGATTACTTTTGGGAGAAATGCTATCCCGAAGTGCAGCAAATTACAACAGGCTATGGTCCTATAGAACTGGTATGGTTTGATACGCCGGGTGGAATGGATAAAAAATACGCACAGAAGCTAGTTGAACTGGTACATAAAAATCAACCGGGAGCCTATGTGTCAGGAAGGGTGGGGCATGGGCTCGGAGATTATTCTACTCTTGGTGACATGGAAGTGTCTCGGGAGAATGTGGATGGCATTTGGGAAACTGTGGATGTGACCAATGATTCCTGGGGCTATGCTTGGTATGACAATAATTGGAAGAGTAGTCAGGAGATATTGCAACGTACACTATCAACTGTCGCACGTGGGGGAACATATATGCTGAATGTGGGACCTAAACCGGATGGTTCTATTCCGGATCAGGCAGGTTTGGCTCTGCGCAATGCCGGTGCTTGGATCAAGCGTTATCCCGAAACGGTTTATGGCGCGCAAGCATCACCCTGGGGACATGCGCTACCTTGGGGCGATGCCACCGTGCAGGGGGATCGTATTTCCTTACTGGTCTATCATTGGCCTACTGATGGAGCCTTATATGTTCCGGGGTTGATCACAGGGATTCAGTCCATTAAACTCCGGGGCTCGAAAGATCAAGGAAAATTGAATTATACACTTGAAAAGGGCTGGCTTAAAATTGATATTCCGAAAGTTGCTCCCGAAAAGAAGGTATCTGTCATCGAGGTTAAGTTAAACGGTACACCTCACGTCGAAAAAATGCTGGGGGTTGATCCGGTTCTGGAAACGATTATCCCAGTTGATTTTGGAGAGGTGGAGAGCTGTACTAAAGAAGGGAAATCCTGGATGGAGAAATTTGGCGAATGGAAACATGTTGTTCAGGTCAGTAAATGGACAGAAAAAAGTAAGTTCTCCTATGAAATAGCTGTCAAAAAGCCTGGTTATTATCAGGTAGATATGAATTATGCAGGCGAAGGAAGGATGGTATGGCGTATTGAAAACTCAGCGGGCGAGGTTGTTCAAAACCAACAAGAGTCGGCCCATGTCTATAACTGGTATCCTTGGGGCTGGATGAAATTTGAAAATGCCGGACGATATAAAATAACTGTTTCGTTGATCGAAGGTGATGGTGATAAAGCGAGTCTGACTGCGCTTCGGTTTAAATATGTGGAATAGGAAAGGGGGGATTTGCGAAGATGGGTATTACTTTTGGTACTTACTCGTCAAAAACCGGATTAGTCCGGCCATCGCTTTAAAGGCAAGTAAGCCTAGGCCTGTACCCAAAATAATCCCTAGGACGAGGCCGATTAGCATAGCCATGTTATTGCTGCTCCAGTCATAAACTGCATTTAGGAAAATGCAAAATATAACGGAAACAATGCTACTGCCCAATATGGCTGAGGAAAGAAATAGGGTTTTGAAACCTTTGGTTATTGACCGCTGTTGTAATCCGACGATAACAGATGTTGAAATAATGCCGGCACTAATGAGTAGGATGATTGTGACGATAAAAAGTAAGCCAAGAAGGATGCTTATCACCGCGAGTGCCAGAAAGACAAGTGAGCCCATGAGGAGCAAGGTTGCTATAAAATCATCGTCGTTACGGAAAGAGTCTATTAAATAGAAATAATCGGATAGCTGTCGAAATAGTAATGTATAAAACAATTCTTGCATTATAATAATTTAGTTAATCTTGTGGCTTTATTCGTGTTAATGTTGCTTTGTTCTAACCAAATTACCTGTTTATCTTAATATTTGAAAGGCTGTTGTTTTATTTATTTTCTTCTTGATTTAATTCTTCTGTAAGTTTTCGCGGATTTCTTCTATTATCGAGCCCCTATGCTGCGCTAATTTATCTTACTGCATAATCAGATTAATTTTCTCAATAGAGTCTTCGTTTTCAAGGAAATCGATATAGGGGATCAGAGGCTCGATATCCCCTTTGTCCATTGTTTCTATATCATCAAATAAAGCCTCTACAAATTCGTTACAGAAGGATTTACCAAAACTGTAGTCCCTGATTCTTGCTAAATCATCATAATTGATCTCCGTTGCGTTTAGATTCAGCACTTCTTCAGGAATCTCATAGTCACCATCAGCAGGATAGCCGATATATCTGAACATTCTTTCTTTCCATACCCGAAATAGAATCTGATGTGAGACATGGTTTCCGAAGTATTTAAATACCTGAGAGAGAAGCTCAGTTGCCGTTTCTTTTTCGAAGGTGCCCGAAATGCTTTTGTCAAGTAGTTCGGCATAAGCCAAGAAAATGGAACAGTCGAACCGGAAATCAAAGTGAGAAGTCAACATAGAAACTACATTGTCTTTGCCCTGGGTTCGTAGTAATTGTCTTGCTGCTAATGAGGTGAGGTTGTGCTTTTGCTCGTGGCCGTGGTTATCGGGGATGAGTACGGTATGATCCTTGTCCAGAAGGGAGATAACGAATTTCCAATCTTCAGGCCTTTTGAGGATTTTACAGTTGTGGGCTAAGTAACCGTTCCGCTTGGGATCCGATTTCTTGTCTCCGACAATTACCTCACCAGGCTGGATAATATGCTCTGGAGGGATTTTAAACCTGCGTATATGCACAAAGAGTTCTTCTCCGGAAGGTAACGCAAGGGTACCAAATCCTTTGTTATTGTCGAACCATTTGACAGCGCCGATAAACATGGCTGGTGTTGAGTTTTGTTTCAATGCTATAAAGGTAATGAAAAATATTTATTATGCATTGAAAATTAAATATTTGCGATTATCCGATGAATAAAGAGATTTTTTTAATGCATTAGTTCTTTTGAGATGATTTTTCTGGTTGTTAAGATACAACGAAAACAAGTCAGTTGAAGTAATTTATAGATATATAGCCCATTGATCCATGACTGAAATTCATATTTGCCAATAATTATTTATGTATTTTTCGTTAGTGTATAATCAATGCGGTTTTGAAAAATGTATTATTATGAATAATTTCATAAATAATAAACTCATCATTTTACTATGCATTATCAAGCCGTATATCAGAAGATAGATTATAAACGCTATCAATTTTTAAGACAACAGTCCGGGTTATCTCCAAAAACGGACGAAGCTGCACGTCTAGGGATGGAAAATTCCTTATGCTGTGTGGCTATTTTGGATGGGGGCAACGACAATGAAATAGTAGGTATGGGTAGGATCGTTGGCGATGGTGCTTGCCATTGCCAGGTCGTTGACATCTGTGTGCTCCCCGAACATCAGAAAAAAGGGCTTGGAAAACTGATTATGCAGAAACTTGATGAATACATGAATTCGAACCTGCCAGATAGCTGCTATGTCAGTTTGATCGCTGATGGTCCTGCTTTCCAGCTCTATGCGCAATATGGTTTTAAGGAAGTGTGGCCTGCATCAAGAGGTATGGGTAGAACGTTTTAAAATGAATAGGCTATTATGCATCGTATAATTGCGAAATCTATCCTCAATAAGACAAAACGAAGAGATCCTTGGTTTCTTGATGATTATACGTTGAATCCCTACAGTGGTTGCTCTTTTAATTGTTTGTATTGTTATATCCGGGGAAGTAAGTACGGACTCAACATGGCTGAAAAGCTGAGTATGAAGGGCAATGCTGTCGAATTGCTGGAAAAGCAGCTGGCATTACGTGCGCGTAAAAAACAATATGGAATTATTGTCCTTTCTTCTGTAACAGATCCTTATCTGCAAATGGAACATACTGAATTGCTCACCAGACAGTCATTGGAAGTCATCCTACACTATCGTTTTCCGGTGCATATTATTACGAAATCGAACTTAGTCACCCGAGATTTTGATTTGTTGAAACGGATTGATGCAGAAGCAATACTTCCTGAAGATCTTCAGTCGAGATTAGGACATAAGGCTTTTGTTACTTTTTCATTTTCGACTATAGATGATCGTGTCGCCCGGATTTTTGAGCCCGGAGCCCCATTGCCCTCACTACGATTGGAAGCATTAAGGCAAGCGCGTGAACACGGACTCCATAGTGGAGTCAGTCTGATGCCACTGTTGCCCTATATATCGGATACTGGAGCGAGCCTGGAACTGCTATTTCAGACTTTTCAGGCTATTGGTGCCAGCTATATTTTTCCTGCCACCCTTGCTTTATATGGGAGTGATCCAGCGGATAATAGAGCCTTGGTCATGCGTGCTATTGAAAAGCATTATCCGCATCTAATACAAAAGTATCAGCGTTTATTTGGCGCAGATGGTAAATTACCAGTTTACTATCGTCAAGCTTTTACAGATAAGGCTAAATCGTTGTGTTCACAATATGGATTGCGGGATAGTCTGTTTTGTTCAAAAAGCCCTGACGAGTAGTCCATGTTTTCAAAAATAAGCCGTCCTTTTACCTACTGTTCTGGGCTTGCTATTTATCCACGAAAGCCAGGCATCAACACAATGTTTTTTCCGCTTTTACCAGCCCGTAGATTACCCCATTTATAATCTATTATTAAATTGTTCAGGTAGCATTTGTATTCGTTTTTGTGCGTTTTTTTATTTATTGATTGAGCTATATTGCTGTATATAATTTAGATTTATTAAAAATAATTTTAATAAGTGCTTTTAAATCGCCTATATTTGCAATTGTTTAGAATGATTTTAAACAAACGTATTTCTAGATGCGTTTTTGTTCGTACTTATGAAAAAAGAATATTGGACTATTTTTGCCTCACTTTGTCTCGTTATGGATGTATATGGGCAATCCGTGTTAATTCAGGGAAAAGTTACCGATAATAGGAAGACGTTATTATCAGGAAGCACTGTAATGCTGAATCAACTGGATCTGTCTAGTATCACCAATAATCGAGGCGAGTATAGTCTAAAAATTCCGACCGAGCAATTTGGCAAATCGATTATTTTATCAGTCTCTTATTTAGGGAAAAAGGGGATAGAGCGGACAATTTTATTGGATTCAGTAAAAAAGGTTGAGAATTTTGTCTTGCAGGATATGAGTCTAGCGCTCGATGAGGTGGCTGTACAGGCGAAAAAGGGAGAACTAAGTAATTCCTCCTTAGTATTTGACCGAGAAATGATCGAAAGATATCCCGCTCTCAGTGTAAATGACTTGTTGAACCGCCTTCCTAACCGCAAAAATACAGCTCCTTCCGTGCAAGATATGCAAATGTTGACACTGCGTGGAGCCTTTGAAGAAACTACTGGCGGCACACGGAATGCAGACGAACTCAATAATGCTTTTGGTGTTGCCATCGTCATGGATGATATTACCCTTGGAAATAATGGGAATATGCAAGGACGTAACCCCGGTATATTTGGAATGTCAGGCGCAACTAACTCCATCAAACCTTCAGATTATGGATTGACGGGGCGTCCGGGGACGACAAAATCCTATTCGGGGGAGAATGTTTTTGGGGGTGTGGATCTGCGTCAGATCCCTGTAGAGAATATTGAGCGTTTGGAGGTAATATCGGGGGTCGCCCCGGCACGCTATGGTGATTTATCCAACGGTGCTGTTATCATTGAAAGGCAGGCAGGAAAGACCCCTGCTTTTTTCCGGCTTCAGGTCCGTAGTAATGCCACCTCATATGGATTATCCAAAGGTATGAGCCTAGGGAAGAATTTGGGGACGATCAACGCTGATTTAGGTTATGTTAAATCCTATGCGGACAATAGGGACAAATTGAAGCAATATGACCGTGTTAATGGGACATTGATCTGGACAAATTACTTTGGAGCTGAAAAAAGATTAAAACAGACTTTTTCGGGATCGTATAATAAGGTGATTGACCGGGTGAATAAGGATCCGGATGATCCGCAGTCCAATGCCATTTCATTTGGTGGTTGGGGATGGAATGCCGCTAGCCGCACGAGTTACAAATTGGATCACGAATTTCTCAAAAACATCAATTTTAATGTAGGTATAAGTTCCAGCCAGCAGAATACCTACCGGGAACATTATTATAATGATGCCGTTGTGCTCTATACCGATTCTGTCCAGACAGGTATTGTGGAAGGACAATATGCACCAGGGCAGTATACGGCAGTAGATGCTGTGGACAATAGACCTATAAATTTAAATGGCCGGCTCGAAGCAAACGCTTTCGCAATCACAGGGCTTATTACGCACAAAATAAATTTTGGAGCAAATTATAGCTATGATATTAATCGAGGTAGGGGCCGTCTAGCGGATCCTTCTATGCCAAAAAAAGACCTAGGAAGCAGATCAGATCGATATTACGATTTCTCGTTGCTACATGCCCTACAAAATTTCGGTTTCTATGCTGAGGATGCTGCACGTATGAAATTATTTGATAAAGACCTATCCATAAGAGCGGGGCTTCGCTGGGACGTCATGAATGGCCATTCTTCATTTTCCCCGCGAACGAATATAAATTATGCGCTTTCCAAATCCACCCAAATTGGACTGGCTTATGGTCTATCTTTTAAATCTCCCGGATTGGCCCAACTATACCCCGGACCTACATTTGATGAGATTATTTTGCTAAATGCTTATAATGGACGAGAAGATGAGAGTACAGCCTTGATTTATCTGAGAAGGTATGAAAAAGACAATAGCAATCTGAAAAGCAGTATGGGACAGACTTTAGAGTCTTCCTTGTCCTGGAACAAAAATGGTCATTATTTACGGACTAATCTTTTTTATAAAAAGAACGCACGTAGTATCAATACTGCTACTGCTTATGAAGGGAGAGACTTACCAACATATTCGGCAACCCCGGCTCCGGGTGCCAAACCAGTTATCACGGAGACCGGAACAAAGCGGTATCTGTTGTCCAATCTATATTTTGACAATAGTAATAGTTCCTCCAACTTCGGCCTTGAGGTCATGTATTCAGCTCCGCGCATTCCGTCTCTCATGACAACTTTTTCGGCAACGGCTGCATTTACGCTTGCTAATGCAAGTTCTTCGACGTTAAATAGTACTCCGTTTAATACCGAACAAACAGCATTGGATGATATTGTAATCGGTTTTTTTCCGGCTAAGTCTACCAAAAGTTATTTGAGCAGAGCACAGCTCAGAAGCTCAACACATTTTCCGGCGCTGCGATTGATTATCGAATTAAGTGCAGACTGTGAATTGTATAATTATAGCAAAACTGCCTATGGGGATATTATACCCGTAGGATACTATACCCGCGACTATGAATATCATGAGATTGATCAATTTGATATAACGAATCCAAAACATCTCGAACTCTATGAGAAAAGAAAAGTCGATGCGGATCGTGTCAATGCCGATAATAATTATGTGTATTGGAACTTTAATCTCAATATGGCCAAGGAGATAGGCAAGAATATCTATCTCTCTTTTAATGTGTATAATTTCCTGGATTATCAGCCACGGTTTTATAGAGCCGGGGCGACTGGGGTGAAGGCTCCCAATTCGTCACCAAACTATGGTGCACAATTAACATATAAATTCTAAAACTCAAAAACTAAACAATATGAAAACACGTTATTTGATTCCGTTTTTATTTTTACCTTTTATATCTTGTAAAAAGGATAATACACCCGGTGTACAGCCATTGGATCTTAAATTGAATTTGAAATACGCATCTGCGGAGCTAAATGGTAAGTTAGATTTGAGCAAGGTGGTTGTTAAAGTGACCAATCTGTCGACAAAGACCAGTATGACCTATTCACCGACCCAAGGCGTGGTCAATCTGGTATCCATTATGCCAGGCGAATACGATATAGATGCTTCCATTACAATTCCCAAAGAGCAATATTTTAACTCAACGGGGGAAGCAATTTTTGAGGATGTTACATTTAATGCGGCGATAAAAAAAGTGACCTTAACCAGTTCGTCAAGTTTAGACCTTGAATTAATTGCTGGTCTTCTGGGCAACTTTGTTATAAAACAAATCTATTATGCCGGATCAGACAATAAAGAAGGCGCTATTTATAGAGATCAGTTTTTTGAAGTTTATAATAATACCGACCGGGTTTTATATGCTGATAGCCTTTATTTGGGCCGTCTGTGGGGAAGACAGCGGAATACAAACGAAGCTGTTTACTATCAGAACAATGGGCAATTGGATTGGAGTAAATCATTGGGTATGACTGGCGGAGAAGCTGCGAATACAGATTATGTCTATTTAAGAGATCTGTTTATGATTCCGGGAAATGGGAAAAGTTATCCTGTAGAACCTGGTAAAAGTATTGTGATTGCGCAGAATGCTTTAAACCATAAAGTGCCTTTTGTCGGAAATAACGGAAAAGAAGTGACCATTAAAAAACCGGAATTAACAGTTGATCTGAGCAACGCAAGCTTCGAAGTATATTATGGTGATATTCCAGGGAATAAACCATTCGCGTCTGATATTGACAACCCAAAGGTACCTAATGTGCAAATTTTGGATTATGTGGGCAACGATTGGATTTTAGATAATTTAGGGCGGGATGCTTACGTGATATTTAAACATGCTGATCGTGCTGCAGTAGCGAACCTTCCTAGCTACCCTGAACCGTCCATAAATCCACCAAATTCTACAGTAAAAAAATACAGACAGTTGCCTGTCAATTGGATTATGGATGCCGTAGATGTACAACCCAATACGACAGATGATAGAATTCCTAAAAAACTCCCTCCGGCCTTAGATGCAGGTTTTACATTCGTTACACTCGGTGGCTATTCATCGCAATCCGTGATGCGCAGAACCGACAAAACCACGAATGGTGTCCGAAAGTTGAAGGATACGAATAATTCTACGGTGGATTTCGTTGTGATAAAAGCAAATCCATTCGGATTTGCGGATTAAGATGCGCAATGTAATTCTATTCCATCTGCTTACTGTCAAGCAGATGGAATTTGAAATATTAGCTGATGACCCGTTCCAGATGATTTTCCATCTGAACGCTCATTTATAACCTCAACAGGTCATCAATAAAACAATTAAATAGATGAAAAGTATTCAATATATTGCTTCCGCTACCGTATTTTTCCTAAGCTCTATTGCTGTGCAAGGACAGATAAAATCCAGTGCAACGGTGGATTCGTTGACAGCGACACTGTACTGGTACCAACCTTCATCTATTATGTCTCATGATATGGCTGTTCGAAATAGGGTATGGATTTCTGAAGAAATGAAGAATAAGTCTTCTATACTGGGGATTCAACAGACGGTTGCCAGAGGAAGTTTTCAGCCTGCTCAGGGGGCCAATGGACTAAAACAGACCCATATTTTTACGGAGGGGAAAACACAATGGCAAAAGACTAATTTCTGGGGACGATTTTCCTACGACCGCAGTTCGGAGGATAGCACTGCCATGCGCCATCAATCTAGATGGAATGAAGACGCTCCAGTTTATTTTGGCTCCCTAAAAAAAAATAAATACAATCGGGAAACATATAAACTAGATGCTGGAATTCAGCATGCATTTCTAAATAATCGCCTGCCCATTTCCTTAGGGATTGATTATAGGTTAGGTTCTCATTACTCCAATAATGATCCAAGAGGAGATATTAAAGATATGAATTTACAGTTTAAATTGAGTGTCGGGCACAATCTCCCAAAAATTTCTTATCACCTTTCGGGTATTTGGGGTTACGGTTCTGAACGGGTAAATGTGGGCTATAAAAATGAAAAGTACACCAAAAATACCGAAGATCCCCTGTATGTTAATTGGATAATGAACGGTTTTGGAAATGCACACGAAAGGATAAGCGAGATCAACTACAATGATATCATCGATCGGGCAGGAATTGGCGGACATCTGCTATTAAAACCCAATGGAGCTGATAAGATCTACCTAAATGGACAATATATTAATGAAAAGCAGTCTTTCCGAAGAAATGATAATTCTAAACAGACTTATTTATTGCTAAATGATTATACGAAGGATATCAGCTCTATAGATTTTTTATGGAGTCGCCAGATGCATAACCAAAAATCATTGAAACTGGCATTAACTGGGCAGATTGAGGAAGGAAAAGACTTTAATTATACCTATTTATCAAATAATTATACCTATCAGCAAAATCAGATGCAAATCAAGGGCCTGTTTGGTTTTCGTCAGTTTCAGACCGAAGGGAGTATAGCTGTGCGAAATTTTAGAAAAAAAGATGGCGTGACTGGTAATGCAATGGATGTAGATCAGATCAAAGCAGGGATTGGTCTAAATCGCAGATTTCGAGTAAATGAGCGATCTGATCTATTGGGTTCTGTTCATTATCTCAGACAATGGTCTCCTGCGAATGATTTAATTGTGTCGGATTTGAATACAGGCAATTTTGCGAAGCAGATTCTTTATCAGGATTACCGCTATGAGACCGCTTCAAGTAACACTTGGGCAACATCATGGGTATGGGTGACTCATCGGGGTAAAACAGACTGGAGTCTGCAGTTTCAGTTAGATTATCAGCATCGGGGCGATCTGATGTCATTGAATTATGACTTGTTAAGCTTACCCGGTAAAGATAGGTTTTTAGGCAAATTGGGTGTTTCGTATATTTTCTGATGCGATCGTGTACCCCATTGAAGGAACAACAGGTATTTTTTAAGCATATTTAAGGTTATATTAATCATGAAAAAACATTTTGCAGTATTGGTCAGTATCATTGGACTTGTTGGTTTACTTTCCATGAAAGATCAACAAAAAGCACTGTATGAAGAACTGCAGTTGCTTTATCGAAGACCAATAAGCGAGTGGCCTAAGCCTACGATTGATGTTGGTGTCAGCTGGAAGGAATTTACATCATTGCCTAAGGTTGATACAAGTTATTTTTCTTTGATGGAAAAGCCGGATGTCAAGCTGGGAAAATATCTTTTCTTTGATCCGATTCTGTCTGGTAGCAATCAGATCTCCTGTAGCAGCTGTCACAATCCCCAGACATCATGGGCTGATAAATTGACGGTCCCGGTTGGCAATGATCATTTGGAGGGGACACGTAATACACCATCACTACTGAATGTGTATGCGCGGAAAGAATTGTTTTGGGATGGAAGATCCAAGTCGCTGGAAGAACAGGCTTTGGGGCCTATTGAAGCTCATCATGAAATGGACATGGATCTGACCAAATTGATTCCAAAATTGAAAGCTATCCCGGCCTATAACAAGCTGTTTCTAGCAGCCTTTGGAGAGGAAGATTATTCCATGCCAGAGGTTTTAAAGGCCTTAGGTGCTTTTCAACGGACTTTAACAAGTAGACGTAGTCGCTTTGATGAGTTTTTGGATGGTAATTATAAGGTGTTGTCCGAGCAAGAGGTACGTGGACTACATCTCTTCCGTACAAAAGCGAGATGTATGAATTGTCACAATGGTCAGTTTTTTACGGACGACGCTTATCATAACATCGGACTGACTTATTACAAGCGTAAATATCAAGACCTGGGTAGGTATGAGATTACAAAAGATCCTGCTGATGTAGGGCGTTTTAGAACACCTTCACTGCGAGACGTGATGAATACTGATCCGTGGATGCACAATGGATTATTCTGGAATATGACAGGATTGCTCAACATGTATAACAGTGGGATGCAGATGAACTCCGCGAAGCCAGAACAGAAGGCCAAAGATGCATTTTATCCGGTTACAGACCCTTTAATGCAACCTTTGAATCTTAGTAAAGAGGAAATAAAAGATATCGAGGCATTTTTACATGCCATCACAGCAACTTCCTATCGGATGCGACGTCCTGAAAGTTTGCCGCGGTAGTGTCTACAAGCACCTATTTTTACTTTGTTTGGTGTTTTTTATAACATACTTACAGTGAGATATCTATGTGGTTAAAAAGGCATTTAATTTATTTTTCGTACCTTTGTGCTGTCAAAAGACAGAATGGCGTGAGTTTATTCCGCTAGGACTGGAACCTTTTTGAGGCACAGTCGAAGTTGTTCGTTGTACTTGTTGAAGTATATTTTGGAGTTGTGTTTAGCACATCTCGTCTTTAAAAGATTAGTTTCTTTTTCATCGTTGCTCTTATCGAACCGAGAGTAAAGCGTGTTAGTTAATAAGTAGATTGAACTGAAGTTTAAAATTTCGATCAAACGAATTCAACTGTAGGGATATTTTATGTGAATGAAAACTACGTAGGTGTGCAGCCTTAGTGGTTTACTCATGCTCTTTTGTTTTATTTATGTTTAAAAAAATTAAAGAATGGATAAAACTAGAAAGGTAAAGGTAAAAGTTGAAGATTTAACCATTGTTTTTGGTAAACAAAAAAAACAAGCTTTGAAATTATTGGACGAGGGGTTTTCGAAGAAAGAAATCTTGGAAAAGA
The DNA here is from genome assembly GCF_059420745.1 of Sphingobacterium sp. GW821-FHT03E03. Taxonomy (NCBI): domain Bacteria; kingdom Pseudomonadati; phylum Bacteroidota; class Sphingobacteriia; order Sphingobacteriales; family Sphingobacteriaceae; genus Sphingobacterium; species Sphingobacterium sp. GW821-FHT03E03. The sequence goes on from NZ_JBWKUH010000015.1 coordinate 38,267, forward strand.
CGGCTTGTACAATAGGAATTAACAAAGCAAATTTCGAAATCTATGAGGGTGAGTTTTTTGTGATTATGGGGCTTTCGGGAAGCGGCAAATCGACCTTACTTCGTTGTTTAAACCGATTGAATGAGCCTACCTCAGGAAAGGTATTTGTCAATGACGAAGATATTACCGGGAAAAATAATAAAGAGCTTTTGGAAGTGCGCAGGACAGAAATGAGTATGGTCTTTCAAAAATTCGGCTTGCTGCCACACCACACTGTACTGAGTAATGCTGCATTTGGATTGGAAATAAGAGGTGAGGACAAAGAATCACGTGAGGCAAAAGCACAAAAGGCTCTTGATATTGTTGGATTGAACGGCTTTGAACAGCAGCTGCCAGCTCAACTTTCCGGCGGGATGCAGCAACGCGTAGGATTGGCTCGGGCTTTGGCCAATGATCCTGAAGTGTTACTGATGGATGAAGCGTTTTCGGCACTGGACCCGCTAATCAAAGCTGAAATGCAGGATCAGCTGCTTGAACTGCAGGACACGCTACAGAAAACTATTGTCTTTATTACGCATGATCTCGACGAAGCCATCAAATTGGGCGATCGTATCGTCATTATGAAGGACGGGGTAATTGAACAGATTGGTACTGCAGAGGATATTCTGACGAACCCAGCAAGTGATTATGTAAAAGCTTTTGTCGAAAAAGTGGATCGGAAAGCAATTATTACCGCAGGCTCCCTGATGTTTGAAAAACCGACTGTTGTACGATTCAAAAAAGATGGTCCCGAGGGTGCTCTGCGCAAAATGCGTGCTTCAGGTATAGATATATTACCTGTCGTGGATGTGCATGATCATTTTTTTGGTTTTGTCCATATTAATGAAGTGATCCAGTCGGCCAAACGCAAAGAACCGACCGTTGAGGCCATCATTCACGCAAATGTTCCTACCGTATCAAAAGAAGTGACTGTGGAGGAAATGTTACCTCTGATATCAGAAGTGCGATCGCCCATTGCTGTGGTCAATGAACACAACCGTTTACTGGGAATCGTAACCCAGACTTCATTAATTATTGAGGCGACCAAATACAACGAAGAGGAAATCATAGAATTAAAAGAGCAAGCAAATAATCAATAGATATGAATAAAGTAATCGACATAGGACAATATATAACCATCGCTGTCAATTGGTTGACAGACAATCTGAAACCATTTTTTGACCTGATCAAAAATACCGGAAATACGTCTATTCTTGGTCTTGAATGGTTATTGATCGCGACTCCGTTTTTCGTGATGATCGCACTTTTTACAGCATTGGCCTGGTGGAAATCCGGTAAAGGCGTTGCGCTGACCACATTCCTGGGATTGACATTGATCTATCTGATGGGATTTTGGACGGAAACAATGGAGACATTGGCTTTGGTGCTGGTCGCGACGGTGACAGCATTACTTATTTCTGTACCGATAGGGATATGGGCGGCCAAAAATAAATTTGCAGCAAAGATCATTCGGCCTTTATTGGATTTAATGCAGACGATGCCTGCTTTTGTCTATCTGATACCAGCAGTACTGTTTTTTAGTATCGGAAAAGTACCCGGTGCCTTTGCTACGATCATTTTTGCAATGCCCCCGGCGGTTCGCCTGACCACGCTGGGTATTGATGGGGTACCGAAGGATATTGTTGAGGCTGCCCGTTCATTTGGAGCAACCAATCGGCAGATTTTATTTAAGGTGGAGTTGCCTTTGGCGACCAAAACAATTCTTGCGGGGATCAATCAAACGATATTGTTATCGTTGTCAATGGTTGTTATCGCTGGGATGATTGCTGCAGGAGGCTTGGGTGAAAGGGTTCTCGAAGGAATAAACAACCTGGATATTGGCCTTGGATTTGAAAGCGGTCTGTCTGTCGTGATTTTGGCAATTATACTGGACCGAATAACACAAGGTTTTGTAAATAAAAAATAAATAATGGTGAAAATTAAGTTAATAGGAATCTGGATACTGGTATTTTTGTTTTCAGCTTGTAACAGTAGCAGGAATAAGAATATCATTCATATTGGTATGGTTGACGGTTGGGCAGAGGGTGTCGCAATGACCTATATTGCCAAAGCGATCATGGAGGAGAAAGGTTACCATGTTGTGATACAGCGTGCTACCCCAGATATGATCTTGGCTTCGATGAATAATGGCGATACAGATCTGTATATGGATGTCTGGCTGCCATTAACACATGGCGCTAAGGTAGCGAAGTTCCCAAATCTACAGGAAATCGGTACGAGTTATGCTTCCGCCCGCAATGGTCTTGTTGTGCCCGATTATGTATCCATTGATGATATCGAGCAATTGAAAGCACACGAAGCGCAGTTCGATAATAGAATTATTGGGATCGAAAAAGGTGCGGGGATCACAAGGGCTGTGGATCAGGTTATCAAAGACTATAACCTGAACTATAAACACGTAAATTCATCCACGGTAGCGATGATTACTGAGCTACAGAATGCAATTAAAGCCCATAGATGGATTGTTGTGGCGGGTTGGCAGCCCCATTGGATGTTTGCTAAGATGAAATTGAAGTTTTTAAATGATCCAAAAAAAACATTGGGTAGCACTGAAGAGATTAAAATCTTTGCACGCAGAGACTTCCGCAAGGATCAACCAGAATTGGCAAGCCTCTTTTCACAGATCCATTTTGATGATGCAACAATGGCAGATCTCTTGGCACAAATGGAGGGAACGCGAGATAAAGCAGCTACTGCCAAAAATTGGTTGACAGAGCACCGTGGCCAGCTAAAAATCACCGAATAGACCCTAAGTTTACATGCTTTGCTTAACTCCATTTGACTCTTCAAATGGAGTTAAATTTTGCTTATCATCCTTTTTCTACTCCCAGCAGATAGATCACTAAAATACATCAGAACTCGAAATATTAGCCTCAGGTGTCGTATTTCGCACATTTTTTAAAAATATACGGGCCAAATTGATACGTTGCTTTTGATCGGCCGAAAGCGGATAGCGTTCATCATCAACAAAGGTGTCCAGACCATTCGGAAACTCCCAGGCAAAGTCCAGTACCATGGCTTTCTCCGCTGCAAGAATAACGTCCAACTTACTAGCTAGGGGATTGCCCATTTTGATATTATTATAAATGCTATCTGGGAGTAGCAGGCTGTCTATATCCTGAATTAATGACAGCTTAGTTTCAATTTTTTTCTTTTGCATGTGCTTATTTGTATTAAATAATTAAGAATCATTCTAAATAAATTGTAATTTAGCCAAAGATACTAGGTATAGTGCCATTGTTGGGTATGTAATGAGGAGTAAAAAGTCCGTGAAAAGGAATAGTTGAACCTTAATGAAATATGGAATGGGATTAAGACTTTATGATATTGATTCGGCTAGTTTATTATTGGAAAAAAACTATCCACAGACTTTCTTTTCAATCGATGCCGGTATCCAGGAATGTGTCACACAGTTGGGCGCTCCATTTGGTGATGGCTATTACAAAGAGATCTTTTTTGATGGAATTCATATTGGCTTTGGTCATGCAAATCTGTATGAACGGATACTATTTCGTTTTGAAAGTGACTTTGAGACGGTCGAAATGCATTTTGCATTGAAGGGTAGAAGTCGGGCAGCTGGGGAGACATTAGCCGCTACCATAGATTTTGAAACTTGCCAGCACAATATCCTTTACGGCAATTCGATCTGTGGTCAGATGCAATGGGAACGTGAAGAATTCCAGGTATGTGAGATAAATTTGTCTCCAGATTTTTTTAAGAAATTTATACCCGATAATTCCATCTTATTTAATGACTTCAGAAATATTATTGAAAAGGGAAAATCTGGCTTATTGACAGATATTAATAGAAGAATTACCCATGAAATGCATACTCTTATTGATAGTATCATAAATTGTGAACGTAAGGGTATGTTTAAAAAAATATTTCTCGAAGCCAAGATCATGGAGTTATTGCTGCTTCAGTTGGAGCAGTTAGCCGACAACAACGTTTCGAACACGACCCTCAGAAAGCCTGATGTTGATAAAATCTATGCGGTCCGTGAATTTTTACTGGATAATATGGATTCAAACAATACACTTGTCAACCTGGCCCATCTGGTCGGGACAAATGAGTTTACATTAAAGAAGGGGTTTAAGGAGCTGTTTGGTACGACAGTTTTCGGTTTTTGGAATGATGCAAAAATGGAACATGCCAAAAAGCTAATTTTAGACAAAAACATGACCATTGGTGAAGTCTCTGATGCCATTGGGTATAAAAATCAACGTCATTTTTCAGATGCTTTTAGACGGAAATTTGGATTTCCACCAAGTAAATTAAAAAAGACATACAGCTAGCTTACCCGACCTACAATGCGGGCTAAGAATAGCTATTAAAAAATTGATAGATCATTTATCCTTAAATTTTATAAAACCATGGGTAGAGCTGAAGCGAAAATTATACAAGCTGAATTGACTGTTAGTCGAAAAGAATATGTGACCCCACATTATATCCGGATTTATCTGACAGGAGAAGCTGTCCCAGAAATCGCGGACACGACAATCGGTGTTAACAATAAGATTTTGATTCCGCCTATGGGATTGAATAAAGTCTATTTTCCGGAATTTGATTTTGAAAAGGGACAATGGAGACCAATGGACGACCGTATTCGGCCAACAGTACGTACATATACGCATCGAGGGATAGATCTTCGACGTAACGAAATCTGGATAGATTTCGTTGCACATGGGGATGAAGGACCAGCATCTGCCTGGGCAATAGGATCCAAGCCTGGGGATGTATTGGGTGTCCTTATGAGAGCTGGTAAGACCGAATTATTCCCACTGACAGAAAACTATCTATTAGCGGGGGATGCAACGGCACTTCCGGTACTAGGTGCAATATTGGAAAATTTACCAGCATCAGCAAAAGGGACCTGCATCATCGAGGTGCATGGCCGGGAGGATGTACAAAAATTATATACGCAAGCGAATATTGAATTTATCTGGTTGCATAATGATACTCCACAGGAAGGTAGTCTGCTGGCGGATCTGGTGAAGATAAAGTCTCTTCCTCAGACAGATCGCTTTGCTTACATTGCAGCGGAGTATTCTACCGTTCGGGAGATACGCAATTACCTGCGTAAGGATCTTGCATGGAAGAGGGAGGAACTTTATGCCTATTCTTATTGGAAAAGCGGTGTTTCAGAAGATAAATCTGCCAGTGAACGACACAAAGAGAACGAGGAGGTCAATTCATAAATAAGACAACCACAAGACCACTGCTATCGCTTCATTGCTTGAGCTAATCTAGTTTTTCAGTTTTTTACTTCTGTTTATTATGAGATAATGGTAAAAAGCATCATTTTTTTGATGTATCTATTGTGACCTCCGAGTTTATCTTGGGCAAGAGATTTGTGTCTGTAGGATCAAAACAGTATTTTTATGGTTTGGCGATGAGCGATAACGGGAAAGACACATTATGATGCATATGGAGGAGCAAAAAATTATTCTGGTTGAAGATGAGCAAGACGTTGCGGATTTGATCGTACAGGGATTGGGCGAAGAAGGTTATAAGGTCATTCATTTGGGGCGTGCCGAAGGGCTTGAGCAACTATTGGCCAAACAAGATGTAGCCCTTGTTCTTTTGGACATTCTTTTGCCTGGCACCAACGGACTTGATATTTGTAAACAGATCAGACATTGGGGCTATACCGATTTGCCTGTTATGATGCTTACGGCACTAGGAACCCCTGAAAACGTTGTGCTTGGTCTTGATAATGGCGCTGATGATTATCTTTCTAAACCATTTAAGCTAATCGAACTTAAAGCCAGAATACGTTCATTGATCCGTAGACAGCAATCCATTGTTCAGGCGACCCAACGCGAAGCACAGCCCCCAAAAGATACATTCAGTTATGGATTTCTAACGATTGATGATTATAAGAAAGTTGCCTATTGTGAAGGTCAAGAACTTAACCTGACCAGTACAGAGTATCGTTTACTTTTATTATTTATCCGAAGCCCAAAGAAAGTATTTGAGCGCAGTGAGTTGTTGGATAAAATATGGGGAATTAATTTTGATATCGGATCAAATGTCGTTGATGTATATGTTAATTACCTGCGGAAGAAGATCGAGAAGGTAACGAGCAAAAAGGCCATTCATACCGTTATCGGAATGGGTTATGTGTTAAAAATCGAAGACTGAATAGATTAAGAAGACTGAATAGGTTAAAATGAATAATTACAATAGGAAACTCATCTATCTCATAGCAATATTAGTTATATATGTCAGCTGTTTCGTTGGCTTTATCTTTTACTCGATCACAAACTTTGCTTTTACCGATTTTTATAAACGCCTGGATCTGCGAAGAAATATTGCAGCAGAAAAGTTCCTCAATAGTAAATCCGCTTCGCAAACAGATCAATGGAGTCTGGACTTTATAGAAAGTCTGAACAATCAGCATGAATTTTTGGTTGAATTTGATAAGAATGGAAAAATTGTTCAAAGCCAGGGATTCTATTCTGAATTGTGGGATAAAATCAACAAGACCGGAACATCAAATTTTAAAGCAGGGCACCAATTCTATTCGACAAAGTACTTTTCAAAAAACAATAAGCATTATATTGTCGGCGCATCGGCGGAAAATTACTTCTACACGCATCACCTGGCCTATCTGCGTAATCTGCTTATTATTAGTCTGATTTTGGGTATTCTTTTTATTTTGGTGGTTTCTGTCTTCATGAAACGTTCATTTCTAAAACCTATCCTGACCATGATGAAGGAAGTCCAGCAGATTGGCTCTGAGAATCTGGACAAGCGCCTGGATGAAGAAAAATATAAGGGGGAGCTCCATGATCTGGCGTTTACATTCAACAGCATGCTGACACGTTTGGAAACCTCTTTTGAAACCCAGAAAAATTTTATCAGTAATGCTTCACACGAATTGAATACACCCCTGACTTCGATTATAGGACAGGCTGACTTAGCACTGTCCAAAGAAAGAACAGTTGAGGAATATCAACGTACCTTATGTAAAATTATAGAATCTGCGGAGCATTTGGAAAAAAAGACTAAGGCGCTTTTGATGTTGGCCCGCACTGGTTTTGTAAGCAATTCGACAACATTTAATCCTGTTCGTATTGACCAGATTGTTATGGATGCCGAGTTGACTGTTAAAGCCATCAATGATAAATTTAAAATTACGACAGATTTTAGTTTGCTGCCGGATGACAGTATGCGACTCAAAGTCAATGGAAATGCTATTTTACTCCAGCTTGCATTATCCAATATCATTAGTAATGCCTGTAAGTATTCCTCCAATAGGACTGCTTATATCGCCTTGGGCGCATTAAACAATAAAGTGTTTATCCTGATAAAAGATAAGGGTATCGGGATCCCGTCAAAAGAATTGGGCTATATTTATGATCCTTATTTTAGGGCATCCAATACCAATGGAATAGATGGATACGGCATTGGCCTGCCCTTAGCAAGAAATATAATAAAGCTCCACGGTGGGACATTAAAGGTCAATTCCGTCGTTGGGGAAGGCACGACTGTAGAGATTGAGCTGCCAACTTACATTCGGTTTTAATCCCATTTTAATTTCCTTATTATTTTTAATCTCATTTTAATAAGTCTCTTAAAATTCTAATGAAAAGCTAATTCTAGCTTCATTCCGTTGCCATGTGCACCCATTAACTTTGTTTAAAAAATAATTGGGTATGGCAAAAGCGACACGCGTATTGATTCCAAGTGATTTTACAATTGATTCACTTTTTTTTGTAATCCATAGTATTGAGCAGTCGAAGGCTGAACAGCTTGACGTTATTTTGGTTTATGGAAATAAAAGTAGCACCTCAATCAGCGAATTATTAGGAATCAAACTAGAGGATCAACTCAACGACCTTCAGTCAGAGGATTTTTTGAAAGCCTGTCAAATGATCTGCCACCGATACGAAAATCGTAAACTTAATATCTACGCAGATATTATCGGTACGGACAATCCCAATTATTTACATCATTATCTGAATGGAGCCCGGATTGACGAGGTCAAGATTCCAACAGATTATCAATTTGAAAAAAGAACGAGACATTTCTTTGATGTTGGACAGGCTTTGTTGCACCTCAACGAAAGTAAGCGTAAACGTGTAGCCATTGTCGAAAAACCAGCAATGCATAAAACTGGAGGAAGTGTCTTGGGGGATTTATTTTTTAATAAAAAATGGGATGTTAACTACTAAAAGAAAAATACTAGCAAGATTCAATTTTGTCTTTTTGGCATTGTTGCTTCTGGGGGCATCATCGATGGTTATGTTTTACGAAAATCCTGAAAGGCTTTTAGAAGGCGAGTGGGAAGAACAGGGATGGTACTTTGAAAAAGTGGAGAAATCGCCAATATTCAAAAAACAGACGGTTATTCATGAAGGTATCAAAGATGCTGCTATTGCCCATCTGCCGCCCTTACAGGACGGTTTATGGCATTTTGAAAAAATGGGTGAAAAGAATTTTGTCGCCCATCATAAGGACAAACAGTATAACTGGTTTTTGAAAGGAAGGGGCCATATCCTTGAACTTCGAAAAAATAACGAGCTTGTGGAGAGTTTTGTTATACAGAAACTGAACAAAAATCAGCTGGTATTGCATCTCAATTTGGATATGCAGACCAAGGGAATAGCGCGTATCGTGCTGAAAAAAGGAGGAAAGGAAAAATATGCTAAGAAAATATAGCAATCATAGGACCATTCAAGATAACATTAAACTGGGTGGACTAACGGCATTTTCTGCTGGTATGGTTAACGTCGCTTCAGTGATTGTGTTTTTTTCCTTTACATCAAATGTAACAGGATATTATGCTGTTTTTGCACAGGAGATAGCAAAAGGAAACTGGTATCAAGGTGCTGTCGTTTTGTTTTGGATCCTTTTGTTTTTAACAGGAAGCATGCTTTCCAACTTAATTATCATCCATGGTAAAGGAAAGTTCAGTGCATACCTTACACATTCGATACCCCTGGTGCTGGAAATATTAAGTATTTTGTTTGTAGGGATATATCTCGATGTTTTCTACGAAGATTCACTCAAGGAAACCGAGATATTGGTTGGGGCCTTATTGTTTGCGATGGGACTGCAAAATGGATTGACAGCGAGTATATCCAATTCAGTTGTAAAGACAACACATTTGACCGGATTGACGACCGATCTAGCAATACTAATATCCATGTTCACCAAAGAAGCCAATAGAAGCAATAAAGATTTGGTGGATAAGTTTCATTTGTTACTGACCATTGTCACAAGTTATGTAATGGGAGGACTACTCAGTGGAATCTCCTTTAATTACTTGTCTAATAAAACATTTTATGTGGTTTGTTTTGTTTTACTTATCATAGGTTTATATGATTATTATAAACTATACCTGCTTAAAAAACAATTTGTAAAACGTCATCGCGAGGAATTGGTTGCCTAAATCTCTTGATGATAATAATAAATAAGCCCCACCATACAGCAGTATATGGTAGGGCTTATTTATATCATTTTATCCAGGTTGTAGGGGAAGTCCTCGTTCATCAGCTGTCTATAGTTGAGACAAAACTGCTGAAATTTAATGCGGGCTTCATTGTGTTGATTTAAAGCAAACAACGCTTTCATTTCGGAAAATAATGCTTGTTCATTTAGCGGATCCAATAAGAATATCGTATGCGCAATCTCAATGCTTTTTTTATGCAGATGAGCAATGTCAGCTTTATGAAGTTCCGTCAGTAAAATGGGTAATAAATTTTGTTCAACCTCGGTCTTCAATGCATCAAACACAGGTAGATCCAACCCCTGTAAGAATTTTCCCCTTTGAATGATCTGAATTAATCTACTTTCATAAGCAACAGAAGGGTTTGCCAGCAACTGGATGTAATCTACGTAATCACAATAAAATTCAGCGCTATGTTCAATAAGGAATCTTCCCTGCTTGTATACGAGTTCAATCCCAGCAAACTCACTCAGCACTTTTCGTAAATGATTGATCGTGACTCCTCTTGAGTTCTTTACCTTGTCTTCTGATTTGTCGGGCCACATGATCTGACTGAAATATGGTGAACTAATACCAGCACTGTTAGACAGGATAAGACAAAATGCCTGTTTCAGCTTTGTACTGAACAAATGAGAGATATCACGTTTGTTGCGGTCAAAAGCACGGAACTCACCAAACAGGAAAATTGCATTTGCCCGTATAAACTCGTCTTTTTGTATTGTTTGTAGGATTCCAGTATCTGCAATCCGTGGAACCTGCAGGACTCTTTTTTCAGCTACGCTTGCTATTTTTCGCTTTTGCCTACCTCGCTGCCAAAAGAAATAGAGGCCAACTCCGCAAATCGTAGATAACAACAATAGTAAGAATACTTTTCGGTTTGATCCAGCCAGTGGAACGCCATTTAATTCGTTAGGCGTTATCGGCGTCATATTCAAGGAATAGACTTTTAACGTTGACTGTATATCATCTTTTGATTCTTGGACCAGTACCAGAAGCCTACCTAATTGTTGATCATAATAAAGTTGGGCATGTGTACTTATTTTATCTGAATAGATCGGAACAGAGTCCCCTAGGATATCAAAACTTCCATCTTTGACGGAAAAGCGATACAATTGGATATTGGACTTCGTTAGATATTCGGGATAACATAAGGCGTAAAAATGGCTGCTATCGGGGAACACCAAACCACGGGCAGGTACGATATGCTTATCCTTCCAAAGGACATCCCATTTTTTTGTAATTTCCTTGGTGTCCAAATTTATTTGATAGAAATCATAGAGGTATTTTCGGCCTACAATATGCTCCCCGGATTCATTTCCCATACCTCCAAAGATATAAGCGATTCGATTATTGCTCCCTTGGCCAGCCGAAAGAAAATAGCGTGGGAAAATTTTATCGCCTGTCCATCCGTCAACAGTTTGCCATTTGCTGGAGTCCAGGTCGTAGCGCCTAAATTCGCCACTGTAAGCCATATTTCCATAACCACCGAAAAGATAGAATTGTCGCTGTTGTGCATCATAAAAAGAACCGTGATGATTTAATTCTTTCCTCATCAGGTCGTCACTTTCGACCTTCCATTCGAAAGTTTCCAGATCAAGGCTGGCTACCGTAGGGCCTTGATAGGGCTGGGTATAGAAAAGTTCATAGACATACAGTTTATTTGTCGTAACGTCTATAAAATTGTTTGCTAAAACCAATTTTACGGGACATGGTTTCTGAAAGGTCCGTTTTTTCGTCTGATTGGTCTTTATGTTGTATATGGTGATAGAATCCTGATTGAAATAATAAATCTCTTTGGTCCGTTGATTGTAGTTGGAACCAGCTTGTGAGAAGGAACTGCTTGCAAAGAGATTTTTCCATTTGTAAGAATCCACAATGAGCCAGGTTGGGTTTGTAGTGGAGCCATAAGCAACCCCATTTTCATCATGTACAACAGTACCTGTGCTTTCTTTTAATGGGAATAGATAGCTTTTGGCCGTATTTCCAATCTGCACATTTTTGATAGACATTGCCGGAACATCGATCAGATAGTCACTTTTTCCAAAAATCACTTGAGGACTATACTGAGAGGGTAATTTCACTTTTGGTGATTGAAAAATCTGATTTTGTATCTGAAGCTTAAATAATTGCTTATGCAGGTGGAAGGTCAACTGAATCGTGATCCATTCCTCCTTGAATAATTGTTGCTGATTTATTTTTGCGATGATTAGACTGCTTTTACCTTCTTCGTTCAGACGGAAAATACAATTACCGGCCTCCTCATCATAAAATAAATTGTAAACCGTGTTATTGTCTTTATTCTTGACACGGAAGATATTGCCCAATGAATTTGATGAATAAATGGAAAGTTGAAACTTTAGCGTAAACTCCTGTTCAAATGAAATCTCCCTTTTGTCAGATAACTCGTAGGAACTGCGTTTGTCTATAGGCTCATGTCCACCTCTAAATTTGAGCCCCTGCGATCGGGAAAGTAGGGGAGTTAAGAGCAAAAAAATAATATATAATATACAGGGTCGCATAGTGCAATCAAAAAAACTTAAACCAATAGTTATCGACAAAGACCTGTTTAAAATAATTTGTCTGCTGTCGGCTTTTTATGAAATATAGTAACGGTTAGTATATCCCTTATCAATATCTTACAGGACTTAAAAGTATGCAAAAAAATGCGCTGAATAAAATAAAAGCTGTGTTACAATTGCTGTTTGTATTAGTCTTCCCAATCATAGGATATAAGGAAATAAAATAGAGGGTTATCGTTTTATTTTTGCCTTTTAACCCAATTTTAACCCAAAAATTAATCAGTCAGCTTTACCTTGCGTTAGAATTCCTGCCTATATTTTCGGTAGAAATTCGAACTAATTATAAATCGAAATCTTACTTATGAAAGTCTTTAAAAAGCTGCAATTTATTTTTGTTGCTTCCGTATCCATGGTGATGGTGCGGCAGGTTCAAGCTGAAATCCGAATTTCTTTTTCCGTTGACAATATCAAAAGTGATCAGGCTCGGCAAGATCAGAACTTAGTACGGGCGATGGCGCTCTTGGACCGGTCAATGGAAGTTTATTTCTCCGCAGATGGACAGTCTATGCATCGTTTCTATAATCCCGATACGAAGGTGCGTCCGGAGGAAAAGGCAAGTGTATGGATGTACTCCGCTTCGATAGAGGCTGTCAATGCAATTTTACATGGACTTAAAGCTCAAAAAGAAAGAGGGAATCATAACCTATTTGACAAACATTACAAGCGTTATGCGGATTTATTGGTCCAGCTTCACGAAAATGCCGCTTATTATTTAGGAACATTTAATCTTATTTCTTTTACACAGAGAAGAGACTGGACAGTGTATGCTGTGGATCGTGCAAAGGCAAAGGGGGCAGCAAATGTAACTGGGGTATTAAATGTCTATGACGATCAAATGTGGTTGATTCGGGAACTGATTGAAGCCTATCACCTGACAGGAAAAGAGCGCTATTTAAAGGAGGCAGAATACCTAACAACCTATGTATTGGATGGATGGGACTGCACCCTAGATGATAAGGGCAATGAAAATGGTGGAATTCCCTGGGGACCGGGCTACGTGACCAAACATGCTTGTAGCAACGCGCCCATGATCAGTCCATTGGTTTGGCTACATGAAATCTATAAGAAAAAGAACGATCAGATCACATACAATTATATCGATGCCGGAGATAGGCAGTCGCGTCGTTCTAAAATGCTGCGAAAGGCTGATTTTTATTTGGATTTTGCTAAAAGGATTTATGCTTGGCAAAAAGATCATTTATTAAATAGTAAAGGTGTTTACGATGATATGATGGGAGACTGCTATCCAGATTGCAGTATTGTCTACGAAATCGTCAATGGCATAAAGTATCGCAAAAATACCCAATTACGGAAAGCCGTTGGAACCTCATTTTCCTATAACAGTGGAACCATGATTTCTGGGGCTGCTGATCTGTACCGTGCGACCCGATCTAAGGTCTATTTGGAGGATGGAAAGAAGCTGAGTGATGCCAGTTTTCAATACTTTGCTAAACTAGGTTCACAGGTACCAGCGCATTATACCTATGCTTCCGATGGGTTCAACAATTGGTTTAACGGCGTATTACTAAGGGGATTTTTTCAGATTTCTCCTGTCTTCGAAAAAGCTGGACGTTATATAGACTCTTTCCAGCAGAATTTGGACTATGGATATGCCCATTTTTTACGTTCCGGTTTATTGCCACCCGATCTTCTTGGTGGATGGCATACAGACAAAGACAAAAATAACCTAGAGGGAATGTTCATGTTCACTTATGCGGCACAGTATGCCATGTTGTCCCAATACCAGATCGAAAAATAGCAAGATAAAGTAAAAAGATCGAGGTAAACAATTGTGATACTAAAAACGAATACCAATAAAACCGAGCTTGCGAGCCTATGAAAATACATCAGATAGCTTAATCACTATTTAAAACCAAATTATAAATATGAAAAAGGATTTAGGGAAATCAAGGCGGCGACTTAGCACACTGCTTGTGCTGATGGCGCTGGGTATTCCGTCCATGAGTTGGGCGCAGCAGAAAAATGTCAGTGGAAAAGTGCTTGATAGTAATAATAAGCCTATCGCTGGGGTAACGGTTTCTGTTCAGCATGCGGGTACACGTGTGGAAACCACTACCAATGCAGATGGTAGTTATACGATCGTAGTTCCGGAAGGAAAGAAGCTTTTATTTAAATCGCTGGGTTTTAGCGCGAAGGAAGAGATTACGGATGGGAAATCCACCATTAATGTTGTCCTGGAAAACGATGATACGCAATTGGAGACGGTTGTTGTCGTCGGTTATGGTACGCAGCGGAAGCAATCACTGACTGGTGCTATCGCATCCGTGAAGGGGACGGAAATGAGGCAGACGAAGAATGAAAATCCACAAAATATGTTGGCAGGACGCATCCCTGGTGTTCGCGTATGGCAGAAAAGTGCGGAACCGGGAGCCTATAGTGCCAATTTCGATATACGTGGTCTCGGAGCTCCGCTAGTCGTGATCGATGGGGTACCACGTACAAGTGAAGATTTTCAGCGCCTGAACCCGAGCGATATTGAAGAGGTTTCGGTTCTAAAAGATGCATCCGCAGCCATTTATGGTGTACGATCAGCAAATGGTGTGGTGTTGGTCACAACAAAAAAGGGAAAAGAAGGAAAGACCACAGTCAGTTATAATGGCTCCTATACTTTTCAAAGACCTTCTGGTATGCCCGTATTGGCCGATGCAATCAGTGCAATGACGATCTACAATGAGAAATCCATGAACAACATCAATGGTGGAAGTCCTGTGTATACCGAAAAAGATTTTGAAGATTTCAGAAATGGAACACGCCGCTCATCGGATTGGACTTCATTGATCTTTTCAAAATATGCACCACAGACGCAGCACGACATTAGTTTTTCGGGCGGAAGCAATAAGGTGCAGTACTATATTGGTGGTGGCTATTCTTATCAGCAAGGCTTCTTTAAATCTGGTGATCTCAATTATAATAAATACAATTTGCGTTCGAATATCTCGGCAGAATTGGCCAAGGGATTGAAATTGGATTTGAACATCAGTGGGATGGCTGATCAGCAAAATAATCCCTATACAAGTTCGGTTGACATTATTCGAAACTATTGGAAACAGGGAATGTTGTTTGCCGCGTATGCAGATCCCGAAAATACCTTGTTAAATTATGAAGGGCTGGATTTGGAACAAAATACCGTAGCGATGATGGACGCGGATATCTCAGGCTATCGCAAATTCAAAAAGAAAACTTTCCAGACTTCAGCGGCATTGAATTATGACCTAAGTAATTTATCCTCCGCGCTTCAGGGGTTTTCGGCAAAGGCATTGATTGGCTATGATTACCGTGCAGATAACAATTCCATGTTCAGAAAGGAGTATTATCAGTATGCGTTGAATAAAACAACGGGTAAATATGATCAGAAACTCTATAACTTAAGTAGCCCAAATCAAATGAAACGGGAGTTTTTTGATAAACAACAGGTCTTAGGCCAGTTGATATTGAATTACGATCGTACATTTGGCGATCAACATAAAGTGTCCGGACTTGTAGGCTGGGAATCACAAAAGAACGATGGCGATAACTTCTATGGACTGAAAAATCTTGCTTTTGGTTCCGACCAATTGCTTGCAGGTGTAGAAGATGGTCAAATGACCTCCATGTATGGTGGTATCAGTGATTATTATAATGAAGCAAAGTCGGCCCTGTTCGGGCGGGTTAATTACGATTTTGCGGGCAGATATATTGCAGAATTTCAATTTAGATATGACGGATCCTCCCGTTTTGCCAAAGGACATCAATGGGGATTTTTTCCCTCGGCTTCCTTGGGATGGCGGATATCCGAGGAACCATTTTTCAAATCTATTGACGCGCTTTCCTTTGTCAATCAACTAAAATTCCGGGGTAGCTATGGCGTGCTAGGGGATGACTTATCCTCGTCCTGGGATTTTGGCTGGGTACCCGGCTATGTTTATCCAGCGACGAGTGGAAATGCTGAAAATGGCTATAATAATCAATATGCTCCAGGATATATTTTTGGTGATAAATATATCACCGGCGTAAGTCGGAAAGCTATCGCCAACGAATCAATTACTTGGTATAAAGCCAAAACATTCAATGTTGGTTTAGATTTCGAGGGGTGGAATGGGCTGTTTGGTTTTACATTGGACTATTTTGAACGCACACGGTCGGGGCTATTTCAACGTCGCACGAGTGAATTTCCAACCGTAATCGGTGCAACGGCCCCGATGGAAAATGCCAATAGCGATCGCCATATGGGATTGGAATTGGAACTGAAGCATCGCAATAAAATCAATGATTTCTCATACAATGTTCGGGCTATAGCGACTGTAACCAGAAATAAGTACCTGACGGCTGTCCAAAATGGCCCCTATAAAAACTCGTATGACCGTTGGCGCATTGACAATTTCAACAATAGATATCAAGGGATTCAATTTGGTTATGAATCGGCTGGAAGATTTGAGAATTGGGAAGATATTTGGAGTTACCCGATTTATAAGGAACGTGATGTCTTACCCGGAGACTATAAATATCTGGACTGGAATGGTGATGGCGAAATTAACGGTCAGGACGAACATCCTTTTGCATTCGACCAGACTCCGTGGCTTAACTATAGTATGAATCTCGAAACAGCTTACAAGAATTTCGATATGAATATATTGTTTCAGGGATCGGCTTTGGGTTCTATGGAATACAAAGAACCACTTTATGCAATCTGGGGATCGAATGGTGGCGGAACGTTGGAGCAGTACCTTGATCGTTGGCATCCCGTCAATCCCATGGCGGATCCTTACGATCCAGCGACAGAATGGGTGAAAGGCTACTATGGTTTTACAGGTAGATACCCGAAATCAAATTCTGAATTCAATCGGGTGAGCACAGCCTACTTACGCTTAAAGAGTATCGAATTGGGCTATACCATTTCGAATTTAAAACCTTCCTCATCGATGCGATTACGTGTTTACGCCAATGCCTATAACTTATTTACGATGACAGGCGTACGGTTTGTTGACCCTGAGCATCCTGATGATAACCTAGGTCGTATGTATCCATTGAATAAAACCTATACGTTAGGTTTATCGCTTACTTTTTAGCACCCACAAAAAATATTACAATGAAAAAAATACTCATTATACTATCACTAGCTGGCTCAATCGGACTTACAGGTTGTGCTGATCTAGATATTACACCTAAAAATATTGTAACGGATCAAGACCTATTGAATACCCCTGCCGGTATGGATATTTATATGGCCAGGATGTACAGTCTGATGCCTTTTGAAGATTTCAAATACATGGCACAATGGGGGATTGAATTCAATGGCTGGTTGGCAGCCATAGGCATTGAAGGAACCGGTGAAGCTGTGACTCGCGATGGTATCAGCACCTCTTTTACCGGTGAAAGGACCGCCTATTGGGGAAGAGCATTTGAATTGCTCCGTGATGCAAACCATCTGATTGAAACCTTGCCTAATTACCGGGACAAATTCTCAGAAGAACTTTATAATCATTACTTGGGGGAAGGATATTATGTCCGGGCGACCGTGTTTTATGCGATGGCAAGACGTTTTGGAGGAATTCCTTTGGTGACCAAGGAACTACAATACCCGAATACTTTGGAGAATTTGGAGATACCCCGCTCGAGTGAAGAAGATACCTGGAACCAGATCTTGAAAGATTATGATGAAGCAATCAAATTAATGCTTCCAAAAGGTCCTAAATCTGGCTATTCCAATAAATATGTTGCGCTTTCTTTTAAATCAGAGGCGATGCTCTATGCGGGTAGTGTGGCCAAATACAACGAAACGGTTTCTGGGCGCCTGACGGGGTTAGGCCGAAAAACGGGTGTCCGTGTCATCGGATTTGACGCCAGCACTGCAAAGGCAGCATCACAAAAGTATTTTGCAGAAGCTTATTCGGCTGCACGTCAGGTGATGACAGCGGGTGGCTATTCACTTTATAAAAAGAAATGGGCAGCGAACGATAAAGAAGCACAGTATCAAAATATGGTGGATATGTTTAGTGACCTCAGTAGTCCTGAAAATATCTACGTCAAAGAATATGTCTATCCAACGTTGACACATAGTTTTGATGCCTTTAGCTCGCCCTTCACATTTAGATCTCCACTTTCTGCCGGAACATGTCCTACAGTAGATTTTATGGAATTGTTTGATGGATTTGACAAGTATCCCGATGGAACAGTCAAAGTGACTACCGGACAAAGCAACAGGGAAGGGGAATATAAGTTGTACGACAAACCAATGGATTTCTTTAAAAATGCGGAGCCTAGATTACGTGCCTATGTTATCTTTCCGGATGATATCTTCAAGCAAAGAAAAATGGATATACGAGCAGGGGTCTATACTGGTCAAACTCCTGTAAAACCTCTGTTTACAGATTATTCCTATGCAACAGCTGACACACGCTATCAACAGTTGGGTGCCTACACAGGATCGCCAAAAACCTTGTATCTGAGTCCAAGAGATGGTAGTGGACAACAAACAGTTGATTACAATGGGCAAAAAATGAATGCCGCTGGCAACGAAGGTCCATTCTTTGATAATGGTGAAGCAACCTTAACAGGCTTTTATGTACGTAAATGGCTCAATACAAATCCAGCAAAAGAAGTTGGAGAAGGGAAATCTGACCAACCTTTTATTTTGATGCGTTACGCGGAGGTATTATTGAATGCCGCCGAAGCAGCCGTTGAACTCAAAATGTTGGGCGCTAGTCCGGCAGATGGAAGCGACCTGCTGCAAACAGCGACGACTGCCGTCAATGAGATTCGTACTCGTGCGGGAGCAGATCTTTTGGCCGGCACAATTTCAGGAGATAATACAGGCCGAAATATCATTCGAAGAGAGCGTCGAAAGGAACTTGCATTTGAACATAAGGCGAAATGGGATTTACGTCGCTGGCGCGTACTGCATTTTGAAGGCCGGGACGGTTTCTGGGGAACACAAAAGGATAAGAATCTATACAGTAACAACGAGAATTTTAGATTCAGAGGATTATATCCGTTTTTTTCCACAGCAGCAGGGAAGTACTTCTTTGATGCACGCTTCCAATGGGTAAGCACCAAAACGTTTCGGTACACACCTGTAGATTATTATTTTGAAATACCGGGTGACGAGGTGGCTAAAAGTCCGAAAATCGATCAACAGCCTAATCGATAGACAGCAAAAGTGTGCTGCGCATGTTAATGGCAGGACACTGCTTGTTTGGAAGGAGTGAACTTTTAATAAAACAATAACTGGTGGAACTAAATTATAAAAGTCCAAGCCACCACTAAACGTATAACAAATGAAAAATAGCATTTTAAGCGCACTGGGCATACTATGTATGTTGAGTTCGTGTAGTCTTTTTGAGGCAGATAACTACGAGGCCCCCTCCGTGGAACTGAAGGGCATAGTCGTCGACGCACAAACGGGTGCACCGGTATTGACCGATCAGGGTAGTGAAGGTATCCGCGTTCGATTGACCGAGCTTAGTTGGGGAGATAATGTGGAACACAATCCTGACTTCTATTGCATGGCTGACGGAACATTTCAAAATACAAAACTGTTTAAGGGAAATTATAATATCACCGTTGATGGCCCATTTATTCCTTTAGTACGTACAGACGGAGATGGTAAGGTACTGTCAGACGATAGCAAAAATATGGAGCTGAATGGTTCACATGAAATAAAAATGGAAGTTCACCCCTTTCTTAAAGTGGAATGGGTTGGCGATCCAGTTGTTGAAAATGGAAAGATAAAAGCGAAAGTCAAGGTCACCCGTGCTGTAACTGAACAGCTTTTTCGCGATAAGATCGAGCCACTAGGAAATTATAACGCAGATTTTTTAAATGTTACAGATATACAGCTCTTTGTTAGCTATTCCGCTACGGTTGGATATCGTGCACGAGATGAACGCTGGTCGAGCAAAATCGAATACAATGGCGACAGCTTCAAGACAAAGTTAGGGCAGGTTATTGATATAGTGTCTACTGGCGAAATTCCGAAGGGTCGTACGGTCTTTGTTCGTGCAGCCTCTCGTATCAACTATGATACTCCCCGTGGAACGGGCAATCGTAGGTGGAACTACAACGAAGCCAAACGAGTGGATATCCCATAAGAGAATCAATACACATGTTGAACCGTCCTTTTTAAGGTTTCTTGGATGAAAATGAATCTTAAAAAAGGACGGTTCCATTTGGACAATAAAAAAGGAGCCAACCTGATTATTTAAAATAACAATTGCGGCTGCTCAATCAATAACTATTCGTAGGTAAAAAAAAGATAAACTATGGTAAAAACGAATATACTCGCTTTATTGTTGCTGGCAACGTTCACAGCGACCGCTCAAAAAGGAGATCCTGTAAAGACGACCTTTCAGAGCTCCCGAGAATGGCGTCCTACAATTGACAACCGTGCAGATGCTGTCATGATATATGGAACCGGGGGAAATCCTTCCGACAAATCCCGAAAAATTCCGTTTGAAGAACGGGTAAAATCCTGGCGTGATAGGGGATATATTACGCATTTTATGACGGGTATTGCCTGGGGGGAATATCAGGATTATTTTACGGGAAAATGGGATGGGAAAATGCACCTCGATGAGGGACAAGTTGATGTAAAAGGTGATACTATCTGGCATGGTCACATGGTTCCTTATATTGTTCCTACTGAAAATTATTTGAAATACATCAAGGAGATGCATGTCAAACGTGTTATTGATGCGGGGATTGATGCCATTTTCATGGAGGAACCCGAATTCTGGGCAAGGGCAGGTTATAGCGAATCATTTAAGAAGGAATGGAAAAAGTATTACGGTTTTGATTGGCGCCCACAGCACGAATCGCCTGAGAATACCTACTTATCCAATAAATTAAAGTACGCTTTGTACCTCAATGCACTGAATGAAGTCTTTACTTATGCCAAATCTTATGGAAAAACCAAAGGGATGGATGTAAAATGTTATGTGCCCACACACTCGTTGATCAATTATTCACAATGGATGATTGTCAGTCCTGAGGCAAGCTTGGCCTCGCTACCCTGTGTCGATGGATATATCGCACAGGTATGGACGGGGACTTCACGTGAACCCAATTATTTTAATGGTGTGGCGAAAGAACGTGTTTTCGAAACCGCATTTTTAGAGTACGGTGCAATGGAATCCATGACAGCACCGACTGGGCGAAAGATGTTTTTCCTGACGGACCCGATCGAAGATTGGCCTCGTGACTGGGCTGATTACAAGAAAAATTATCAGGCTACTTTCACTGCACAACTTTTGTATCCCAATATTGCAGACTATGAAGTGATGCCCTGGCCCGAACGTATCTATGAAGGATTGTATAAGACAAGTGCCAAGAGTGACCAAAAAGAAAAAATACCACGCCATTATTCGACCCAGATGCAGGTGATGATTAATAGTCTGAATAGCATGCCCAAAACGACCAGTAAAGTGTCCGGATCAACAGGGATCAGCATCCTGCTGGCAAATTCACTGATGTTCCAACGTTTCCCGACACATGCCGGATATGACGATCCACAATTGGCCAACTTTTACGGACTTGCTCTTCCTTTCTTAAAACGTGGTGTTCCCGTTAAAACAGTTCACCTGGAGAATTTAGGGGTTAAGAATGCCCTAGCTGAGACAAAGGTGCTGTTGATGTCTTATTCCAATATGAAACCCTTGGCTCCCGAGGCCCATCAGTATCTTGCGGACTGGGTAAAAAATGGGGGCGTACTTATTTATTGTGCAACGGATCTCGATCCCTTTCAATCCGTACAGGAATGGTGGAACACAAATGGCAACCAATATCAAAGACCATCAGATCATTTATTTGAAAAAATGGGTTTGCGTGGCGGAATGCCAAAGGAGGGACAATATAGCTACGGGAAAGGTACTTTTTATGTTTTGCGTTCAGATCCCAAAGAATTTGTTGTCAAGCCGAACAACAGTCAGAAACTGTTGGACCTGACTAAAAGTCTTTACGAAGCTAAGGGCAAATCCGGGAAACTTCAATTTAAAAACTATTTTACATTGACAAGGGGTATTTATGACCTGATCGCTGTATTGGAT
This sequence comes from Sphingobacterium sp. GW821-FHT03E03, assembly GCF_059420745.1. Lineage (NCBI taxonomy): Bacteria > Pseudomonadati > Bacteroidota > Sphingobacteriia > Sphingobacteriales > Sphingobacteriaceae > Sphingobacterium > Sphingobacterium sp. GW821-FHT03E03. The sequence goes on from NZ_JBWKUH010000015.1 coordinate 60,382, forward strand.
GAGAGTGTGAGCAATCAGCCTTATCAGGTTAAGGGAAATTTAATCGATCTTTTTGATCCGGCTCTACCAATTGTTACCTCTAAAAATATCCAGCCAAATGAACAGTGCCTGTTTGTCAATATAGATCATGTTGCAAATAAACAAAAGCCTCAGGTATTGGCATCGGCAAGTCGTATTTACGATGAAAAATCGACTGGCCATCAATACTCATTTACGGCTAAAAGCCCGATCAATACCACCAGCATTTCGCGTATATTATTACCTGGCAAACCAAAGAGTCTCGTCGTTGATAAAAAGGAAGTTTTTGCAGAAGCAAATTGGGATACGAAAACAAAAACCTATCTGCTGGAATTTGAAAATAGTCCCGAGGGTGTATACGTGGATATCAAATGGTAGGATGGTAGATCCCTTAAATTTTAGCATAATGAAGGAAAGGGTATAATCCATATAAAAAATGGATATCAAACAAGATGAGGCAAACTTGGGACAAAATAGGTCTTAGTTGCCTTATTGGATAGCAAAAAACCAGATCCTAGTGAATCTGGTTTTTTTGTGAATAACTGAATTCAGAATGCCTGAACGTGTTTCAAGACAGGTTCTTTGCGATCTTTTCAATCAGATACCTACAATCCGCCGTTAAATTTTCAGTTTGAAGGTGAGTGCATCTTTAACGCAAATCGCGATTTTAACCGAAGCTACCATCCGAGAAAAATATTATTTCGACTGCGATTCCTGGAATTCCGTCGGGCTGAGTCCAAATTGTTTTTGGAAATTTCGGGAAAAATGCGTCGCCGAACTGTAGCCTAACAAATTGGAAATTTCGTAGACTTTATATTGCCGTAAACTAAGTAGTTCTGCCGCTTTCCGTAGCCTGGTCAGATTGATTAGCTCATTTGGCGACAGGCTCGATACCAGATTGATTTTTCGATACAAGGTTGGTCTGCTCATGCAAAGTATATCCGCCATCCGATCGACATTAAATTGTGGGTCATCCAAATGTTGCATAATGATTTCCTCTATCCTGAGTAGGAAATCCTGATCGTTTTGGTTCTGTCCGATTTGCTGGATTTGAGACATCGGATTCTTGATGAAAAATTCCTTGACTTTAATCCTGTTTTTTAGCAAGCTGGCAATTTGTGCTCGTAAAAATGCGGGCGAAAAGGGTTTTTCGATATAAGCATCAGCACCATATTCCAGGCCTTGAATCTTTGATTCTATGCTATTTTTTGCTGTTAATAGAATAACAGGAATATGTGCGTAAGCGATGTTTTCTTTAATTTTTTGGCAGAGTTCATAGCCATCCATTTCGGGCATCATCACGTCGCTGATGATCAAATCAAAGTATTCAGATGCAAGTAGATCCAAGGCCTCATTTCCATTTGTACTTGTGGTGATATGGTAATCCTCATTGAGGTCATCTGCAATAAATTCAAGTAATTCAGCATGGTCATCTACCACTAATAAATTGGCTTTTGCATTCATAATTATTGGTTTGAGTTGTGGTTTAGTGGTAAAGTTAGGCGGAATACATTCCATTGAAAATTTTCAATATCATACACTAAACTGCCCTGATGTTTTAAAACCAAGGATCTTGTTAACGCCAAGCCTAAACCACTGCCTGGAATGTTCTTATTTTGTTTTAAGCGATTGAATGGTTCGAAAATTCTTTCCCTTTCCTCCGAAGGAATTAATGCACCGTCGTTTTTCACCGTCAATATAGCAATATTTTTCTGTTTATCCGCCTCTAAATTCACTTCAATGAACTCTGATGAGTATTTTAGAGCATTATTAAACAAGTTATAACAGATCTTATCAAAAGCGTCTGTCGCAACGGAGCCAATGATGTCAGGAGTGATTAAAACCTGCATACTCTTTCCTTGCGCTTGGATAGTGACACCAAAATCGTTGCTGATTTTTTGCACTGTCTGACTAATATTTGCCAGCTCAAAATGTAATTTAAAACCTTCAGTTTCGACCTGTCTAAAATCCAGCAACTCATTACTGAGCGCAATTAGTTTTTCTGTATTGTTCTGCATGGTTGAAAGCAGTTTATCTGTTACTGGGTTGTGTTCGACTTTGTCCATGAGTTTTTCCAAAGGGGCTTTAATCAATGTTAATGGTGTACGTATTTCATGTACTACATCCGTATAAAAATTGATTTTCGCCCGATAGAGCTCCTGTTCCCGAAGATTCTGCACCGTCAGCAAATGTTGGCGGTTACGTTGTTTTATCTTTTCATTAAAATGATAAATAATAAATATAATCAGGCCAATAAGAATGAGCGCATAACAGATATAGGCCGGTACGCTCGCCCAAATAGGCGGCAGAATAACAATTTTAAGACTTGCAGCAGTGGGGATGACATTTCCATTGGGATCTTCAGCTTTGACAGTAAAAACATAACTTCCCGGTGCGAGTTTAGTGAAATACACCCGTTGATTTCCGGTGATATCGACCCAATTGTTATCAAGACCTTCCATCTTATAGCTGTAATGGACAGAATGGGGGGCCTGATAATGAAGTGCCGCCACATCGAGACTAAACGATGATTCATCATGTTTCAATTGAATCTTATCCGTGAATAAAATGGATTTCGAAAGGATATGCCCGTCTGTATACTGATTGATTGCTTTGTTATTGATATAAAGGTTGGTGACATAGATCGGGATCCGGGTATTATAATTGATCTGATTGAGTTTTTTTGGATCGAAACGGATCAAACCATTGATAGTGCCAAAGTAAAAACGACCATAGCCATCATCAAATGCAGAATTGTAATTAAACTGAATGGAAGGTAGGCCCGATTCCAGGTTGAAAATCCTTTTTTTTCCATTCGATAAGTGATAACGGACAAGCCCTTTAGAAGTACTTACCCAAAGATTGTTTTGCTGGTCTTCAAGAATGGCCAAGATCACATTACTGGGCATTCCTTCTTTTATACCAATCTTTTCAAAGCCTTCACCTGTGGGGATTTTTTTCGCCATTCCACCTTCTGTTGCTATCCAGATCTGTTTTTTAGAATCTTCAAATAGACTATTGATGCGGTTGTTTGGAAGAGAGCTCGGATTGTCCTTTTGATGCGTATAATGCTTGAGATCTCCATTATTGGGATTATAACAATACAAGCCATCTCGCCAGGTACCTAACCAGATATTTCCCTGTTTATCTTCAAGCACGGTCGTATAAAACATATATTCCGGAACGCTGCGTATCAAATGAAAGGATTTATTGACGAAATCAAAACGATACAAACCTCGGGTGGAGGCTGCCAAAATTTCTCCCTTCTTAGTTTTATACAGGTAAAAGAGAAAATTACTCTGTAGATCGGGATTCGGGGAACTATTTCGATCGATATGGTAAACAACTTTTTCTTGTATGGGATCGAAAATATCTAAGCCATTGACGAAAGTTCCGACTAATAATTTATTGTCAAAGGGCAGGATTCCATGAATATTATTGTTCGCCAGATTTCCCTTTTTCTCAGAGAAATTTTGAATCTGTCCTGAACTGGGATCTAGTTTCGATAAACCACCATTTTCGGTTCCGATCCAGACCTTGCCTGTCGGGTCTTTGGTAATGATACGTACGACAGAACCTTTTAAGCTACCGGGTTTGTCCTGAGGTAAAAACTTTTCGATAATACTATTGTTCTTGTGATAGTAGTTGACTCCACCAAAGTAAGTACCGATCCAGATTCCTTCATCTTTATCCTGCAGGATATTGTAAACCGCGTTGTCGGAAATACCCCATGGATTTTCCTGTTCTTTTTGAATATTGATAAAGCTCTGGTCGGCAATTTGATAAATAAATAACCCTGATTCGGTCGCAAACCAATATTCAGTATCATTCGGTTGGAGGATATCCCGGACATAAAGAAATTGCTTGATTCGGTCCGGGCCTAGCATAGATTTTAAAGTTTTTTCCTTAAAATCGTAAACATAAACGCCAGATTTAGAGGTGCCGATCATGAGTTCCCCCTTACGGTTCTCCGTGATTTTTTCTATGCTGAACCAATCTTTTGAACCATATTTTACCTGAAAATCCAATAGGAGTGAGGGTTTATCTGAACTATTGATCTGGAAGATTTTACCCTCTGGAGTACCATAGAAAATGGTTCCATTTGTTGTGCAGCTCACAGCGGTAATATAAAGATCAGATGTGGTAATCTGTTTGATTTCGTTGCTGATCAGATTGTGGTAGTAGAGCATCCCATTGGATATAAACCAGATCCTTTTTCTTTGGTCCGTAATGATAACGGGTACATCTGCATGCTCAAACTGTTTGCTTAATAACTTAAACTGTTCGTCGATGGGATTGTAACAATAGATCCCCTGATCGGTACCAATCCAGATTCTTTTTTTGAAGTCCTCTTTCAGGGAGATGATATTATTGCCTCCTAAACTACTCTTGTCAGAAGCCGAGGCATCAAAATGTTTGAAACTATTTCCATCAAAGCGATTTAAGCCATCCTTCGTGCCAAACCAGAGAAACCCATAGCTATCTTGCATACTACAGATCACGGCATTGTTTGAAAGCCCCTCATTAATCTGATAATGGTTGAAGTAATAGGGTTGTGCCTGGATCAGAAAAGGAAACAGCAACAAGAAAGATAGAAAACGGACTGGCTTTAGGTTGATCATGATCATTTGGTTATTGATACAAAATAGCTCAAAATTGAAACAATTTAATCCAAAAAAAAATAAAAAAAATTAGGATTTTAGTATTTGTATTGTAACCAATAAAATTATAAAAAATATAGAAAACAACATATTTGTCATTCAATAAAGATTATAAACCATTAAATCATAACAAATGAAAGGAAAATTGATGTTGCTGGGTATTTCTGGTATACTTAGTTATTGTTGCCTGTCTTGTCAGCAAACGAATAGTTCAAAAACCAGCCCAAACGACACTGTCGCAGCCTTAATGGACACTTCATCATTTAGCACAACGATTGATACGAAAAAAGTCTATTTATACGAATTAACCAATAAGAATGGTGTACAGGCCTATTTTACAAATTATGGCGCACGCCTGGTAGGCCTTTGGGTGCCCGATAACAAGGGGAAATTGCGTGATGTGGTTTTGGGATTCGCGAAGGCAGGTGATTACAATAATCCCAAAGAGCCATTTTTTGGGACTATTGTAGGGCCTTTTGGCAATCGGATCGCAAAAGGGAAATTTAAATTGGATGATAAGAGCTATACATTGGCGGTGAATAATGGTCCAAATACATTGCATGGCGGTTTTAAGGGCGTACATTTTGCACATTGGATCTTAAAGAAGGCCGATCAGTCATCCCTTACTTTCGCGTATACATTGCCGGATGGACAGGAAGGGTTTCCGGGTAATATTCAGATGGAAGTTACCTATTCGCTGAATGACAATAATGAATTGATGATTGCTTACCGTGCCGAAACCGAAAAAAAAACAGTCATTAACTTAACAAATCACGCTTACTTTAATCTGAATGGAGAGGGGAGTGGTACAATACTGGATCATCAACTTCAATTGTTTGCCAATCAATATACGCCTGTTGACAGTACATTGATACCTACCGGCCAATTGATAGCGGTGAAAGGAACTCCTTTCGATTTTACTGCGCCCAAAGCGATCGGAAAAGATATTAATACAAATGATCAGCAACTCAGTTATGGAAAAGGTTATGACCATAACTTTGTTTTGAACAAAGACAAGGAAGGAGAATGGTATAAAGCCGCACATGTCGTAGGCGATAAGTCAGGTATTGTCATGGATATTTTGACGAATGAACCGGGGATCCAATTCTATAGCGGCAATTTTATGAATGAGCAAGTGCAGTTAAAAAACGGGGAAAAGGATGCATTCCGAACAGCTTTCTGTCTCGAACCACAGCATTTTCCAGATGCACCAAATCAACCCAAGTTTCCAACGACAGTTGTAAGTCCTGGACAAGTCTATCAAACGAAATCCCTGTACCGTTTTTCGGTAAAATAATACATATTAATAATGATTGGTTTTGGAAGTACATCTCGATAGAGATGTGCTTTCTTCTATTGATACAAATAGGCAGTTTTTTGAGAAAAATCAATCATCCAACTCATTGATTAAAGTTTAATTTTGGGTAATCAGTTATAAAACTAATCAAGCCAATAATGACAAAAAAAATAGGCCTATTATCTTATTTAATTGGAATTTGTTTTCTAAGTTCAGCGCAAAACAATGCCGTAATCGCTGTTGATCAGCTACCGGTTGAAGGGAAGAATTTAAACTATATTAATAACCGTTTACCATTAAAACAGAATGCGCTGCTGAAACTGCCCGTAGGTAGCATTGTTCCTCAAGGTTGGTTAGGAAAGTATTTGGAATTACAGAAGGACGGTCTTACAGGGCACCTGGGAGAAATTAGTGCTTGGTTATCCAAGAAAAATAATGCCTGGTTGAGTACAGATGGGAAAGGGGAATACGGTTGGGAAGAAGTTCCTTATTGGTTAAAAGGTTATGCAAACCTGGGCTATATTCTGAAAGACCCCAAAATAATAGCAGAATCAAAAATATGGTTGGAAGCAGCTATAAAGAGCCAAAGACCGGACGGTTACTTTGGCCCCCTGATCCTGCGCAACAATAAACCGGACTTATGGGGTAATATGATTATGCTTTGGTGCCTGCAGTCCTATTACGAATATAGCGGAGATCAACGTGTTCTGACCTTGATGACCAATTACTTTAAGTGGCAGGCGAATCTACCTGATAGTTTTTTCCTAAAAGATTACTGGGAGAACAGTCGTGGTGGAGACAATTTATTGTCAGTTTATTGGCTTTATAATCGGACGCAAGGGAATGAATGGCTGATGGATTTGGCCGATAAAATCCATCGCAATACAGCAAATTGGCGACAAAAGAATGATTTACCCAATTGGCACAATGTCAATATCGCACAATGTTTCAGGGAACCGGCTACCTACTATCTTAAGAGCCAGTCCGGCGACGACCTCAAGGCGACCTACGCTAATTTTCACTTTGTCCGGCAGGTATTCGGTCAGGTGCCGGGCGGCATGTTTGGTGCAGATGAAAATGCTCGTCCAGGGTATACTGACCCTCGACAGGGCGTCGAAACCTGTGGTATGGTTGAACAGATGGCTTCCAATGAGATTCTGCTGGGGATAACAGGTGATCCTTTTTGGGCGGATCACGCCGAAGATGTGGCCTTCAATACTTATCCAGCGGCGGTAACCGCTGATTTTAAGGCACTACGTTATATCACTAGCCCCAATATGAGCATTAGCGATAGCCACAATCATGCCCCGGGCATTGATAACAATGGCCCATTTTTGATGATGAATCCCTTTAGTTCGCGTTGTTGCCAGCACAACCATAGTCAGGGATGGCCATATTATGCGGAGCATCTCTATATGGCGACTAACGATAATGGCGTTGCCGCGGTATTATATGCAGCATCCAATGCAGATATAAAGGTCGGAAATAATCAAAAGATCCGAATTCAACAAAGCTCTAATTATCCATTTGAAGAGTCTATTCGCTTTGTCATCGGAACAAATGGAAAGACAATTGGTTTCCCATTTTACTTGCGGATCCCGGCTTGGGCAAAACAGGCACACATCAAAATTAATGGAAAGACAGAAAAGGTTGAACCGGGGGCAAAGTATATCCGGATTGACCGAAAATGGAAAGATAACGATCAGGTCGAACTTTCACTGCCGATGTCCATTGTATTGAATACTTGGACAGCGAATAAAAATGCGGTGAGTATTCAACGGGGACCATTGACCTATGCCTTGAAGATCAAAGAGAATTATGTGCAGAAGGACAGCAAAGCTTCAGCTATTGGAGACTCAAAATGGCAGGAAACCGCCGATCCAACCAAATGGCCTTCCTATGAGATCCTTCCGGCAAGTGATTGGAATTATGGTCTTGTTCAAAATCAGTTGACAGCACCGGATCAATTGAAGGTCGTCAAGCGGGCTTGGCCAAAAGACGCTTTTCCATTTGAGGCGGATGCAGTACCGATCTCTATTATGGTCAAAGCAAAAAAAGTAGATGGTTGGAAAATAGATGAAAATGGATTGACAGGGGTATTGCCATTGAGTCCTGTAGCGAGTCAAGCTGCGGTACAAGAGGTTGAACTGATTCCGATGGGTGCCGCCCGTTTACGTATCGCGGCGTTTCCAACCGTAAAGTAATTAAAGATATAAATGACATAACGATTTTTATGATGAAGAAAACCTTGTTTTTTGCCAGTCTGATGATGGCTGCTCAAATGAATTTTGCGCAGGAATGGAAACCTGTTGGTTCGCATATTCTGACTTCTTGGGGTGAAAAAGTAACAGCACAAAAGCCTCATCCAGAATACCCAAGACCGCAACTGGTGAGAACCAATAACTGGCAAAATTTAAACGGCTTATGGAAATATGCCATTACCCCAGTAAATACAAAAGAAATTCCGCAGCAGTGGGATGGAAGTATCTTGGTTCCTTATGCCATAGAATCTGCGCTTTCTGGTGTAGGGAAGGAAGTTGGTAAGGATAAAGCGCTGTGGTATACCAATACGGTTACTTTGGACAAGTCTGTCAATAAGAATAATGTGTTGCTCCATTTTGGAGCGGTGGACTGGCAATGTGATGTATACGTAAATAATCAATTGGTCGGAAGACATGAAGGTGGTTTCGACCCTTTTACGATGGATGTGACCCCTTATCTCAAGAAAGGAGCTAAGCAAGAGATTGCCCTTCGCGTATGGGATCCGACGGATGATGGGCCACAACCTAGAGGAAAGCAGGTTAACCGTCCCAATGGTATCTGGTATACACCGGTTACAGGGATATGGCAAACGGTATGGTTAGAAAGTGTACCAAAGTCTTACATTGTGAAAACAAAACAGACGCCAAGATTAGATGAAGGTGTGCTTGCCTTCCAGGCCACAGTAGCAGGTAGTCAAGTGGGTGATGAAATTAAAGTGCGGGCATTAAACGGAACTCAAGTGATTAAAGAACAGGTGGGACAACCAAATGCAGACTTTGATCTTTCTGTTCCAAATTTGGAAGCCTGGTCACCGAGTAATCCAAAACTTTATGACCTAGAAATTCAGTTACTTCGCAAAGGTAAGGTCATTGATCAGGCAAAAAGCTATTTTGCCATGCGTAAAATTTCAATGGAGAAAGACGAAAATGGGATACAGCGCATGCTGTTGAACAACAAGTTTACCTTTCAATATGGACCACTTGATCAGGGCTGGTGGCCCGATGGTTTACATACCGCTCCTACGGATGAAGCTTTAAAATTTGATGTGGTCAAGACAAAGGAAATGGGCTTTAATATGATCCGTAAGCATATTAAAGTTGAACCTGCACGCTGGTATCGCTATTGTGATAGCATTGGTATGCTTGTGTGGCAGGATATGCCAAGCGGTGACCTGGGGGGAAATCATTGGGATATGCAACCTGGAAAAATATCAGGTGGAAATCGGGATAAAGTCCGTTCGCAGGAGTCGGAAGGATACTACAGAAAAGAATGGAAGACCATCATGGACGTGCTTCACAATTACCCGAGCATCGTGATCTGGGTACCTTTTAACGAAGCCTGGGGTCAGTTTAAGACAAAGGAGATTACCGAATGGACAATGGCCAATGATCCTTCCCGATTGGTAAACAGTGCCAGTGGTGGTAATTTTATGGAAACAGGTCATATACTGGATATACACAATTACCCGGATGCAGCCATGCCGGATCCCAAATTATTTGGAGCGAAACAGGTACTCGCACTTGGTGAATTTGGAGGACTGGGACTGCCGATAGATGGTCACTCCTGGCAGCAAAAGGATAACTGGGGATACCAGAGCTTTAAAAATAAAACAGAACTTCTCGAACGATATAAGCAACTGATCCGTGATCTGACAAGACTGATTCCAATGGGATTGTCGGCTGCAGTTTATACACAGACAACAGATGTGGAGGTAGAAACCAACGGTTTAATGACCTATGATCGTAAAGTAGTAAAAATGCCTGAAGCGGAATTAAATACTGCCCATCAGGCCTTATATCAAGCAACAACAAAGTAAATCAGTCAATGCTTAGAATCCATTCATGGAGATTATAGCGGCTTATAAATAGTTTTCCGGATACAATGGGGTGGGTAGTATCGGGATAAAATAAAAATAATAAAATGTTACTGTCAATGTTGCTAAAATATTGGATTGGAATAGGTGTAATCCTGAGCCTGTTGAATTCGTGTGGGAGTTCTTCAGGTTTAGGTGCACAAACTGTACACGCTACGGGGGCGTCCGTAAAGAAGACAACCTATATAAATCCTGTTTTTGAACCGATACTTGCGGACCCTACGGTGGTACGTAATCCGCAGGATAAATTATTTTATGCTTACGGAACGGCGGACAACTGGGGCGACGGCAAAAGGCAGCGTCTAGTTTCAATTTTGCAGTCAAGAGATCTCGTGCATTGGACCTGGATCGGGGCAGCATTTTCAACCAAACCAAACTGGAAGCCAGCAGGTGGGATTTGGGCACCTGATGTGGTTTTATTGAATGGAAAATACCTGATGTACTATGCATATTCCACCTGGGGAGATCCTAATCCCGGTATTGGAGTGGCAGTAGCGGACAAACCCGAAGGGCCATTTAAAGATCGGGGTAAACTGTTCGATAGTAAATCAATCGATGTACCCAATTCAATAGATCCCTATTTTTTCAGGGAAAAGGACCATAACTACCTCTTCTGGGGAAGTTTTAGCGATGCCGCTACACAAGGGACTTATGGAGTACCTCTGGATAACGATGGAACGCAAGTACCAGATTTGAATAAGAAATTTAAAGTTGCGGCTGGTGATTTTGAAGCTGTGGTGATCCATAAAAGAAAAGACTATTATTACTTTATCGGCTCAAAGGGATCCTGTTGCGAAGGCGAGAAAAGTACATATCACGTACTTGTAGGGCGTTCGAAAAATTTGAAAGGCCCTTATCTGGATCAGAAAGGCCGTGATTTAGCCCAAAGGGGTAATGGAACCTTATTGCTGAAGGGTAATGATAAATTTGTCGGAACTGGGCATACCTCGCGGATTATAACCGATGATCAGGGCAATGATTGGTTGCTTTATCACGCCATGGAGCCAAAACGGCCACGCGTTTCTACAGGGGGTAATCGCCGCATGCTATTATTGGATAGGGTAATCTGGAAAGAAGATTGGCCTACGATTGAGGGGGAGACAAGTAGCGTTGTGGAAAAGGTCGCACCTGTCTTTAAATAGTTTTGATTAACATTTTGACGGAAATTGGATTACTACTGCTAACGGCTATTTTATCTCTACTAGATGAGATGCTTGAGTCACAGCAATTGTTTAGCCCAAATACTTGGCTACAATTAGCTTAAATGCTGCTCTAGCCATTGATCAATGAATTGAAAGACATCTTCCCTGCAGTCTTCGTTGAGTATTTCGTGACGCATGCCTTCATACAGCTTTACAGTAATATCGTTTTGTCCCTGCAGGCGTAATTGTGCGGCGGTTTGTTCCACTCCCTTCCCAAAGTCACCAATAGGGTCATCCTGTCCACTAATAAATAATAGCGGTAAATTTTTCGGGATGTGTTTTGATAGTTCTTTATCTGTCGCGCGTAGCGATAAACTCAATACGGTATAAAATCCATTGTTCGTAAATAAACCACCACAGAGTGGGTCCTCGATAAAAGCAAGACGATTCGCTTTGTTGACACTCAGCCAGTTGCTGTTATTTTGATTGGGCTCATTTTTAAATCCGGCATTATTACGCTGATCAAATATGCTGTTAATCAATCGGCTTCGTTTTTTAGGTGCAAAGGAATTGAGAACAGCCAATAGCATACGAAAAGCTATGGATCCCTTTTGCCGTGCGCCCGTTCCAACGATTATTGCCCCTTTAAAACGATCTCCAGCTTGTTGTAAGGCACAACGGGTAACAAATGATCCCATGGAATGCCCCAAGATAAAATGCGGTTGATCGGGATAGCTTCGTTGCAATACCGTGCTCATTGTTAACGCATCCTGGACAAGTTGTTCCACTGGACTGGATCGTTGGAAATACCCTAATTCACCCGTATTATCGGCCGTTTTCCCATGACCCAACTGATCATAGGTGAGTACAGCAAAACCACGGTCAGTCAGATGATTGGTAAGCATTTGATATCGGCCACTATGTTCCTGCATGCCATGGACAATCAATATTGTCGCGATTGCCTTTTGGTCCACAGGTTCAAATATACGATAGAAGAGTTTATGACCCGGTTTACCTTCAAAAGAACTTGTCGGAAAAAGATTGGACGATACCATATTCATGATGTTGCTTCCTTAGTGTTGAAGTAAACTAAGATAATTTTGTTGGATTTGCAAGTTGGGTTTGTCTGCTTTGGATAAAAAAAAACGAAAGAGGGGCTTAAAGAGCAAATTTAGCCCGTATTAATTTTTTAGTATCAGAATATTTTTTAGATTTGCAATAATTTAGAATTAATTTAAATAAGCAATTAATTCTTCGGCTTAATAATCAGTATTCAACTGAGGTTAGCATAAGACTACACGATATTCACAAATAGATAGCGCGAAATAGCGATTACTTATGATAACTTCATTATCCATAAAAAATACGTTCTAATGAAAAAGACACTTTTAGCAGCTTTACTTTTAGCGGCATCTTATGCCCAGGCACAGACAAATTCATTGATGAATGGTGAGTTTTGGAAAGGTAAACCTACTTTGGCTACCGTTAAGGAAGAGATTACAAAAGGAAATAGTCCTTCACAACCAAATGCGGCATCTTTTGATCCTGTAACGATGGCAATCCTAAATGGAGCCCCGACTGATGTTGTCAAATTCATGATCGAACAAGAAGGAAATAGTGTGACTAAGAAAACACACCATAGTCGAAGTTATTTACATTGGGCTGCTTCAAGTGGGAATGCTGAATTGGTGGACTATCTCATTGCAAAAGGTTCCGATGTGAACTATCAGGATAGCCATGGCTACCCAATCATTGCCTATGCTGCGTCGACAGGAAACACCAATACCGCTGTTTATGACGCTTTGTTTAAAGCAGGAGTAAATCCGAAACAAAAATATGAAGGTGGAGCCACGTTAATGATGCTGGCGGCTTCTGCTGATAAAGATCTTGCATTGACAGATTACTTTATCAAGAAGGGGCTTTCTATACAAGATAAAGATGAGTACGGCCGCGTTGTCACGGATTATGCAGCGAAATTAGGTAACATGCCGTTGGTCGAAAAGTTTATTGCCCGTGGTGTAAAACCGACAAACAATGCGTTGTTTTTTGCTACGCAAGGATCCAGACAAGCATCGAATGGACTGGAGACCTATACCTATTTGGTAGAGAAACTAAAATTGGATCCTAAAGCTATTAATAAAGACGGTGCGACTTTAATGCATGTCTTGGTGCGTCGCCCAGATATGACGGTGATCAATTACTTTTTAGAAAAAGGGGTTGATGTTGCAAAAGCAGATAACGAGGGCAATACAGCCCTTATGGTTGCGGCGAATGGCAAGGACGCGAAATTAGTAGAACTGCTGCTTTCCAAAGCGAAGAACGTGAATGCGGTGAATGAAAAAGGTGAATCCGCATTGACCAAAGCAGTGGGTAATGGTACAGCTGAGGTCGCAGCACTCTTAATTAAAAACGGTGCTGATACCAAACTATTGGATAAAGACGGTAATAACTTAGCTGTTTACTGGTTCAATTCTTTTAGAGAAGCACCGCAAGGTGGACGCCCACAACAGGGGGCGCAATCCAATAGCCCACAGGTAGATGATTTTAAAGAAAAATTGGGCGTGCTTAAAGCTGGCGGATTGGATGTTGTCGCACCACAGAAAAATGGTAGTACACTCTATCATTTGGCTATAGCCCGGGAAAATGCAAACTTGATCCAGAAAGCAAGCGAATTGGGGGTAGACATCAATGCACAGGATAAAGAAGGAACCACTGCACTACATAAAGCTGCTTTGATTGCCAAAGACGATTCATTATTGAAGAGATTGGTCGCTTTAGGAGCAAAAAAAGAACTGAAAACCGAATTTGATGAAACCGCATACGATTTGGCCAAAGAAAATGACTTTTTGTCAAAAGGAAATGTACAGTTGGACTTTTTAAAATAATAAGATGAATACTATAATTAAAATCGCGCTAATCACACTTTTGTTTTCTGCAGTTTCTGTCAGCACATTTGCCCAAACGGGTAAGTATAAATGTATGATTCAAATGAACGCCTATCAAGGAGAAGGAGCTTATGTCGTTATTTCACTCATAAACCCGAAGGGAGCATACGAAAAAACACTCTCCGTATTGGGACCAGATAAACAATGGTATAACACATTGAAAGAATGGTATAAATTTCAGGCTAAAACCAAAGAAAAGCTGAGCGCAGTGACTGGTGCTTCTGTTGGTGGTGGTGACCGTGCGATGCGTACATTGGAAATTGATGAGTCTAAATTCAACAAAGGGTATAAACTTCGCTTTGAATCCGCTGTAGAAGAACAGAAATATCATACTGCAGATGTAGAAATCCCATTAACAAAAGAAGCTATTACTGAAAAAGCAAATGGTAAGGGATACATTAAGCTTGTCAAATTAAATAAAGTACAATAAGAAAAAATGTTGGTATCTGTCTGGAGGTATGCACATTTAGCCTTAGCTCTTGTTTCTTCTGTTTTTTTACTATTATTATCGGTCACGGGAGTAATTTTGGCCATTGACGCCGTCAATGAAAAAATACCACCCTATCGAATGGAAAATATAGATTCTTTGGATCTTTCGCAGACCATTACCGGTCTGCGAAAGGTTTATCCCGAAATTATTGAAATTTCGGTCGACCACAATCAATTTGTGAGCATTGACGCCATAGATGCTGAGGGAAATACTGTAAAAGGGTATATTGACCCGCAAACCGGCAAATATCTGGGTGCACAAAAGAACAAAACAGAGTTTGTTCAATGGACTACAGCACTGCATCGTTCCTTATTCTTAAAGGTAACAGGCCGAATCATTATTGGCATCGCTTCTTTTCTACTATTTTTGATTACAATCTCTGGTTTAGTGTTGATTATCAAACGTCAACAGGACGTTCGACATTTCTTTGCCAAGATCAATCGGGATTTCTTAGCACAGTATTTTCATGTTGTATCAGGGCGGTTGTTTCTGATACCCATTTTAATTTTGGCTTTGACGGGGACCTATTTATTTATGGTCCGAATCGAACTGTTAAAGAAGACAAACCAAACGGTTGAATATCCAGTGAAGGAAAATGAGACCGAGGAACTGGCGATAGCAGATTTTTCGATCTTTAAAAAAACGAAGCTTAACGATGTCGTGAAGGTGGAGTTTCCTTTTATGGAAGGAGATCCTGACGAATATTATGTCCTCAAACTGAAAGACCGGGAGTTGACCGTAAATCAATTGAATGGTGCCCTACATAAAGAGGTCAAGTATCCCTTTACTGCACTTGCAGAACAATTTTCGCTCGATCTTCACACCGGTAAAACCAATATGATATGGGCCATAATTTTGGGGCTTGCATCACTGAATATTGTGTTTTTTATTTATACAGGTTTTGTCATTACCTTCAAACGTACAAGAACAAAGATTAAGAATAAGTATAAGGCAGCCGACGCTGAAATTATTATTCTGGTAGGTACTGAAAATGGAAGTACCTTGTTTTTTGCCAATCAGATTCACAAACAGCTGTTGGCTGATGGTAAAAAATCGCTGTTGCTTGGCATGAACCACTATCAGTATTTTCCAAAAGCAAAACATCTTTTGCTGTTTACGTCCACCTACGGTCTAGGAACAGCGCCTTCCAATGCGACTCAGTTTGAGAAAAAGCTATTGGCCTATCCACAGCAGCAGTCGATTAATTTCTCTGTTCTCGGTTTTGGATCGAAAGCATACCCTGATTTCTGTGCCTATGCATATGCGATAGACAAGTTGCTCAGTCAGCAAACATGGGCCTCCCGACTGATAGACCCACATACAGTCAATGACAAAAGTGTTGATGAACTGATCTCATGGGTACATCATTGGAGTGAACATACCAATATTGCCTTAGCTTCTGCTCCAGCGATATACAGCTCCAAAGTTGTTGGATTGAAGAAATTTAAAGTGATTGCCCGATCAACTGTTTCGGAGAGCAACAGTACCTTTACACTTTTATTAAAGCCACTTGGAAAAATGAAAGTACAGTCCGGAGATTTGTTGGCCATCTATCCGGCGCAGGATCAACGGGAACGTTTCTATTCCATTGGATGCAAGGATGGAATGGTTCAATTAGTCGTCAAGCTATTTCCTGATGGTTTTGGCTCGGGATTTCTATATCAGCTAAAAGCCGATCAGGTTCTGGAGGCGCGTGTCATGGCCAACCCAAGTTTTCATTTTCCCAAGACAGCACCCGCTGTAGCATTGATTGCAAATGGAACCGGTATTGCACCATTTTTGGGTATGATTGCAGAAAATCAGCATAAAATACCTGTCAAGCTCTATGCAGGCTTCCGCAAGAACAACGAGATGACGGCACAATATCTGGAATTTACCGATGAACAAAAAAAACTGGGACAGCTGAACGATGTACAGCTGGCTTTTTCACGGGAACAGCAGGGGCAGTATGTGATGGATCTGATCCGTCAGGACGGTACGTACTTTGTTGAATTGCTCGAACAGCAGGGCTGTATCTTATTGTGTGGTTCACTTCGTATGCAACAGGATGTCGAAGCAACTTTAAACGAGATACTGCTGGTAAGTACAGGCAAATCGATCAACATCTACAAAGAAAAAGGTCAGATTCTGACAGATTGTTATTAAACAAACAATCTTATGCCATCATTTATTTTGACAATGTGTAATGAATTATTATAAGCAATATCTACTGATTTCAATACTTTGGTTGATAGCCGCCGCTAACGGTTTTTCACAGGTAACGCTTAAAAAACAGGTGACCCTTATGGGCTCTGTTTTTGAGATCACCCTAGTTGATCAGGATAGCGTAAAGGCCAACCAGCATATTGTCGAAGTCATCGCAGAGATTGAACGTATCGAAAACCTGATTTCGGAGTGGCGTCCATATACACAGATTTCGGAGGTCAACCGCAATGCGGGGATTAAACCTGTTAAAGTTGATCGGGAAGTATTTGACCTGACCAAAAGGGCAATTCAATACAGCCGGAATTCACAAGGAGCCTTTGATATTAGCATTGTCGCTTTAGATAAAATATGGAAGTTTGATGGCAGCATGGATACAATGCCTTCTGAGGATGCGATCAGAAATTCGGTTGCCAAAGTTGGCTATAAACATATTGTTTTGGATAGTGCTGCTTCGACTATTTTCTTGGAACTTCCGGGCATGAAGATTGGCTTTGGCTCGATCGGGAAGGGCTATGCCGCCGATCGGGGAAGGGAGATCATGAAAGCCTGTGGAACCACTGCCGGAATCGTCAATGCTTCCGGGGATCTATCTACCTGGGGTAGCCAACCAAATGGTGAGCCCTGGAAGATTGGGGTGAACAACCCCTTCAAATCACATCAGATGGTCCAGGTTCTTCGTCTAAATGAAATGGCAGTCGCTACCTCAGGCAGCTATGAAAAATATGCCGAAATCAATGGAAAACGTTATTCCCATATTATTAATCCCATCACCGGATATCCAGCTACGGGACTGACTTCGGTAACAATTTATGGACCGTCGGCAGAAATAGCCAATGCCCTGAGTACTTCCATTATGGTACTGGGTGAAAAAGAAGGGAAGAAAATAATCCGTAATTTCCCAAATTATCGTTTTATCTTTATTACAGACAAAGGAAAGGTTGTCCAGGATAAACGCAAGTAATCCTATTTAAACAACAACCTGTATGTTCATGTAACCATCATGATTTCTTTACGCCGGATGAATCGAACGATTGAGCTCATGAATGTCGCTTAAAAAATACAGACGATGAATAAATCTGATAGTTCCATCACAGCTGAAAATAATTTAGAGTAAAAGCTTTGTTGGTTCGTCTATGTAATTATGGACATTGCATACCAAAATCATATGGCAGAAAAAAACTCCAGATCATTTACAGACATCGTCAAGACTTATGGAAGTCAATTGCTGCGTTTTGTAAAAGGAAAGGTCAAAAAAACGGAAGATGCCGAGGATATCTTGCAGGAGGTCTGGTATCAATTCAGTCGTTTGACCAATATGGACGAACTGGAAAATGCTGTGGCATGGTTGTATGCTGTAACGCGAAACAAGATTACAGATAGTTATCGAAAAAAGAAAGATGAGTCACTTGATGATTTAATGGCGGATGGAGAGGAAGTGGATACGGCCTTTCCGATACGTCAGTTTCTGCTGGCCGATGATTCGAACAACCCTGAACTTAAATTATTCAAAGATATTTTTTGGGATGAATTGATGAAAGCCCTCGAAGAATTGCCCGAAAAACAACGTCGGGTTTTTATGCTTAATGAAATTGAAGATAAAACCTTGCAGGAGATTGCCGACATGGAAAATGAAAATCTGAAAACGATAATAAGCAGAAAGGGCTATGCTGTAAAACATCTGCGTTTACGTTTGCGGAACTTGTATGAAGAATTAAAATTTTAAAAATAAAGCTATGAATAGAAGAATGAGAAGACAAGGAAAAGGTAAATTTGCTTTTGTGTTTGTTGCCATTATCATTGGCGTTTTTTTGCTGGTAGCCTTGTTGCAATATCTGTGGAATACATTGATGTGTGATATTTTCAATTTGAAGGCAATCACGTATTGGCAGGCGTTTGGCTTGTTTGTGCTATCACGGATTCTATTTGGACGTGGATTTGGTAAGCCGGGAAGGGGCGGGTTCCGTAAAAATTTTCCCCCTGATATGGGCCGCCATGAAGATCTTTCGGAAGAGGAAAGGGAGCGCTTGCGTGAGGAATGGAAACGTCGTTTTAACGGACGATGTGGATTCTGAAAAAAAAAGTAAATTTTTTAAAGTAAAAACCTGATACAGGCGTCTTCTTCTATAAAGGCGCCTTTTTTTATGCCAAGAGCTGAAGAAACACTGTAAAGGTAATGACAGGACGCGATGATCTGTTATTAGCGATATAAAATAATGATACGGGTTGAGAAATTGACAACGAAAGAAGTATATCGAATAACGAATAGGATTACCAATAAGTGGATTGACAGATTTTGGGTTTAAAGAACAATTAAATTAAAGAAAAAATGAAAAATAAAATTCGATTTATATTACCCCGCTTGATTGCATTGACGGTAATAGTGGGTTTAGCCAGCTTGATTATGGGAGCGATCTTTAAGCTGTTGTTGGTTGCAACGATTTTATTCGGAATAGGAAGCTTTGCAATGGCCAAAATGCGCAGGAGAGAAATGCGTTCATTTAAAATGGACAAGGCTCCGATTCACCCCGGAATGTACAGTGCGTCGAGGACGAATAGTGCAATCGTTCCTTTATACAAACAACAACGGGTTAAGAATGTGACAATTGTTCCGGTATATTAATATCAGGACTTGGTAGAAAACCAAATAACATAAATAGCGGCAATAATGAAGTCCCTTGGACTGCTCATTGCGCAATACACAATATTCATTATTAAAAAAATAAAGACATGTTTAAAAGAGATCATTATTCCAGCGGATATTCAAATCAAAATAGATTTTGCGGTCAACATTTCAAAGACCGTTTTGAAAAATTTCAACAACATTTTTTTGAAGGCGAAGCAAGGCAGCGCGGAGAAGGACAGCAATTTGTTCCCGTAAATATTTCCGAAAATTCTGAGTTCTACGAAGTGCAGGTATTTTCTGCTGGCCGGAAGAAAGAACAGTTCCAGGTCAGTATAAATGAAGGGATTTTAACGATTTCCTGTACAGAAAATAGTAACGATGCGACAGCTTATATCTATAAGGAGCATTTGGGCACTGCATTTGAGCGTGAATTTCAATTAAATGAACAGGTGCTTACAGATAACGTACATGCCAGTTTTGAAGACGGGGTACTAACAGTCATTCTTCCTAAGGATCTTGACAAGGTAAAAAGGCCACAAGAAGTTATCATAGACTAGGTTTGACGGATTGTAACGCTTTTATAGCGCATAGAAAAAGGGGTGTCTGCATTGTGGACAACCCCTTTTTCTTTAATTTAGTTGGCGCCCTCCCTATAATCTCTTTTCGAATACGCAATGTTAAGGGAGCTTTTATTTTTGGACACTTTCCTTTTTTATGTTTTTTTGAGCTTCTTTTGCAATTGTTTTTTTCCAAACTTCCCGAAGAAATAGAATAAGGCGAAAACCACCAAAATAGCCATAAAAGGAACGAATATGGCCAGAATGGTCAAGACGGAGGAACCAATGGTCTCCATGGTCGAAATGATAAAATTGCCAAGACCCGCAGTACCGATGGAAGAAGCAGCTCTTGTACCAGCCAGTACTGTACTGATCGCCGCCGCAGTTCCCCCGCCGGCGATAATGGCCGCTGACCAGCGGAAAAACGGAGAAATATCTGTAAACTGCACCGCAAATAGTAATGTTCCCGCAATCGTTGCCAAAGGAATGGAAATGGTATCCAGAATATTGTCAACAAGGGGTATGTAGTAAGCGGCAACTTCGATAACCATCGCGATGCTTGTGGTGATCAGCACCAAATTGGAACCTGCCCAAGCCCATTCATTACCTACCTGAAATAATTCCAGACGACAGCCTAGGCTGAGCAAAAACAGAGGCATAAAAATTCGGAAACCTGTTGCCGCAGCCAGACTAATGCCAATAAATGCACTGACCAGGTATGTGGATAATTCCCCCATGACAAATGGATGCTTAGTTCTATCTATATAGTAGAATAAAAAAAATGTGCTTTTTGTTTTTAAAATTGTTGTGGACGGTCGGAATCGATGGCGTCTTGTGTTCGTTGTAACTGTTTGTTTTTATAATGTTTAGTTCTATTTATAGATTTTGATTATATTGTATCGAATCATTCGATGAGCAGGGGATACTGTATTTGTTTAATTTTATGAAGGTAAAAGTCAAACAATTTGATCATTTAAGGTATTATATAAATAAACTTTCTTTTAATATGGACAACAACGAAAAAGACATTAGCAAATGCCCATTTCACAATGGAACTATGCGCAACGCCGTTGCGGGAGGGGGAACCCAAAATCAAGATTGGTGGCCAAATAGACTTCGTGTGGATCTTTTGAGACAGCATGCGACGAAATCAAATCCAATGGATGAAGGTTTTGATTATGCTGAAGCTTTCAAACAATTGGATCTGGAAGCCGTTAAGAGAGATTTACATGTATTGATGACAGATTCACAGGATTGGTGGCCGGCAGATTTTGGACATTATGGTCCCCTATTTATTCGGATGGCCTGGCATAGTGCAGGAACCTATCGTGTAAGTGATGGTCGCGGTGGTGCAGGTTCGGGGCAGCAGCGTTTTGCACCTTTGAATAGTTGGCCAGACAATGTGAGCTTGGATAAGGCGCGTCGACTGTTGTGGCCGATCAAACAAAAATATGGTAAGAATATTTCGTGGGCAGATTTATTGATCCTAACGGGAAATGTTGCGCTGGAATCAATGGGATTTAAAACTTTTGGCTTTTCGGGGGGACGTGTGGATGCTTTTGAACCGGAATTGGATGTCTATTGGGGATCGGAAAAAACCTGGCTAGGTGGTGATGTACGTTATGCACATGGTTCTGAAGGTGTGGTTGAATCGCATGGTGTTTTATCAGCGGATGATAATGCTGATGGCAAACAACATTCACGCAATCTCGAAAAACCTTTGGCAGCTGTACAGATGGGATTGATCTATGTGAATCCAGAGGGACCAGATGGAAATCCGGACCCTATTGCAGCAGCAAAAGATATTAGGGACACTTTTGGTCGTATGGCGATGGATGACGAGGAAACTGTTGCGCTAATCGCCGGAGGACACACTTTTGGAAAAACACATGGTGCCGGACCCGCCGATAATGTTGGTAAGGAACCCGAAGCTGCAGGGATTGAACAGCAGGGGCTCGGATGGAGAAGCAGTTACGGTACTGGGGTAGGTACAGATGCCATTACCAGTGGTTTGGAAGTTATCTGGACTCAAAAACCGACCGAATGGACTAACCTCTTTTTTAAGAATCTTTTTGAAAATGAATGGGAACTCACAAAAAGTCCCGCTGGCGCGCACCAATGGGTGGCAAAAGGGGCTGATTCAAGTATTCCTGATCCTTTTGACCCCAATAAAAAACGTAGACCTACGATGTTGACAACGGATCTGTCCTTACGTTTTGATCCTGTTTACGAAAAGATTTCCCGTAAATTCTATGAAGATCAGGATGCTTTCGCGGATGCTTTCTCACGCGCTTGGTTTAAATTAACACACCGTGATCTAGGTCCACGTGAACGTTATCTTGGAGCTGAGGTGCCTAGCGAAGAATTGTTATGGCAAGACCCTATTCCAGCTGTAGACCATGTATTGGTCGATGAACACGATGTTGAAGGCTTAAAATTGACTATTTTGGCTTCAGGGCTTAGTATCGCAGAGTTGGTGACTACGGCATGGGCTTCGGCTTCGACATTCCGGGGGTCGGATATGCGTGGTGGAGCAAATGGAGCCCGTCTTCGCTTGGCGCCACAACGTTATTGGCAGGTTAATAACCCGACGCAATTGCAAAAAGTGCTAACTGTACTAGAGCAGATCCAACAGGATTTTAATGGTAAACAACAAGGTGGTAAAAAAGTATCGTTGGCTGATTTAATTGTCCTTGCCGGTGCAGCAGCAATCGAACAGGGAGCAAGAGCTGGTGGACATGCGCTAAAGGTTCCGTTTAATCCGGGACGCATGGATGCTTCTCAAGAACAGACGGATGTAGAATCAATGGGATATCTAGAACCTATTGCTGATGGTTTTAGAAACTATCGTAAAGGTTCCTACACAGTTTCCACAGAATCATTATTGATTGATAAAGCACAATTACTGACTTTATCTGTTCCGGAATTGACCGTTTTAATCGGTGGTATGCGTGTATTACAAGCTAATTTTGATGGCTCTCAGACAGGTGTGATGACGGAGCGCCCTGGACAGTTGACCAATGACTTTTTTGTGAACCTATTGGATATGGGGACAGCTTGGACAGCAGTTTCGCAAGATCGGGAACTGTTTGAAGGAACGGACCGTAAAACGGGCGCAAAGAAATGGGTTGCTGGACGCGCAGATCTGGTATTTGGTTCTAACGCTGAATTAAGAGCTGTTGCTGAAATCTATGGTAGTGCTGATGCGAAAGAAAAGTTCGCTAAGGATTTTGTCGCTGCCTGGAATAAAGTGATGGAATTGGATCGTTTTGATTTACACAGATAATTTGCTTGAGCTGCAATAGTTCAACTTAGTGCCCATACTCATACATCTGTCTTAAAATGGAAGCATTTGTTTCTTAGAGGCTAGGGCATAGGAGGGGTAAAATTCCGCTAAAAGGCTTTTTAGTGGAATTTTACCCTTTTTTTGGTTTGGAATAAATATCTTTCTAAACTACTCTCTCAGAGGAAAGGTAAATTGAAGAAATGACTATTGAGTTCAATGTGATCAAAAGGCCGGATGAATTGCTTTGGCCTTCCAAGCAAGTACTTGTACACCTGGAGAATAGTGTATAAGTGCAATATTTTCGTTATGGAGATGAATATCACCAGCTTTATAGTTCAACTGGCATTCTTGCAGCTGCACTGAAAACAAGGGCCATTCCGGATGGTGAATGTCGAAACGATATATTCCATCGCGTTGGTTCAGGTAAAGGCAATAGCGTTCGGTAAGCCAGGTGTCAAGGCTGGATTTTATTTTAATCTCATCGGTCACCTCAAAGATCGTTTTCAACCTAAAGCCCCTTTCTTTATTGAGATTATGATACCCTTGTGTATTCCTCAGCATGGAGGACTTTTCGTAAGGTAGACCCGACAACTTTTTTGCCACTAATGCGGATAAGAATTTACTTGCTTCAATATGGATAAAATAAACACCCTTTTTACCATCCTGATCGATATAGGTGCGTACATTGATCTCATAGAAGTCCGAGATGGGTGGGAATGCAGGCAAATTTCTGGGACGGATATTTTTCATTTTGAAAGCAACCAAAGATACATAACATAGACCTTCGTGCTGATCGATTTGCAATTCGACAGGAACTAGTGGCCGGAGTAGATCATAATCGACTTGAAAATGTAAAAAAAGTAGATCAAGCCATTCCTGATAGTAACGCCAGGGGCTAGTTGGTATAGGCCATGGACGATGATTATAATCTCTTAAAATTGTTTTAATTTTTTGTGCCAAAATCATCAATTTATGCCTCTAAGATCATTTTAATCTCGCTTTAACCAAATTTTAATTTAATATATGAAGAATTATGGAATTTTCTTTGGGCTTTTCCTATTTTGTGAAATAAAATTCAAGATTTGTGCTACTTTTTGTTGTTTGATCGGTAGTAACTTTGTGTTGTTTTCAAAGGGAAACTTGATACTTTGTTAGTTTGCAGCTATGTGGAAGCACTTTATTTTTCTAATTACAGTTCTGTTTGTTTCATTTAAAAGTTTAAATGCAAACAGTATTGTACCGAAAAGTGATAGTTTTCACCGCGAGATTTCTTCCCTAAAAACTGAACCAAATAAAGCTGATTTCCCCCGTTCCACCCTGCTAAAAATAGATAATCCAGATTTAGATCCTTTATATCCATCGCTGCAATCTATCGCCGAATTGGACGTCGAGATCAATCAGGATTGGTTAACAGACCGCTGGGTAGTTATCGTCGATTTGCTTTGGTATGAATTACGGCCTTCAGCATTGCAGAACGACTACCGTTATCTGCATATTTTGGATATTGAACCTATTCCCATAGCACGGTTCCTGCTTTTTGAGCAAATAAAAATCCCATTTTAGCGATTTTGAGCTTTCATGCTTAACGGAAATTGAACGAAAAATCGTATTTCTTTTCCAAATTTATTTTATTGATTTCTTAAAATATACCCATGCACGAGCTAAGTATAGTAAAGGATATCTTCGAGACCTTGACCTCGCATTACGAGACCAGAGTGGATGATATCCAGAAAATTCAGGTGACAGCCGGACTATTGTCCAATGTGCAGCCTGTGCTGATTCAAAATGCTTTTGACGCATTTATCACCGAAAATACCCATTACCGGGATATGGAAATGGAGGTTGTGGGAAATGATATTATCGCCTATTGTGAGCACTGTCAGAAGAACTTTCCTGTTCATTTTCATCGATTTGTCTGCGATTGTGGGCAGCCTTCGAGTACAATTGTTCAAGGAAATGAACTCTATATTTCCAAAGTAATTTTTAAACACGATTAAAAAATCATTTATCATGTCAGACAATACTCAAAATCCTAAAAGTTTAGGTAACCGTGTCGGTTCGGTTCAATGTGAAAATACAACCCTGCATTTATTAAAAGCAAATGATTTTGTCGCCAAAAGTATCCGCGACAGACTGAAAGATGTTTGTGTGATTAATGTATGTTCTTCTCCGGGTTCTGGTAAAACAACATTGATGCAAGAGACTGGAAAGCGTCTTTCAAAAGATCTAAATATTGCAGTCTTAGTAGGTGACCCTGAAACGGAACGTGATGCCATCCGTATGCGCGATGTTGGCATCAATGCGTTGCAGATCGTTACCGGCGGTATGTGCCATATTGAAGCACAAATGATTCTGCAGGCACTGGATCACATCGATATCGAAGGTATTGATTTGTTATTTATCGAAAATGTCGGAAACTTACTTTGCCCTTCCGCTTTCGATCTAGGTGAAGACTACAGAGTTACTTTATTGGCGACAACTGAAGGTGATGATAAACCAAAAAAATACCCACGTATGTTTTTGACCAGCGAATTGATGCTTGTTTCAAAAGCAGACTTGCTACCTTATGTGCCTTTCTCCGTAGATGCCGTGACAAAAGATGCCCGTGAAGTCAATCCAAACCTGGAAGTGATTACAATCAGTACCTTGAATGGAGATGGCCTAGATAGCTGGTGTGACTGGTTAAAAGAGAAAGTCCAACTGAAAAAAGAACAACAGAAAGTAGCTGCGGCGAAATAGTAAATGCGCGAAGGTGATCAACGATCAGATGGAACGATGCTTGATCACAGCGCAAAGTTTGAATGACATACCCTATATAACAATGAATAGATTGCCTGTAACGATAGATACCATTGTGCCCCAGTACCAAACCATCACTGATCAGGTCGATCGGGTATACCTCGAATGGTTTGAAATTAATAAACGCCGCTTGACCAGAAATACCTTGTCTGGCAAGACGATCCTGATGCAATTGGAGCAGGGACAGGAGTGGCATCATGGAGATGCGCTGTACCACAATGGGGAATTGCAGGCAATCGTCACTGTTAAGCGAACCTTGGCGATCAGATTTAACCCTTCGGATTTGGTTCAACTGGCAGATTTTGGTTATTTCGTCGGTAACCGACATCTACCGATATTCCAGGTCGATCAGCTCCAGTCTCTCCATTTGCCATATGATGGTCGACTCTATGAGCAAATTGCGGCGAAATATGGTGCGTCTGTCCAATTGGAAGAAGCGATATTGCTGTCTGAAAATCGGATTCGCCAGCAGCTAAAGAATAGCAGAAAGCATGAAAATTAGAATATATACATTGCTGTTGCCACTGGTCTTGCTCGTATGCTCACAAGCCTGCCAAAACCAACAGTCCAATGCAAGTAAAAATGGTGTGAAAGCCATGGATAGCCGCGGCAAGGAAATCACATTGGAGCGACCAGCACAACGTGTTGTTGTCCTGTATCCCTCTCTGGTGGATGAGGTTTATATGCTACAGGCCAGTGACCGATTGGTCGGCATTCCTGAACAAGTTTATCAAATGGAGGATACCTATGCTTTTTTATCGAAATTAGACCCACGTATCGTTCAGAAAAGTATCGCTACACCAACTTTTGGTGGTCAGGCCAATAATGTAGAAAGCATCGTAAGCTTGAACCCAGATCTTGTTCTGACATTCAATACCGATCAGGATAATATCACACAGCTCGAAAATTTGGGTATTCCCGTCTTCACTTTTTCATCGAAAGATGAAACCAGTATCTTTAACGAATTGATCGGAATGGGAACGCTTTTGGACAAGAAAGCACGGGCTGAGGAAATTGTGAAATTTGTCGGAGATGAAGTCAAAAAGATGGCAGCTCCGCTCGATCAACCACAAAAGAAGGTCTATTATGCTTGGTCAAAAGGACGTGTACTTTCGACCTCGGGAAGAGGTAGCCTCATCGATATGGCCATCCGCCTATCGGGGGCGGCAAATGCCTGTCCCTTGGAAATGGAAGTACCAAATGTAGGGGCTGAAACGATCTACAAGTGGAATCCCGATCTCATGATTCTGTGGAATTCCAAAAGTTCTGATGTTTACAATTTGAAAGAATTGGCCGCACTGCCTGCCGTAAAAAATAAACAGGTATTTGTGATGTCACCGTCCTTTCCTTTTGATCCACATACCGTGAAATTTATGCTCTTTGCCAAACAGGTGCGGCATTGGTGTTTCCCGAGTTATACCAAGGAACAACTCGATCAGGATATGACAATGGCTTTTGACAAATTATACGGTAAAGCGGGGCTTCTGCAATGATACTTCAATTAAAAAAGCTTTTATTGTTGGTGATATTGCCATTAGTGCTGCTCCTGCTTTCATTATTGATCGGTTCAAGTCAGCATATTGGTTTTATTGAACTCTGCCAACGCATAGGGTTGGAATTAGGGCTTTATAAAGGAAATGATACGACGTTATTGATGGGCAGCATGGATACCATTTTGTGGCAAGTACGTTTGCCACGGATTTTATTGACCTTTATGGTCGGTGCCGCTCTTGCCTCATCTGGAGGGACCTTACAAGCTATTTTTCGAAATCCTATTGTAGACCCATTTACATTGGGAATATCTTCCGGTGCTGCTTTCGGTGCCGCCTTAGCCATGCTGTTTCCACTTTTGTCTGTCAATGTTTCGGCATTTCTTTTTGGTGTCTGTGCTGTGGCCTTGACTTACTTTGTATCAAATGCCGGTTTAAAAACATCCATCATTGGGATGGTTTTGGCAGGAATGGTTATTTCAGGGGTATTTACAGCGATGCTTACCCTGTTACAATATATCAGTGATCCTTATAAATTGCAGGCTATTGTGCAGTGGACGATGGGAAATCTCCATACCGCCTCCTGGTCAAAAGTGCAGAACGCCTTTTTACCGATCGTGATCGGATTGATCATATTGATCTTATTGCGTTGGAAATTGAATTTGTTGGCATTGGGAGATCAGGAAGCAATTGCTGTGGGGGTGAATCCAAAACTCTTGAAATTGCTGATGATCGGGGTTGCGACCATGATCACCGCATCAGCTGTTGCTGCGGTAGGCGTGATCAGCTTATTTGGACTTATTGTTCCACATATCAGCCGCATGATTTTTGGCCCCAACAATAATATTGTCGTATGGGCGAATATCAGTATCGGTGGGACATTCCTGTTATTGATTGACGATTTTTCCCGTGCAGTCATGCCTTTCGAAATTCCAATAGGGGTATTTACAATGATTATTGGTGCTCCACTCTTTATCTACCTGATGCGCCGGAACGAAATTAACTGGAACTCATGAGCAAATCCATCCATATCAAAAACCTATCTTTTGCCTATGGTAAGGATACTATTTTGCGGGACCTCAATGTGTCCTTCCCGGAAGGAAAGCTTTCGGTTATTCTTGGCCGGAACGGTAGCGGTAAGTCGACTTTGTTCAATGTTATTGCCGGATTGGAGAAACACTATCAGGGATCGGTATTGATCGGTGAAACGGAACGTAGAAACTGGAAGGTCGGTAAATCAAATGCGCTTAAACTGGGTTTTTTAAACCAGTTTCATCAGACAACTTTCCCTTTTAAGGTGGCAGATGTTATTTTAACAGGACGTGCATCATTCTCCCGCTTTTCGCCGCGGCGTGAAGATTTTGAGGCTGTGGATGCAATCCTGGAGAAATTTAATCTCGCACATTTAAAGCATAAATCTTATACTTCCCTGTCAGGTGGGGAGCGGCAGCTGGTCTTGCTTTGTCGGGTATTGGTGCAACAGCCTGATCTGTTGCTTTTGGATGAACCGACAAACCATCTTGACCTGAAATATCAGATTGCCGTTTTGCAGACCGCTAAGGAACTGGTCAAGGAGGGAACAACAGTGCTCTGTGTTATGCACGACCCCAATATGGCCTATCTTTTTGGCGACCACTTTTATTTGATGCAGGACAATACACTGGTGGATCTACAAGGGATGAATAGAGAGCAGGTTCGGAAAGTATTGGAACAGACCTATGAGTTACCATTGATCAGTTTGGAAAACCAAGGGAAATGGATGTTTGCACCTATGCTTCATACACATGACTGGACTTCGATAAAATCCCTTGAACTGGAAGGCGTAAATAATAAGCTATAAAGGCTGTAAACAATGTGCGAATAAGGTACAGATCCTAGTGGCGGTATGGACGCTAAAAACGAAAATAGTATGAATAAAATAGACATGCAAAGGACAGATTCAATCAGAAATATTGCAATAAGTACAGTCACTGTTCAGGATCTGGAAACGGTGTTACCTTATGTTATTGAATTTCGGAAACAGCTGTTTCCCATGCTTGACCCGCAAAAGATTCCCAGAGATTTGCTGGACTTTAAACAGCTGTATCTGGATGGACAAACTGGAACATTTCTACAGGCAAGGGACAAGAGCGGAAAATTGGTTGGTGTGATCGGTATGCTCGCTTATGACTATCGTTTTCCGCATCTAGATTTAGACGCCCGGAAGACTGTCGAGGTCGCGCGTCTTTTTGTCGACCCCGATTACCGTCGTTCTGGACTTGGAACAGCACTTTTCCGTCAATTGACAAAGGTGGCCAAGGAGAAAGCGGTCGAAAGACTTTACTTACACACCCATCCTTTTTTGGAGGGAGCCCATGAATTCTGGTTAAAACAAGGATTCTATCTCAAAGAATTCTGCGATGAATCGGGCTTTCCGACATTTCACATGGAGCTACTGCTGGGGCAGCCCAGTAAACTGAAATGTTCAGCAGAACTGGAATTGTCAAAATAAGGCTATTCAGTTTTGTGAACTGAATTCACGCTGAATGCAAGAAATAAAATAAATCAGCAATAGAAGATAAAAAATAATTCCAGAGGAACTGTCCCTGTTTAGAATCTTATTTCAATAAGATCATCGTAGGTGAGTTTTAAACAGGGTATGTGCCATCTGACTAATGAACAACATACGGATGAACAACACAATGAAAGCACTCGCTTTCGCATTATTGGCAAGTACCGTCACACCAGTGGCTGTTTACGCCCAACAGAGCTTTATGATTTTTGGGAAGATCCAGGATGAAAACGGAAATCCAATTCTAGGAGTGACTTTGACACTTGAAAACCAGGGACAAAAGATAAGTACTACCACGAATGGCGAATTTGCTTTTACTACCGCGACAACTTTTCCGGTACAATTGCGTGCCGAAGCGATCGGCTATAAATCACAGCTTATTCTTATTGATGAGACTACCTGGAATCCGAAAAAAGGAATTCGACTCATGATGGGAGAGGGAGGGCGGACCTTGGATGAAGTATTGGTTACCGGCCGTCGTAATAATTCCTATTTGACCAACAACATGGAGTTGGGCGGTAAGTTCGCTGGAAAGCTGAAAGATCTACCACAATCTGTGGCTGTACTGAGTAAGGAGTTTATTGAAGATAAGCAAGCATTTACAACGGGAGCACTGGTGCAGGATCTGGCTGGTGTCACTGAGGCTTCATCTTATGATGATGTGGTGATCCGTGGTTTTAAAAGCGGTTATGAAACCGGAGTCCGTTTGGTGAACGGTCTACGTTCGGGCTATGGTTACGGCAATAGTTATTATAATTCCCCACTAACAATCAATCTCGAAAACCTGGAGGTGCTGAAAGGCCCTGGAGCTTCTCTATTTGGCGACATCGTACCTGGTGGCACCATCAATATGACGACGAAAAAGCCTTTGGAAGATTTTAAAGGTCATGTCAGTTTTGCTGCCGGAAGTTTTGAAACGATGCGCACTACAGTGGATCTGGGCGGTCCATTGGATAGTGCAAAACGAATTCTCTATCGATTTAATGCAGGGTATGAAGATACCAAAACCTTTCGTGATGTGAACCGTCAAAAACGGATGATGCTCGCACCCTCATTTACATTTAAGCCCGCTGCAGGAACAACCGTAGACATCGATGTGGTATACAATCAATTCAATGGTTATCTGGATCGGGGAATGGGAATAAAGGAAAATAACTTTTATGCCCTGCCACGTTCGTTTACTTTAAGTCAGCCTTCTGATTTCTATAATTCCAAGACTTTTTCATTTAGTGGACGATTGGCGCAAAGACTGGCAGAAAATGTGAGCCTGAACCTGAGCTATATGAAATCCATCTATCAGGAAGATGTCAACGAGCATCGTACGCTAAATACTTTTGCGGATGCCCCACATAACACCATCATGAATATGCGTTTCTTTGACCGTCATGGCCGGGATTATACCGACAATATCGTCGGATATGTCAAATGGGATCTACCAGGAGATAAAATTGACCACCATATCGTTGCTGGGATCGACTTCGCACAGTATCGTGGTGACAAAGAAAATCAGTTACGGGAAGCCAGACAGCAAACTGTGGATGGCAAAGTGGTGCCATTGACTTTTGACCTGAACAACCCGACCTATACAACGCATGATCTGACCAACTACGTCTGGCGTACACAGGTCGCTTATCCTTTTTTGAGTCCCTATAAAACGACCGGTAAATACATACAGGATCAGATCAGCATTGCGGATCGTCTGAAATTAATTGTGGGGTTGAGGCATGAACATTATTCTTCGGAAACTATTGATGGACAGAATCGCTTTCATGCTACACAAAATGCCTTGCTGCCCCGTTTCGGTCTGACTTATGGAATCAACAAGCAGATTAATTACTTCGCAAGCTACTCGCAGGGTTTTGTACCGGTAGGCGCTAATTTTATCCAGAACTATAAAGACTATGGTGCGGACAAAGCTTTTGAAGCTGAACGTAGTTTTCAAATTGAAACAGGGCTGAAAACGGGCTTTTTTAAGGATCAGCTGCAAATGGATCTTTCCTTGTTTCAGATCGAGCGTAGAAATATGCTTATTGCAACAGGGACAATCAATGACTCGGGATTACCGGAGTATAGACAATCTGGCAAAGCATTGTCGCGAGGAGTTGAGTTAGATGTCCGTGGACAGCTGACCAAAGAATTTCAGGTGATGGCAAATTATACGTTTAACCATACCGAAGTGAAGGCCTCTTCTGTTGCTTCTGAAGTCGGGCAGGCGCTACCGGGAGCACCTAAAAATATGGCCAGCGCCTGGTTAAAATATGTCTTCTCCAATACTTCTTTAAAAGGACTTGGCTTTGGTACCGGTATTTATTATGTTGATAGTAAACGCATGGACAATAGCATTGGGAAAGATGGCGAAGGAAATGCCCTTTGGGGACAATGGCCCTCTTATACGACAATTAATGCGGCGGCTTATTATCATATCGGTGCCATGAAAATGGCGCTTAACCTAAACAATGTATTTGATAAATACTATTTTTTAGGGGGATTTGATTATACACGTGCCTTTGCTGGGGCGCCAAGAAACATGATGGTTTCAATTGGTTATTCCTTTTAACTAAAAAAAGCAATCAAAGCAGGTTTTTCGACAAATTTAGACTATTTAATTCAAGATTTGTACTAGTGAAGTGGCCTGCTTTGGTTGTAAATTTGGACAACAAATAATAGGATTGTGAATACAATGATTAGGCATAGTTTAGTTTTTATAGTTTTTCTTTTGAGCGTCCTGCTCCTGAAAGGAATGACTATTTCTGAACAGCTTAAAATTCATAATTCCTCGGGTATCTATCTGGATTTGTCCAGCACCCATAAACAAATTGACAAAGGTGCTGATCAACCGGAACGGGAAAATATAGTTGCCGCTGTACACGATCATGACCTTTATGATGTCAGTGAACAGGTCGACTTAAAAGATGAATGGAGTAAGCTCCTCGGTTGGACCGTATTGTACATTTGTCTTTTTATATTTTGCTATCCTGTATGTCTCAACATGCGGAATAACAGAACACCTTACATGGATCGATTGGTCCTACCACCAAAATACATTCTTTTCCAAAGTTTAAAGATCCCATTTCAGGGATAATCCTTTCCTTTTCTTACAACGCTGAGAACTGATACGCTATGCCGTAAGCATTTGCTATGGGCTTCGTCTATCAGCTTTTTTGAACGATTTTTTTAAATCGTCAGGGCTTGTACTGACTTGTTTTCGACTGAAATAACAACAATTTAAATATTATTTTATATGCATTTATTACCTAGAGAGACAGAGAAGCTATTGCTTCATCTTGCCGGTGAACTAGCGAAAAAACGTAGAGCTAGAGGACTTAAACTTAATTATCCGGAGTCTATTGCATTGATCAGCAGTGAGCTTCTGGAAGCTGCACGTGATGGCCGTACTGTGGCTGATTTAATGCAGTATGGCGCGACATTATTGACACGAGAAGATGTCATGGAAGGTGTGCCTGAAATGATTCACGATGTGCAGATTGAGGCGACTTTTCCGGATGGTACCAAATTGGTGACCGTTCATAATCCGATTCGATAATTGTTAAAAATAGAATTTATGATTCCAGGAGAATTTTTTATAGCGGATGGCCATGTCATCTGTAATGAAGGTAGAGAGGTTACGACGATTACTGTAACAAACACGGGAGATAGACCAATTCAGGTAGGTTCACATTTTCATTTCTTTGAAGTGAACAAGATGATGGAATTTGACCGTGCAAAAGCTTTTGGCAAGCGATTGAATATTATCGCAAGTACAGCAGTGCGTTTTGAGCCGGGGGAATCCAAAGATGTAGAATTGGTTCCTTATGCAGGTGCCAGAAGAATCTACGGGCACAACGACTTGGTAAACGGTGATACCGAAACCGAAGTCGCGAAAGAAAATGCAATGAAAAAAGTGAAAGAACAAGGCTTTAAAAACAAAGTATCATGAGTTTAAAAGTTAGCAAAGTAAATTATAGTGCCATCTTTGGTCCGACAAGTGGCGATAAAATCCGTTTAGGCGATACAGACATCATAATCGAAGTTGAAAAGGACTACGCTTATTATGGCGATGAAGCAAAATTTGGTGGTGGTAAGACCGTCCGTGACGGTATGTGTCAATCTTCGGTTCACACACGTGATGAAGGTACCTTGGACATGGTGATCACAGACGCTATCGTGATTGACCACTGGGGAATTGTGAAAGGTGATATCGGTATCAAGGATGGTAAGATTGTCGGTGTCGGCCGTGCTGGAAATCCAGATACGATGGATAATATTACACCAAATATGATTATTGGTGCTTCTACCGAAGTGCACGGCGGATCTGGCTATATCCTAACACCAGGTGGTATAGATACCCATATTCACTATATCAGCCCAACACAGGTCGAAACAGCCTTATACAGTGGTATTACCACCATGATCGGCGGTGGTACCGGTCCAGCGGACGGAACAAATGCAACCACCGTAACACCAGGAAAGTGGAATATCCGTCGTATGATGCAAGCGGTGGAAGATCTGCCAATGAACTTTGGCTTCTTTGGAAAAGGAAATGTGGGAACTGAACAACCTATTGTTGAGCAGATTGAAGCAGGAGCTTTGGGGGTTAAAATTCACGAAGACTGGGGAGCAACACCCGCAACAATTGATAGAGCATTAACGGTAGCTGATAAATACGATGTACAGGTTGCCATTCATACCGATACATTAAATGAAGCGGGTTTCTTGGAAGATACCATTCAGGCGATCAACGGTCGCGTAATCCATACCTTCCATACGGAAGGTGCCGGTGGTGGTCACGCTCCAGATATCATCAAATCGGCAATGTATCCAAATGTATTGCCAGCTTCCACAAATCCGACACGTCCATTTACAAAAAATACGATTGATGAGCACTTGGATATGTTGATGGTTTGTCACCACCTGAGTAAGGAAATTCCTGAGGATGTGGCTTTTGCCGATTCACGTATCCGTCCGGAGACAATTGCTGCTGAGGATGTATTGCAAGATCGTGGTGTATTCAGCATCATGAGCTCAGATTCACAGGCAATGGGTCGTGTAGGTGAGGTTATCACACGTACATGGCAGACAGCGGACAAAATGAGAAAACAAGTGGGGCCACTACCTGAAGACGAAGGAAAAAACAACGATAACTTCCGTGCACGTCGTTATGTCGCAAAATATACAATCAACCCAGCGATTGCACATGGTATCTCAAAATACGTAGGTTCTATCGAACCGGGTAAAATCGCGGATATGGTCATCTGGCGCCCAGCCTTGTTTGGTGCAAAACCGGAAATGATTATCAAAGGTGGTATGATCATCGCGTCCAAAATGGGGGATGCCAATGCATCCATTCCTACACCACAACCGATTATCTTACGTACAATGTTCGGTGGATTGGGAAAAGCAGTTCATAATACCTGTTTCAACTTTGTTTCCAAAATTTCATTCGAAAACGGCATTAAAGAGGAATATGGCTTAGCAAAAGGAGTACTTCCTGTAGAAAACTGTCGAAATATCTCCAAAAAAGATATGATCCACAACGATGCTACGCCCGAAATTATCGTTAATCCGGAGAACTATGAAGTAAGTCTGGATGGAGAAATTTTGCGTTCACAGCCGGTTGATACGGTTTCTTTGGGACAGTTGTATTTCTTGTTTTAATCTGAATGGTGACTACTATGGCTTGATCTTGCATCAGGCCATTATAAATGAAAAACACATTAATAAAACGATCATGAGCCCAAAGTAGCGCTGATGAGCAATAGGTAAAGTAAGGCTCATGATCGTTTTATTGCCCTCAAAAACAACGATATAGAAATGAAAAATTTAAAGACATTTTTGGGATGTTGTCTAGCAATAGCATGCTTTTCGATACAATCGGCTTCTGCTCAAAAAGGAGGAATCATGCTGTATGGTTCGCTCAATTACCATGAAACCACCGCTGGACACCAATTTAGTGCAGCACCAGTGGGCGTAGGCTATTTTTTTAATGACAACATGAACGTAGGGATAAATTATGGATTCAACAACGCCTATACGAAGGCGCTTGACTTTACAGATCATTCCCATGAAGTTGGTCCATTCTACAGCAACACCTGGCCGTTAGGGGAACATTTTATGTTGATCGGTCAAGTAGATGCACATTACATCTGGGGTGACCAGCATGTTGTTAATGCATCCGGAGGCATGGTGGATGGAAGCTACAATGGTTTCCTGTTCAGAGTGTATCCGTTGGTGGGTATTGACCTCGGAAAAGGCTGGGCTTTGAAAGCAAAAGTCGCGGAGCTCTCTTACAAAAAGAAGCATGGCAAGGATGCTGTTATTCCAAATGATCACGAAGTGATTACAGGAATCAATGGCTCAACTGTGGGATTGGGATTGTCAAAAAATCTATTTTTTTAAAGATCGAAAATGATTATCACAGAAATCACTAGGAATATCAATCGCGAGCAGACCAATAAGCGTCATGATCTGCTGTCGATTGAATGGTATGAATCCACCAAACGTATTCAACGTCTTCGTACAGCGGAGGGAATGGATATCGCTGTAAAATTATTGGGCAATACTTCCTGCTTGCAGGACGGCGATATCTTGTATGAAGATGAAGAAAAAATAGTTGTGGTTACCATCAGACCTTGTGAAGTTATCAAAGTGATGGCAATTGATTTCCTTCAGATTGCTTTTGTCAGCAGTGAAATCGGAAACAAACATTTGCCTCTATTCGTAGAGGCAAATGAATTGCTGATGCCTTACGAACGCTCCATGTACGAGTGGTTGACCAAAAATGGATTTGACCCTATATGCTGTATGCATCAGCTGCTGAATCCACTGCATGCAAACGTAGACCCGAAGCATCATCAAAAGTTGAAATTTTCGACAAAAAATATTCCCCTGTTCATGACGGAGCAAGGGGATACTGGTTCAGCGCCGACGGTCGCATCAACAAACAATGAATAAATAATTTATGTCAATGAAAAATACTTTTCTGGGCAAGTTGCTCCATCTCGCAGATCCGACTCTACCGATCGGTGGATTTACCCATTCAAATGGACTGGAAACCTATGTGCAGCAAGGCTTAGTCTGTGATAAAGCAACTACTGACAACTACGTGCGCCATAATTTATGGTACAATTTAAAGTATAACGATGCTGCCTTGATGAAATTGGCCTACGAGGCTACCTCCTCAACGGATTTAAATGCATTGATCGCTTTGGATCAGGAGTGTACAGCATTGAAGAGTCCAAAAGAGATCCGGGAAGCCAGTAAAAAACTGGGCGTACGCATTTACAAAATATTTAGCCGTTATCAACAACAGGATTTTGTTGTTGCCTGGGGCAAATTGATTCAGAAAAAGGAAGTGGATAGCCACTATTGCTTGATGTATGGTATGTTAGCTTCGATATTGGAAATTCCTTTGGAAGAAGCATTACATGGCTTTTATTACAATGCGGCCATCACCATGGTGACGAATGCCGTGAAACTCGTGCCGCTCGGACAGCTCGATGGTCAGGATGTTCTTTTTGACCTGCACGATGATATACTTGAGCTTTGTCACGAGACTTTAGCAGTTGAACGAAATTTAGTGGGGCTGTGCAATATCGGATTTGATATCCGCTGCATGCAACACGAACGATTATATTCTAGGGTTTATATATCTTAAAATCAAATACAATGGAAAATAGAAAATATGTTAAGATCGGTGTCGGCGGTCCTGTGGGTTCCGGCAAAACAGCGTTATTGGAAAGATTGAGCAGACGTCTGGTAAATGAGTTAGATCTGGCGGTTATTACAAATGATATCTACACCAAAGAAGATGCGGAGTATATGGCGAAAAATAGCTTATTACCTCGCGAACGTATTATCGGTGTTGAAACAGGTGGTTGCCCACATACCGCGATACGTGAAGATGCGAGTATGAACCTGGAAGCTGTAGACGAACTGGCTAGCCGTTTTCCCGATCTGGAACTTATTTTGATCGAAAGTGGGGGGGACAATCTAACTTCAACCTATAGCCCAGATTTGGCAGATATCACCATTTTCGTAATTGATGTCGCTGAGGGTGAAAAAATGCCACGTAAAGGTGGTCCCGCGATTACACGTTCGGATCTGTTATTGATCAACAAGAAAGACTTGGCGCCTTATGTGGGAGCGAGCTTGGAGGTCATGGAACATGATGCCCGTATGATGCGTAAAGGTGCTCCATTTTTGTTCTCCAATTTGAAAACTGGCGATGGTCTGGAAGAGATTGTGGGCTGGATCAAGAAATATGCATTGCTTCAAGATATTGAAGAACCTAATTTACTTCGTTAATTATGATTTGTTCTTTAGCCGTCAAAATAGCACATCGTGAAGGGAAATCCTTTATGAAGGATGCTTATGTCACTCAACCTTTTCGCATTGTACCTGTCGGTCAATATCAAAAAGACAATGCGGCTTATTTGATGATCATGAGTTCCTCACCGGGATTGTTGGATGGTGATGATCATCAGATCAAAATTGATATTGCGCCAGGAGCAAAGTTGCAGTTACAGACGCAGGCTTATCAGCGTCTGTTTCATATGAAGGGGCATTCTTCGCAGACAATGCAGGTGACTTTGGGTGAAGATTCTGTGTTTTCCTATGTTCCTCACCCGGTGGTGCCACAACATTCCTCCCATTTCTTGAGTCACAACATTATCCATCTTGCTTCCAATTGTCATCTACTGCTGAGTGAAATCGTGACCTGTGGAAGGAAAATGTCGGGGGAGGAATTTCAATACAATCATTTTCAGAACCTGACGGAATGTTATGTGAATGGTCGACTGGTTGTCAAAGATAATGTGCTGTTACAACCGGACCGTATGCCCATTCAGGGATTGGGCATTCTGGAAGGATATACACATCAAGGGACGCTGATCTATCTGAATAGTAATGGGTTAAGTCCAGATGAATGGATCGAAGCATTCTATGAGAAATATGGGGAAACCAAGGATGTTGCCTTTGGTATCAGCGCTTTGCAACATGACGGTTTTATGGTGCGGGTACTGGGCTATGGTGCCGAGCAGCTTTATCTTCTTTTTAAAGAAATGCAGAGCGCTTTATGGGAAAAATTATTCTTGAATTAAATAACGGGGCTGAATACAATTTTTAAATAACAAATTATTCTAATGAAAAATAACATCCTAGCTTTTGTTAAAGCTTTTTTTAAAGGATTTGGACAGATTATGTTACAGGGTAATAGCTGGACTGGTGTCCTGTTTATTGGGGCTATTATTTACGATTCCGCGCTCATGGGATTTGCGGGGATCCTTGCAAATCTGATCGGGGTAATAACGGCGAAATTGATGAAGTTTGATGAGGACCATATTAATGATGGGCTCTTTGGATTTAATGCCACATTATATGGGATTGCGCTCGTCTTTTATTTTCAGGCTAATATCTGGGTATGGGCTGCCTTGATCATCGGTTCTGCATTGACCACGATTTTAATGGGCTTTGCACTGAAGAAAAATATTCCTGTATTTACATTTCCTTTTATCATGATCACCTGGATTGCGCTATATGTATTGAGTATTCCAGAATTGGCTTTACGAACTGTTCCAGAACACTTTGTGGATATTGAGGAAATGGACGATTTCCTTATTGAGGGACATGCCTTTGGTCAGGTTATTTTTCAGGGTAGCTTAGTTGCGGGATTGATCTTTTTCATTGGTGTTTTTATCAGTAAGCCAATCGCGGCGTTATATGCTTCTGCAGCTGTAATTATTAGCGTTTATATATCGCATCATGGGCATGAATCAACCGATATGACCAATAATGGGATCTTTAGCTTCAATGCCGTTTTATGTGGGATTGCTTTGAGCGGGCAACGCGTCAGAGATGGTATTTATGTACTCATTGCGGTTATTATAGCAACCTATTTTGACCATTTCCTGATCCACAATGGTTGGACGACCCTAACGTTTCCTTTTGTGGTCGCGATGTGGGCAATGGAGCCTGTCAAACGATTGGACAATTGGTTGGTGGCTAAATTTTCTGCGACAGCGGAGACTCCCTAATCTTTTTTTTACTAAAATTTTATCTGATGTTGAAATTTCGTTTCATAAATCTATTCCCAATAATACTCTTATTGGGAATTCATATAAACACCGTATATGGGCAGGTAAGTCCGCCAGGGCTTGGTAAAGCCAAAACGGCCTCCTGGTCGGTGTTGGGCCTGCGACGCAAGTTGGACAGTGCCGGAACAAAGGAAGCACTGACCTATATCGGCCTGGGAACCAAAAGTACACCTGACGACTCCAATCCTTTTCATAAGCAGGCCATCTGGGTGTTGAATCATGAGGTCTATCACAAATTTGCGCCAAATCAGCAATATAGTTATGCGCTGAGCTACAGACGTCAAAATGTATATGATGAAACAGCACCCTACCACAATGAAGGAGTTGAACAGGAATTCCGATTGTATGGACGTTATGCGTATACTTTTAAGCTGGCTGAGCGCTGGAAATGGAAAAATACACTGCGGCAGGAGTTCCGGAAATTTTTTACTGCGGACTTTCACAAAGCGGAAGAGAATTTTCAGTTTAGAACCCGGCTGAAATCGCAGGTGAATTTTAAAATCTCCGATAAAAATAAGCAGGAACTGGCATTGAGTGCCGAGGGGCTTTTTGCGATCAGTAAACTGAATAAACCGGAGGATGCTTGGTCGAGCTTTGGTTACAAGGAAACACGTTTGGGCTTTTATTACATGACAGATATTCCAAAGACGCCCCTACGACTGGATGTAGGCTACATGAATGATCTGATCAAGGGCTATGATCAAGTGGATTTTGGAGTACATTATCTGGCAGTTGACCTCATTTGGAACCTGCCTTACCATAAACATTAGTCTGCCATAAACTTATGTTTGCGATAATCACTGGGTGAATACCCGGTGATTTTTTTAAATAGTCTCGTGAAATAGGAGGGCGATTGAAACTTCAACTCGAACGCTATTCCCGCAATATCTCTCGTGGCATCCTGCAAGAGGATCTGGCTATGCAGGATACTGATTTCTGTAATCCATTGCTTGGGTGGCTTATTGGTTGCCTCCTTCACACATTTGTTCAGGTAGTTTTCGGAGATATGCAATAGATTGGCGTAAAACAATACATTTTTATGGTCAATATGGAACTTTTGGACATATTCACGAAAGCGAAATGCAATATCTAGTTGTCTACTCATCGGTGCCTTGGTTTCGATATCCGATTTGATGACCTTCAATAAGATGCACTGCATCATCGAGATACATACCTCCATCACGCGACCTTCGGTAAAAAGCTCTTCCTCCAAAAGAATCAGCATTTGCTGAATCCAATTGGCAACATGCGGCTTTAACGTAGTGAAGGGATGGGAATTGAAAAATTTGATGTCATTGATCCCAAGTTCGATATCAGTGACAATTTCGTTTTCATAAACCACAAAAAAACCTTCAACATCATCGGAGATCGCCAACGTTGCGGTGATATTACCTTGCTTGATATTGATGACTTGGTGTTCAGTCAGTGTATAGGAGGCTGATTCCAGGTGTTGTGTCAGGGAACCTTTTGTTACGAAAATTAGAAAATTAAATGTAGTACGATAAGGAATGACGGGCATTAAAATGCTCCGGAGATAATTTTCAATTCGATAAACCTGGATTTTACTTTCGTTAAATAGATTATGCTCAGAAACATCAGGTAAGAATAACTTTTTATATTCGTAATTGTTGATGATCTTAATTGAATTTTTCATCTTTAAATAATTATAAATTACCTATCTACGCTAAAGTGGGTCAATGAGCTCCCCGCGCTTGCTATTTGTTTTACAACCCTAAACAAGCTAATTTCCATGGGATTGACTCGTAAAGGAATTAGTAATGGTAGATCATACAAATATAATCAATTCTTTGCTAAAGAATACCTAAAACAACACCTTCCATGTAACGTTTTAAACGGATTTGTAGGATACGATTGCAATTCAAAAATTTAGGCGGATGAGTGCCCAATCAACAATTGGGCAGCTACAACCAATAGTTCCAAGTTATACTTTTTTGCTTTGATCAAATTTTTCCTGGTTAAAATCTGCAGATTTTCCTTTTGGAATGGATAGTGAAGTCCATTGCTCATCCTGGCACATTTTTCCGATGTAAACGATCTGACCGACGTGATAAGGGTAGTGGGCAAGTTGGCGGTGGATAGCTGCTAATACGGTATGTCCTTCTCCGCGGATAAAGATTGTTTTCGTCAGGTCTTGCTCATTTAAAGATTCAAGTGCTTGAAATAAACAATCCCAACCTTCGTTCCACAACGTGATCAGTTGCGCTCTGCTCATCTCGGTATTTTCGAATTCCATATCGCGGTCTCTTCCCTCTTTTTCACCGTCCGAATGTAGAAAGTCTGTCCAACGCGAAAGCATATTCCCATGGAGGTGTTTCACAATGAGGGCAATACTGTTGCTGGATGGGTTGAATTGCCAGAACAAGTGCTCATCACTCAATTGAGCGAAGGTCTTGTCTCCCAAAGATTTAAATTCATGAAATTGCTTGAGGCTACTTGCTAAAAAATTATCCATTGGATTGTGTGTTATGTGTGCTTGTGTTTCTTGGCACAAGATACGAAAATATCAGATGATATCCGGGGAATTGGCTTCTGTTAACAGGTTGTTGGAGGGCGAGCTAGTTCAGTTTCTGACCGATGAGAGTAGGGTGGAGAAGCAGAAAAAAGGTGGCGCTGGGGAGGGCGCCACCTTTAGCTAACTAAACATTAAACATAAATAAACAGTCTTTTTTAAAGACCTAAACTAAAATTACATAACGACTCGGCCACTTGTCGATTTGTCAACTTGGACATTTCGTGGCTGATTTTTTAAGGAGATCTTTGCTGAGGTAGAAACTTTACCGTGTAGATTATCCTTAACACTTAGGGTTACACCTGAGGATGTGCTGGCATTGACCTCTGCATTGGTAGTTGTAAAAGCGGCCATGTCAACTGAAGTAGAGGAGTTGGCATTTAAATCCAGATTCGTCGCACTTCCTGCAATTTCCTGTCTTGACGAACTTGTGGAATTCACCGTTAGATTTTTTGCACTTACATCAGCCGTTAACCTACTCGAGGAACTTGTCGAAAGTGAAATATCATCGGCAATTAATTTTTTAAGTGTAATTCTGGCCGATGAAGAAACATTGACAGATATTTTGTTTGCCTTGATGGTTTCGTTGCTGTAGATTGATCCACTGGAAGAAGCGGAAAAACTTGTCGGAATTTTACTTGAATATACCGTTACACGGTTGTTTCTTGCATTTCTGATCTGTGAATTCCGTTTATATTGCACATGTAATATGCCATTTTTAACATTTGTCTCT
The DNA here is from genome assembly GCF_059420745.1 of Sphingobacterium sp. GW821-FHT03E03. NCBI lineage: Bacteria > Pseudomonadati > Bacteroidota > Sphingobacteriia > Sphingobacteriales > Sphingobacteriaceae > Sphingobacterium > Sphingobacterium sp. GW821-FHT03E03. Next base: position 103,935 of record NZ_JBWKUH010000015.1, read on the forward strand.
ATCAACGACAGATGCTCCGCATTGTCAGCTTCAACAACAACTTCATTGCGATTGGATTGAACGTAGTCTACACGTAGTGATGTCGCTGCCGAAATGCCATCCGGAGCAGAAATCTTACGGGTTTCACGTTCTTGGGCCTGGGCAACGTATAAAAAAGAAATAAAGGCGATAGTTAAAATTCTTTTCATGGTTTTGTCTATTAGTAGTTTTTAATTCTATGCTATAATAATTTTTATTTTAATTTCGAAAAACAGCCTCATTTCCTTCCTTACATATATAATAGTGGTGCCAAAATTTAAAAACCATGTAAATCACTGATAAATAGCTATTTTTACTTTTAGACGTTTTCTCCTATTGCCCATTTTTGAACAACTGGTGTTCGCTATCGAACAATTTAACTGTTGTTTTTGTGGTTACCACATGCTCTTTTCGTAAGCTGCCTGCCAGAAATGATATTCCAATCGGGAAGCTGTTATAAATACTTGTCGCATTTTCTCCCGATTTGTTGCAGTCGTTTGTTCAGAAATTTGATCGACGTAATTTTTGGCTTTGTTCACGCCCTCGGCGAAGTCCTCACCACTATAGGTATTGATCCATTTGGAATAGGGGTTTTGGTCGCCACTAGCGATCGAAACGATGTGGTCGCCAACTTCTTTATAAATCCAAAAGCAGGGTAAAGTCGCAGCCATAGCGACTTCAATAGGTTCAAAGGCAGCTACACTTTTTAAAAAATGCACGTAATGGTGGCAAACGGGTTCTATCTTGTTGTCGTCTTCCGGATCCATACCAAATTCTTTAAAATAGTTTTCATGGAGCGCTTTTTCGACAATAAGCGCATTGCGTCCAAATTCAAAATAATCCAGGGCTTGTTGATTGTCTGCACTCTTTGCACCGATAAAAGCTAAAACACGTCCAAATTCCTCCAGATAGAAAGCATCCTGGCGCATATAGAATTGAAATTTGTCCAGCGGTAGACTGCCATTGCTCAGTTCAGAAATAAAGGGCATCGCTAAGATATCAGCATAAATTGGTCTTATAGCATCCCAGGCTTTATCGCTCCATTTCATGAACAATAAGTTTAATAGGGTTGTGGAAATGATTAAGTGGCCCATTTCCTTTGCCAATCACGAGATCCTTGCTGCCTTTGATTGCCTCGTGGACATAATCTAAAGCAGTAGCGACAGCCTTAGCAAGAGGGAATTGCTGCGCCAACTGGCTCGCTATTGCTGAAGAAAGAGAGCAGCCGGATCCATGTGTATTTTTGCTGTCAATTTTTTGTGATTTAAATACCAATGGTGACGCATGTTGCTGAAAGAGGAGGGAGGTGAGTTCGCTTGTCTGGAGGTGTCCGCCTTTAATAAGGACTGACTGACATCCTTTTTCAAGAAGTTCAATGCCTGCTTTTTCCATTTCTTTGACCTCAGCTATGGTTCGTCCGACAAGTACACTGACTTCATCCAGGTTGGGAGTGATAATTGTGGCTTGTGGAAAAAGCAAGTCCATACATGCCTGTATTGTGTCATCATTGATCAATTTGTGACCACTTGTCGACACCATCACAGGATCAAATACGATTGTTCCACGGTAATCTTTCAAATAGCTGCTGATCAGTTCGACAAGCTCAATGTTATGAACCATCCCGATTTTGATCGCATCCGGATAAATATCGTCGAAGATCGCATCCAGCTGCTCACGCACTGCTTGGGTCGGTATCTCGTAAATATTCCGCACCCCTTGTGTGTTTTGTATTGGTAATGCCGTTAAGACGTTCATTGCATAACATCCCAGGGCTGATATGGTTTTCGTATCTGCTTGGATGCCTGCTCCGCCACTGCCGTCAAAACCGGCAATACTCAGGACGGTGGGCACTGTATATTGTTTCACTATTTTCATGTTAATAATTCCTTTAATTGAGCGCTACGCTCTCTTGGATTTTTACTTTGGCAAATTGCCGAGACGACCGCAATGGAATCTACGCCAGACAGCCAGGCACTTGCACTGGTAGCTAGGTTCATGCCGCCGATGGCGATCAAGGGCTTTTCGGTTAAATTCCGTAGCTCGCCCAGTCCACTGATCCCCCAGGTTGTAATAGTGTCTGTTTTTGTTTTTGTTGGAAAAATTGGGCTGACTCCAAGATGGTCTACGGCGGCCATCTGTTTGCTGTCAAGTTGTGTTCGATCTTCAAGCGACCAGCCAATTTGAAGACGCGGTCCATATTTTTCCCTTATTTCTATAGGTTGACGATCGTTTTGTCCGACATGTACCCCCCATGCCTCGATTTCAATCCCAATATCCACAGCATCATTGATGATTAATGGGATTCCGTAACGATCGGTAATCTGTTTTAACTTCTTGGCTTTTTCCAGAAACCCCGTCGGCGTTTCGTTCTTTTCGCGTAACTGAATAATATCCACACCGCCGATTATGGCTTCTTCGGCAACATGGAGCCAAGATTGTGGGTAGCAATCCTGTTCGGAGATAACCAGATACAAGGGATAAGGAAATAGGGGATTAATTGCCATAATGTTTCAGGTTGAGATGCATACGGATACGCTCATCATTCAGCAGATAGAGTTCATCATAGAGATTCATCTGTAAGGAACCCGGACCAGCGGATCGCGCTGTAGCCAGTTCACCTGCTAAGCTCAAAAGGGAGACACCGGCGGTCGCTGCTTCAAAAGGATGGTCTGTGACTGCTAAAAATGCACCGATGAGTGCAGTTGCGCTACAGCCAAGTCCGGTAACCTGGGTCATCAAGGGGTGCCCATTGTGCACCTCAGCGGTACGCTGTTCGGACAGGATATAGTCTACCTTTCCAGAGATACAGATGATAGATCCCAATTGTTCTTGTAATGCTTTACCAAAGCCGATAGCTGCTTTGCTATCTGAGGTGCTGTCTACACCTTTGGTATTGACCTCGTTGAAATTGTAGAGGCTCATGATCTCTGATGCATTTCCCCGTATCACAGTTGGCTTTAACTCCAGGAGATTTGCCAATAAGTCATTGCGAAAAGCGGATATTCCCGCACCCACAGGATCCAATACCCAAGGGCGGCCAATGTTATTAGCATGTTCCGCTGCAACAAGCATGGACTCGGCGGTAAGTTCACTCAATGTGCCGATGTTAAGTACCAACGACTGGGCAAGGTCAACAACCTCGCGCACTTCGGATGGACTGTGAACCATGACTGGGGAAGCTCCAAGAGCGAGAAGCGCATTGGCGGTGTTATTCATCACCACCAAATTCGTAATATTATGTACAAGTGGTTTTTGTCTTCTGACCTGTGCTAACAGATCGATAATTAAATCTTCCATTCCTTTTGTTTTCTATATTTGCAGGTGGCTTTGTCAGGAAGAAATGAGACAGATGGGCTGTCGGGTATATTTCAATATACCTAAGCGGTTGCTTTTCCCTACGCCGGTATAAACCGAATCAGGTTCGAAGGGACTATCTCAATTCTATACAGAATACCCCCAAAGCCATACCAAACTTAGACAAAAAAAAGGACTTTTTATAACCAGTGTTTTATTCAGTCCCAGAATAGTAAAACTAGACGTTAGTCAATAGACCGGAGTGCGCGTGTATTTTCAGCCGCATTCGAGCGAGGAAAATAGACTGGGCATATACGAGGGAAGCGACAGGCCAGTAATGATCAATGGCAGGCAGGCAGGCAGGCAGGCAGGCAGGCAGGCAGGCAGGCAGGCAGGCAGGCAGGCAGGTCTATTTGCGAAGAAACAGCATTGCTCTCAACGGTGAATTCGGTGTACTTAAGATGTTATATTGTCTTCAGCTGGCAATTCCAAATAGTCCGGTGGGGTATAAGTGACACGGGCAAAATTTTTAGTCAGGAGTTCTGTATCAACAACCTTTCCTCCCTGGAATTTTAGGAATTTTTCTCGCCAGATTTCATTTTTTCGATAGAATTGATCTCCTATTTTAAGGAATTGATGCTCTTTTTCAATGATGTGATAGGCAAAATCGAGTTCCTGATCGATCCTCAGTTCACCTTCAAGACATTTTTCGGTAAACCAGAGATTGATCTGAAACGTGTAGGGTGTATTGTTGGTAAACTGATAGTCGCGATAGTTGTAAAACACTGTTGCACCGCTTCCGAAAGGTAATACACGCCCATCATCGGGAAACGGATCAAAAGAATGGTGATAACGCTCTGTGACTGTGAGTGGGCTATGGATAACAAGCCAATGGATCAGATTGGAGATCTGGCAGATTCCACCACCGATACCTGCCCGTGCTTCGCCGAAAGACAATTCCATCCCCGGAAGATAGCCTTTCTTTTGTGTGGGCTGGCCGACCAGTTTACAGAATGAAAAGGTTTCACCGGGCTGGATCAGTATACCATTGATCTGCTTTGCTGCAATCTTTAGATTGGTCACTTTATTGATCTGCAGCTGCATATTATTTTCTCCCAGCTTCTTTAATAAAACGGACTGGTGTTTTTTGATGCGGTACTGCAGTGCTGTTGTAGATTTGGTTTTTGTGTACTTTTTATTATCCAGTAACCAAATGGTTTTTCTTTGTGTTCTTCTTGCCCAGACAGCAAGAAAATACAGCAAAGGGTGACGTTGACTTATTAATTTCCGTTTTTTCACTAATAACAAATGATGGTTTATTGCTTCCTTCTATTTCAGTTTGCGCGTTTTAATTATTGAGAATTGGAGGAACTTTTCTTTGTTTGTATTGTTTTAGAGGTGATTTTATTCTGCTTATCAAATACAGTGCTCTCATATTGATAATCGCCCTGTTCTTTTGAGACTATCTTCAATTCCAATGTACCATCACGATAAAACAGGTAGGTGCTTTCGTTGCCTTGCACAGCTATTTTGGATTCGGCAGTGAGCTTCCCCGTCGTGTCAAATACCTGCCACGAAGAGAAATTGTCTGCTTTTGGGTTATCATAATAATACAGTGTACGTTTTTCGATAGCGTCATTTAGCCCTGAAACTTCCTCAATAAGCTGCCCATTTTCATTGTAATGGTGGTCGACCCAATGCATCCTTTGGTAAACGAAGTGGATGGACTCCTCCCGGAACACTTGATATTGATCATTTAAATGATGGATGGAGGCGGTTCGCCGCTCAGGATCGGTAATGATAATAGCATGCGGTAAGTATTGATAAATTGTGCTAGAGGACCATTTGCTGTCTTGAAGCTGTTGTATCGAATCGATTAATCCCCATTTGTTGTAAAAATATTTGGTGTAAAAATTGATCCCATTAGACAAATTGTTTGCGGAGAGCTCTTTGCCTTGCTGATAAACAGTCGTTAGAATGCCACTGGGTTTTTCGAGGTTCCCCCCTGTAAAAGTCTGCGAAATATAAGTTCCGTCATATTTGCCTTTTTTCTGAGTGGAGTAGATCGGAAGACTGGATCGGGAAATGATGGTCTCAGCATATTGCTTGGATGGTTTAAACGGAATAGCTGCTATGGAATCGAAGAATAGTTTTGCATCGTATTTAAGCGCTTTTTGAGGTGTACTTGTCTGCTTATTGTTTGTTAATATTTGCTTTGCGGCCTGGAGATAGCTTTGACTTTCATAGATCACTTTTGGTCGGCTCTGACCATCAAACAGGATCATGGCATTTCGTTGTTTAAGGGTCGGTACATCCACTGTCCACTTACGCTTGTTGACAACAAAAGTAAATTTTTGGGCATCTGTTTTTGAGACCAGTAGTTTGGTGGTACTATAGGGAACCTGTCTAATAATTTCATTTGCCTTTTGATCATGGAGACGCATCGCGAAATCCGTTGATTTATCGGATTCATTGGTAACGAACAGGATTGCTTGCGTAGGCGCTCCGATTTCCATTGATTTTATCGTTTGGGATCGTGCTACAGTCGTACAGATCAGGAGTGCCAATAACTGGAAAATGATCGGATGGAGCGCTATTGATCTGGAATGACAGTTCATTTGAATAGGGGAGCTTTATCTTTATATACTTTAGTTTAGTACTTCTTTTATGAATAGTAAAGTATGCTCCCAGGCACGTTTGGCCATGACAGGGTTATATTCTGGTGATTCCGGATTGGTAAAGGTATGGCCAGAATTGGCATAGGTGATGATTTGCCAGTCCGCTTTTCCTTCATTAAGTTCCTTAACCAATCCATCATAATCTTCTTTTGATACACTTTTGTCAGCGGCAGGATGCTCAACCAATACTTTCACATTGATCGCTGTATTAGGTCTATCTACTGATTTGGAGAGCCCACCATGAATACTGACCACAGCTGCGACAGGAAAACCAGCGCGTGCTGTCTCCAGCGCTCCGGTTCCGCCAAAGCAATAACCAATTACCGCAATTTTTCCGGGATCAGCTCCTGTTTCCTTCAATTGTTTTAGCGCAGCCGCAATGCGCTGCTGATAAGCCTTGTAGTCTGTTTTATAGTGACCTGCTATTTTCGAAGCTGCCGTGTTGTCTGTAGGGATATTTCCTTCACCATAGATATCGGCAATGAAAGCAATATAACCTTCTTTTTCAAGTTGTAAAGCGGCCTGTTTTGCTTCATTGTCTATGCCTTTCCAAGCGGGTAAAATAAGGACCGCAGGCCCTTTTTTATTCGCATTGGACGTGATAAGACCATTTAGTTGCTGTGTTCCGTCTTTATAGGATACCTGTTTTAACTCCTGTGCTTTCATGCTCATGGTAACGATAGTTAATAGAAAAAATGTCAAAGCTGTTTTCATCTGTTCTTAATTTTTTTTAGCCATCAGATGGGCTGTGTGATTAAAGGTAATATCGTTGTGTTCAGTCGAAGTGCTTATTATGCTTTATAAACAAATTTAGACTCCGGATGGTTTTATTGACTCTATAATTCCGATCACATCCAATTGTCCCAAGCCGTTTTCATGTGCCTTTTTATAGGTGTCGAGCAAGGTGCCAAGTAGGGGATAGGTGGCTCCCGCCTGTTGTGCCAACCGGATATCTTTTAACATCAGATCCAGCGCAAATGCTGCGGTATAATTTCCTTCAACGAGCAAAGGAGTTTTTACTTTTGTTGCTCCGCTACCGCTGGCACTATCGTTGATAATCTCTAGCATTTCACTGCGTTCAATCCCTAATTGATCGGAGAATAGGATGGTTTCGGCCAGACCTTGATAGATGATTGATAGAAAATAATTGATGGCTAGTTTTGCGGCAATACCTTTGCCATTTTCACCAAGGTGTTTAATGGATTTTCCCATCTTTTCAAGGTAAGGTCTGGCACGCTCAAGGTCGGTCTGTTCTCCGCCAACCATAATGATCAATGTACCTTCAGCAGCGGGTTTGGTGCTTCCTGCGACAGGAGCATCCAGAAATGCGGCACCTTTTGCTTTTAGCTTATTGGCAAGATTGATACTCACATCTTGAGCGATGGTACTCATATCCACAAATAATTTCCCGCTGATAGGCTGTTCAAGAATTTTGCCGTAAACCTCCTCGACTGCGTCATCGTTTGTCAGCATGGTAAAAACCACATCACTGGCGCCGATCAGATCTGTGACTTCACTATAAACAGTTGATTGTGCTACAAAGTCTGTTGTTCTGGCGATATTTCTGTTGTAAACGGCAAGCGGAAAACCTGCTTTTTCAAGGTTTTTTGCCATGGGATTCCCCATGTTTCCTAATCCTATAAATCCTACGTTTTCTGTTTTCATATTAAATTGTGTCATGTGAATCGAACATTCAGCTCACAATAAAGGTACAAATGTTTTTGGATCTATAGGGCGTAAAGCTAGGACAACAATAATAGGCATTTAAATTTGACCGTATAACCTCCATATCCGTTTGATATGAATTTATTTCTGCGGCTAAATCAATACCCTGATCTCATTCCTGAGCAGTACGATTTTGTCCTCGTTCTCCAGTTTTTTTAAGATCCGGGAGACGACAACACGGGAAGTGTTCAAATCGGATGCAATATCCTGATGAGTAAGGGTAAGAATTCGGTCGTTGGTAAGATTTACTTTGGCTTTCAGGTAATTGAGGATACGTTCTTCCATATTGGAGAATGCAAGATTATCTACAGCCTGCAGCATTTCATTCATCCGGCTGGCATAACTCGATATAATGAAATTCCGCCAGGAAGGGTATTTTCCCATCCAGTCATTGACCTGTTCATTGGGGATCATGGCTACGGTTGTATCCTTTTCAGCCCGAGCACGAATTTCACTTTTTTTATCACCCAGACAACAGGCGATAGACATGGTACAGGTCTGTCCCTGTTCAAGATAATATAGTAAGAGTTCGCCTTTGGCTTCATCCTCACGGACGACTTTGATCGCTCCCGTTAGCAATAGGGGCATTGCGCTGATGTATTGATCGGTATCGATGATAAGATCGCCTTCACGAAAAGTTTTGATGCGAGCGTTCTTTATAATTTCTTCAATCAATGCAGGTTCAAGAACACCTGCGTAAGCCTGTTCAATGGACAACATAGTTTTTTATTATTACTTAAATATAGCCATTTTGATCTTAACTGCTGCTGTGTTTGACTAAAAAACGCAAAGACCTTATGCTCTGCTGTAGTAATAAAGAGTGTCTCAGGTAGATCTGGGATAAAAAACGGAAATAAAAGAATGTGTTGACTTATTCAAAGAAGACAAAATTTTATTCTGACTACTTTTGATATATTTCCATTAAAACGATGTTTTTGTTGTATTCCTATTAACAAGCTTATTTTTGGTTTGTTGTTTTGATCTTAAAATCAAACTTAATCTATGGATGATTAAAATTCGAAGTGAATATAAACGGACTGTTTACAGTTGTGCTAGTGTTAAAATTAGTTAAAAAGACAATCAATTCCTAATTTTGCGGCACAAAAAACAAAACAATCACATCTAAGATGAAAAAGTCTTTACTTTTTTTTGCACTTGTTTTTGCTAGCTATGGCACGGTTCATGCACAAACGGCAAATACTAGTTCGGTTTCAGGAGTTGTAAAAGAGGCTACTGGACAAACAGTTAAAGGAGCAACCATTAAAATCACCCACATCCCAAGTGGACAAGTTGTAAGCGGCTCAGCTGATGCTCAAGGAAAATTTCAAATTTCAAATCTTCAAGAGGGCGGTCCCTACAAAGTGGAAGTTACCTACATTGGTGAAACTCCGGTTGTCATTGAAAACATCATGTTGAAATCGGGCGAATCGTTGAATATAAATCCGACTTTTTCGGAGGGCTCTTCAACGGATTTAGATGAGGTTGTTGTTGTTGGTCATGGTGTTATTGATATTGCTGTAGGTAGAAAAACACCTATTGCAGTATCTACAATCCATAAAAGAGATTTAGAGGAAAAAGTAGGAGCACAGGATATTACTTCAGCGCTTGCAAATACGCCATCTGTATATATTACTGGTCAGGCCAAAGGTTTTGGAGAGTCTTCAATGACTACACGTGGTTTTGACCAGTCCAATACGGCATTTTTATTGAACGGTCAGCCGATCAATGGTATGGATAATGGTAGCGTATATTGGTCCAACTGGTCTGGTCTTACAGATATTGCTTCTTTGGTACAGATTCAACGTGGTCTGGGGGCTTCTAAATTAGCCATTTCATCTGTAGGGGGAACTGTAAACTATGTGACGCAATCCACTTCGATGAAAGAAGGTGGTTTTGTGCGGACAACAGTCGGTAACGACATGTTTATGAAAGCTACTGTTGGTTACAATACAGGTTTGATGAGAAACGGATTTGCTGTTTCGGCAATGTTTACACAATGGTCTGGTGACGGCTATATGGATCATACTGAAGGTGCAGGGCAGAGCTATTTCCTTTCTGTAGGTTATAAGGCAAGTGAAAAGCACAATCTTAACTTGATGATTACAGGAGCCCCGCAATGGCATAACCAAGGATTTACATCTAAATTATCAAATTACTTACAATATGGTAAGCGATACAATGATAACTATAAAGATGTCAATGGGGTGATGATGAATCCACAGAAGAACTTTTATCACAAACCAGTTGCTAACTTAAACTGGGATTGGACCATCGATGATAAATCTTCATTATCTACAGTAGTATATGCTTCTTTGGCTGCTGGTGGTGGCCAAGGGTTAAGAGGTGACAAGTACAACAAAGAAAAATACCTAGCAGCCGATGTGAACAATCACCAATGGTTTGGCGTTGTTTCAAACTACAACCGTAAACTTTCAGAGTCTTTGAATTTTAACATTGGTTTTGATGTCAGAGATTATAAAGGTACACATTATCGTAAGTTAACTGATCCACTTGCCAATACAAATGGTGTGTTGTTGGGCGGTAATATTAATATTACTGATCCGGTATATGTAACCAATACATATTCCACTAATCCTTGGAAAGCTTTCTCAAGCAAGCCTGATTCTCGTGAAGACAGACTGTCTTGGGACTATAACCAATATATCCGCTACGGAGGTTTATTTGGTCAATTGGAATATGCTAAAAATGGTTTTACAGCATTTTTCCAAGGATCAGTTTCTGAACAACAAAATAAGCGCTACGATTATTTTCAATATACACCAGGAAATGAAAAATCCAAAACAGTTAACAACTTTGGATACAATACCAAAGGTGGTGTAAGTTATACTTTGGGTAAACACAGTCTTTTTGCTAATGCAGGGTATTATTCCCGTCAGCCTTATCAAAACAATATTTTCATGAATTATGCAAATGATATCAATGAAAATGCTGACAATGAAAAAATTCTGGGTTTAGAAGCTGGATATAAATTTGCTTCTAGATTCTTGGATGTGAATGTGAATGTTTACCGTACAACTTGGGAAAATCGAGTTACAGGTAGCTCTAGACTGGCAACAGATAAGGACGTTGCTAAATATAACCCCCAGAATGATCCGAGCGTTTTGCTTGCAGGACAATATATCTATACGTCAAATTATGGTGTTAAACAGGATCATAAAGGGGCTGAATTAGACATTGCTGCTCGTCCGTTTCATGGGCTTACTTTAACTGGTTTTGCATCAATCGGTGATTGGAAATATGATGGAAAAGTAACAGCTATTGAACGCAATGATAACCGTGTTGAACTAGGTAGAGAAGAGGTAGATTTGACTGGAGAGCATGTTGGAAATGCTGCGCAGACAACTTATGGTTTCGGTGCTAAATATATTGTATTCAAAGGGTTTTCAGTTGATGGTAACTACAGACAGTACGATCGCCTATATTCTTCAAGACATAGAACAGTTGAAGAAGATGGTAAAAAAGTTGGTCGAGTAATTGAGCTTCCTTCTTTCAATCTACTGGATGCCGGATTATCCTATGAGGTTAAAGTAAGTGATAAAAATACAATGAGTTTCCGTGTTAATATGAATAACGTATTAAACAAATTCTATATTTCCGAGGCGACCTCCAGTACAGTAACGACAAATGCTGACAATATCTGGAATGGTATTGATACATCCAATTTTGTATTGATCGGTCAGGGCAGAACCTGGAACGCTTCAGTGAAATTTACGTTCTAGTAAAATCCTATTTGTAATAAAAAGACTCACATTTTTGTGGGTCTTTTTTTGTTTTTTAATAAAAACTTAATACTTTTAGGTGATCTAACTGCCAACCTGATGTTGCATAAATTAATTTGTCTGGAAAATTTACAGATAGGTACCGTTTATTTTTCCGCTTTTGTGGTAAACCTGGATGGTGGAAATACCGGTTTTGCTTTATTTATTAACCAAGAAAACGACCCGATTTTTATTTTTCGAAAAGAGAAGAAAAATGAAGTGTCTTTTCATGTCAATGAAGACCAGTTTTTTTGGATTGTAAGAAATAGTCAGTTTACAGCCGGTGAACGCCAAAGCTTTTTCGCGGAGTTTGTTGAGTTCTTACGTTTAATGGAAGACAAGGTTTCTAATTATGTCTTTAAACGTGAAAAGCTTGTCAGATTTACGAATTCAAGGGATATCGTTCGGTACAAATACCTCTATTTGACCGGTGAGTTGAACTAAATGGTTTCTATTTAAACAGGAAATGGAGGCGGTTAAATTTCTTTTGTATCGAAATTTAGCTTAGTTTTGGGTATGAAGCAAATGATATCAAATCTATCTGTTACCCTTCGCGGCAATGCTGTTACAGCGGCGGATTTTAAACTTCCCACACCTATATTGCTTGCTAAATTTTCTTTTTTGCCAATTTCGTCTTTTTTTCCAAAGGATATCATTCCCTTTTCCGCGGATGAGTTTGATCACATCCAACAAGCAGATATCAAACTCCTGTTACAAGGCTTTTCGATGGGGATTATTGCTGATAACGATCCTGTGCAAGTCCTGGAAGAAGTCATTGTGTTGTCAAACAGTACGCTGGCATACAGTTACCTTGGACTCTATTATTTTAAAATAAAAGCCTATGAAGAAGCGATCGCTGTCTATAGCAGGGCAATTGAACATTTTAAAGAGGAACCCTATTTTTATGCAAGCCGATGCCTAGTCTATCGCTTGATCGGTGAAGATGAGGGCGCATTTTATGATTACCAGATTGCCAAAAGATTGGATTTTAATTATCACAGTGTATTGGAATGGCAGGAAAATCAGGCCGAAGTGAGCTATTTTGAAGCCGAAAATCTGGTTATTCAAGAGCTGGAATCTACGCCCAAAGAACTCAGTACGGACGAACTGAATTCATTAGGACTTGAATATGTACATTGTTATGATTATCTGAAGGCGATCGAATTGTATACCTCAGCCATCAATAAAAATACAACAGGAGATAGTAACCTCTTTGTTTTCAGAGGAAGTCTCTATCTTAAATTGACCTGCTTTGAGTTGGCTTTAAATGATTTTAATCAGGCGATCGAGCTTGATGAAAATCAAACTGCTGCCTATGTATTCCGTGCCAAGGTGTTTGAATCTTACCGTTATTCCGAAAAAGCACTTGAAGATTATGCGAAAGCGGAAGAAAATGACAGCAACTCATCTATTGTGTATGAAGAACGGGCTTCTTTATTTGAACGTCTAGGCTGTCTTCCTGAGGCATTGTCTGATTTCGACCGTTTGGTCGAACTGAATCCTGATGACTTTTATGTGTATTCTTTGCGAGCCGATCTCAAGGAAAAATTGGAAGACATGCATGGCGCATTGGTGGATTATTCGACAGCTATTGAATTGAATCCCTATTATTCAGACTTATATTCTTATCGCGCTGCTATCAAAGAAAAGCTCGGCGATGCAGTGGGGGCGAAGCTCGATTTAGATAAGTTTAATGAATTGGAAGACGAGTAAGCCATCAAAAAGAAAAAGCTTTCCCAGGAGAATTGAATTGAGACTGCGGGAAGAATGAATACAATTAAATAGAAAGGTGGCTATCCGAATTTGGATAGCCACCTTCTATTTTTAGTTGAGGTTCCTCTGGAACTGCAATTGTTCTACGTTAAACCAGTTCAGACCCTACTTAATGATACGTTTAATCTTATTGGAACGCTTGATGAGTTTATGCAATTTATCATAATCTTCGCTCGCGATTGAATCATGTAAGGATTGCAATTGTTTGATATGTTCCTCCAGGACTTCCAGTACATTTTCGCGATTCTGTTTGAAGATAGGTGTCCACATATCGGGTGAACTTTTAGCCAAACGGACTGTAGATTCAAAACCTGATCCTGCCAGCTCAAATATACGTCCCTGCGATTTCTCCTTTTCCAATACGGTCAATGCTAGTGCGAATGAAGTAAGATGGGAGATATGCGACACATAAGCTGTATGCACATCGTGTTCGTCCGCATTCATAAAGCAGGTACGCATCTCCAGTTGATCTGTGATCGCATCAGTAACTTCGAACGCATCTTCATCCGTTCTAAAGGCCTCAACATAGACCATCATCTTCCCTTTGAATAAGCCTGCTACAGCAGCTTCGGGACCAGAATATTCCGTACCGGCCATCGGGTGACCTGCAATATAGCGCCCTCTATTGGGGTGATCTTTGATTTTGTTGAGTATGTTTGTCTTGGTAGATCCCATGTCGATAACGACCTGGTCTGTCACCTGATCAAGGATCTGAGGAACGACCTGCAAAATCGCATCAACGGGAATAGTCAATATAAGTACCTTACAGTTCTTTATTGCTTCTTCCAAAGTCATTGCTTCGTCGATAAAGCCTATCTGCTTGGCTTTGTCAAGATTTTTTTCACTTTTATCTACACCAATGATCTTACTGCAGAATTTTGTTTCTTTTAAGCGGATGGCAACTGAGCCGCCAATTAAGCCTACGCCTACGATGGCAATATTCATATGTGAATAATTATTTATTCGTGTTTGTCTTTCAAAGCCCATATGAGATATCCGGATTATATTTATTTGTCTGCTGTAATCGCGGAAACTTCATTTGATTGAAATGTTAATTTTGAAAAATGTGTCTAGAAATTATCCTTAATACGTTGGATGGATTCTTCAAGAACTTCTACTGTGGCACAGAGACTGATCCGGATATACTGATTCCCTCCATCTCCAAAAATCCCTCCCGGTGTGATAAACACACGTGCTTTGTCCAAGACAGCATCGCTAAGCGCATAACCATCCTTATAGGAATTTGGGATTTGAGCCCATACAAATAAACCAACCTGATCTTTTTGGTATGAACAGCCCAATAAGTTCATGATTTCATAGACTTTATGACGTCTATCTGCATAAATTTTATTAAGATCCTGATACCATGAATCTTGCAGTTGTAAGGCTTTTGCTGCCGCCAATTGAACTGGCAAAAACATTCCGGAGTCCATATTGCTTTTAAAACGTAACACCTGATTGATACGCTCTTCGCTACCAACCAATGCTCCGACTCTCCAGCCAGCCATATTGGATGATTTGCTCAGTGAATTTAATTCTATCGCGACCTCTTTTGCGCCTTCCACGCTCATGATACTACGCGGTTTGTCAGTCAGGATAAAACTATAGGGGTTATCATGACAGATAAGAATATTGAATTCCTTTGCAAATTCAATCAGTTCTTTGTAAAACGCATCCGAAGCCGAGGCACCCGTAGGCATGTGTGGATAATTGATCCACATCAATTTAACTTTTGATAGGTCTTGTTTCCGAAGTTCGTCAAAGTCAATCAGCCAATTTTTTTCCTGTGTAAGCTTATACGTGATCGATTCAGCTCCACTCAATCTTACAGCCGCAGCATAAGCAGGGTAGCCGGGATTGGGGATTAAAGCCTTGTCTCCTTCCTGTAGGTAAGTCATGCAAATATGTACAATACCTTCTTTCGATCCAATAAGTGGTAGGATTTCCGTATTGGGATTAAAAGTGGCCTGATAATAGCGTTGATACCAATCGGCAACAGCCTGTCTTAAAGCTGGAGCCCCTTTGTAATTTTGATAGCCATGTACATTTGGAAGTTGGGCATTCGTATTCAATGTCGCTATTACCTCCGGATGAGGGGGTAAGTCAGGACTTCCAATTCCTAGATTGATTACACGTGCACCCTGTTTGTTAAGCTCATCTATTTCTCTTAGTTTTTTCGAGAAGTAGTATTCTTCAGTTTGCTGCAATCTTTTGGCAACGTCTATTTGCATTTTATTTTTAATAATTTTGGTATTTGAATGAAGCTAAATTAGGGAATTATCTATAAAAAGTAGCTATTTTTGTCTTTTTTTCAAATGAATAGCACGATCATCGTTTCATACTTGCCCTTGGGAATTTTATTGAATAGAACTGTATGAGTGCTTTTCTTGATTAATTTGTTATTTTTGTTCAATTTCCTCGCTTAACAGAATTTTAATGGAAGAGGAGAGGTCGGCAAATTATTTTTTGTATCAAATTAATTTGTCTTAGTTCAAAATAAATGAAAACATATTTTAGGCTCTTATCATTTGCTAAACCCATTGAGAAATTTGCGATTCCCTATGTAATCTGCACCTTGATTACGGTTGTTTTTAGCACTTTAAATTTAGCATTACTCGCTCCATTACTCCATACACTTTTTAATACCGGTAAATCTGTCACTGAAGTTGTAAAACCTGAGGCTTATACGGATATTCTGGCCTGGTTTAATTACTATGCGAATGTAGCAAATAGCCAGCTTGGTGCTTATGGTGCATTAAAGTACGTTTGTATTGTTATTGTAATTTCTGTATTTATCAGTAATCTTTTCCGTTATTTCTGCCAGCGGATTATGGAAAATTTTCGCATTCACACCTTGTTGAAACTACGCAGGGCAGTATTTGACAATGTGATGGATCTGCATGTCGGTTATTTTACGGGACAGCGGAAAGGAGATATCGTTTCCAAGGTTGCTTCCGATGTACAGGTTGTACAGTATTCGGTAACGGGTACTCTACAGGTCGTATTCAAAGAACCTTTGCAGCTGATCGCGTATATTGTGATGTTGTTTAATATCTCGGCCAAGCTGACCTTCTTTTCTTTATTGGTTATTCCGATTTCAGCATTTTTTATAGCACGAATTGTAAAAAATTTAAAAAGCCAGGCGCGTTCAGCTCAGGAATCCTATGGAAATATGATATCCTATCTGGATGAGGCATTATCCGGTATCAAAATCATCAAAGCCTTTAATGCAGTATCTTTTATAAAAAATAGATTTCATAATGAGAACGAACGATATGCCAATATTGGTCGGGCAATGGCGAAGAGACAACAATTGGGTTCTCCTGTTTCGGAGCTGCTTGGGGTGATGATGGTTGCTATTATTTTATTGTATGGCGGGCATTTGGTGCTATCTGGAGATAAAAGTTTGACGGCACCTGCATTTATCGCTTATATAGCCATTTTCTCGCAGGTCATGCGCCCGGCAAAAGCATTGACAGATGCTTTTAGTGGTATTCATAATGGCCTTGCAGCAGGAGAACGGGTGTTGGAATTAGTTGATGAACGCAGTGAGGTGACCGACAAACCGAATGCGAAAAAGGTCGAAAGCTTCGAGCAACGTATTGTTTTTAAAGATGTAAATTTCGCTTATACAAAAGATAAGAAGATTCTTCAGGGGATAGACCTTGAGATTGAAAAAGGGAAAGTAATTGCATTAGTCGGTCCCTCAGGTGGCGGGAAATCAACATTAGTGGATCTCATTCCACGATTTATGGATGTCACTGACGGACAGATCCTGTTTGATGGTGTGGATCTAAGGGATCTGGATCAGGATTCTTTACGTAGTATGATCGGGGTGGTCAATCAGGAATCAATTTTATTTAATGATACTATTTTCAATAATATCGCATTTGCCAATCTAGCCGCTAGTCAGGAAGAAATCGAAGCAGCTGCCAAAATAGCCAATGCACATGAGTTTATTCTAAAGACAGATCAGGGGTACCAAACCAATATTGGCGATCGGGGCGGTAAATTGTCAGGTGGACAGCGTCAGCGGATCTGTATTGCACGTGCGGTATTGAAAAATCCACCGATTATGCTGCTCGATGAGGCCACTTCGGCCCTGGATACCGAATCCGAGAAACTAGTACAAGATTCCCTTTATAAATTGATGGATAATCGCACAACAGTCGTGATTGCCCATCGTTTAAGTACCATTCAGAATGCGGATAAGATTGTGGTCATCGAAGCTGGGAAAATTGTTGGAACAGGTAGCCATAGTGAATTGCTAAAGCATAATGGCTTATATAAGAAGTTAATTGAGATGCAGCAATTTACCGACTAAGCATGTCGTTTTAGGAACGTTTTGTTTGTCTTTGTAGGACTAAACATGACGCAATCCTGAATGAGTGTTATCACATTTTATTATAACTTTTGTCGCCTTTTAGGTACATTTGTTTAAGATAGGAGATACATTAATGAACGCAATAGATAAATTAAATTTCTTGATCAATGATAAACATTTAGACGTTGAATTAAGAAATATAGCCGAGAAAGTTTTGCGAGAGGAGCGTATCACTTTTGATGAAGGAGTTCTTTTATACGAAAAAGGTGAATTAGGCTATCTTGGTGTTCTCGCCAATTATATCCGCGAGAAACGTCATGGAGACCATACCTTCTTTAACCGTAATTTTCACATTGAGCCCACGAATGTCTGTGTATATGATTGTAAATTCTGTTCGTATTCCAGACTAATTAAAGAGCGCGCCGAAGGTTGGGAAATGGAAGTCGATGGCATGATGGATATTGTGAAGAAATATGACAATGAAGCCGTTACTGAAGTGCATATTACAGGTGGTGTTGTGCCGAAGCAAAACCTCGAGTTTTATGCGGATTTCTTTAAAAGATGTAAAGCACATCGACCCGAATTACATATTAAGGGACTCACGCCAGTAGAATATTATTACATTTTCAAGAAAGCAAAGTTGAGCCACTACGATGGACTGAAATATTTGCAATCTTGTGGTCTCGATTCGATGCCCGGCGGTGGAGCAGAAATCTTTCATCCGGAAATTCGGGAACAGATTGCGCATGATAAGTGTACGGCAGAGCAGTGGTTAGATATTCACGAGCAAGCACATCGTCTTGGGATGCATACAAATGCAACGATGTTATACGGTCATATTGAGCAATTTTGGCATCGGGTAGATCATATGGAACGTTTGCGACAGCTTCAGGATAAAACGGGCGGCTTCCAGACTTTTATTCCATTGAAATTTCGAAATAAGGAGAACCAGATGTCACATATCCCTGAGGTGTCTGTTATCGAAGATTTAAGAAATTATGCGATCGCACGGATCTACATGGATAATTTTGATCATATCAAAGCCTACTGGGCTATGATATCAAGAGATACTGCACAATTGTCCCTAGCTTTTGGCGTGGACGATATTGATGGTACGTTGGACGATACGACCAAAATATACAGTATGGCTGGTGCGGAAGAGCAAAAACCTGGAATGACAACAAAAGAGGTTGTGGAATTGATTAAAAAGGTAGGCCGTCATCCCATTGAACGCGATACATTGTATAATGTGGTAACTGACTATAATGATGTTGTCTTTGAAGAGGATACCAAAAAGAAAAGTTATTATGCACTACCTGTTGTGAACCCATAAACTAGATCATATTCATTTTGAAAAAGACATTTTATTTTATACGACACGGACAGACTGATTTAAATCTAAAGGGCATAGTGCAGGGGAGGGGGGTTAATTCTCCATTAAATGAAACAGGCATGGCCCAGGCTCAGGCTTTCTTTGAACGGTACAATACAGTGCCTTTTGACAAAGTATATACCTCGACTTTATTACGGACCCATCAGACGGTAAAAGGCTTTATTGACCAAAATTTACCCTGGGAACAGCTTGTCGGGTTGGACGAAATCAGCTGGGGAATCTACGAAGGGAAAGAGCAGACGCCTGAGTTGTTGTCTGGTTTTGAGCAATTAGTTGCTGCATGGCGCAACGGAGAATTGAATGTCAGTATTGAAAATGGAGAATCTCCTAATGCATTAATGGAACGCCAGCAGGTTGCATTGGATCATATGCTGGCCCAAACAAATGAAGAAAATATCCTTGTTTGTATGCATGGCCGTGCCCTACGTATCATGCTTTGCCTCATGACTGGTATTGATGCCCGATATATGGATGATTTTCCACACACAAATACTGCTTTATATAAATTGCTGTATAATAATGGTCAATTTGAAATTATAGACCATTACAATACAGACCACCTAGAAGCATTGATGAATGAATAAAATTAGAGTTTCAGCCGTATCGTATACAAACACATATCCGTTTTTGAACGGAATACGCAAATCAAAGGTAATGGATCAGATTGATCTCAGTGTCGATTATCCAAGTGCCTGCGCACAAAAAGTAATAGATGACGAGGCGGATATGGGAATTATTCCGACTGCCGCACTACTAAGTCTTCCTGAATATTATATCAATACAGATTTTTGTATCGGAACTGAAGGTGCCGTTGATTCGGTGTTTATTTTTTCCAATAAGCCCATTACGGAGGTGGATACCCTCAGACTGGATAAGCAATCGCGTACTTCTAATGGCCTTGCCCGTGTGCTGCTAAAGAATTATTGGAAAAGAGAGATTCAGTTGATTACAGATGATAGTGTGGAACCGGATGCTTATGTTCTGATCGGTGACCGCACCTTCGGTAAAAAGAATACCGTACCCTACGTTTATGACTTGGGGAAGGAATGGTTTGATTTTACAGGATTGCCGTTTGCGTTTGCCCTTTGGGTAAGCAATAAAAAGCTGCCTGAATCGTTTGTGAAAGATTTCAATGATGCCCTAGCTTATGGCGTGGCTCATGCGACCGACGTCATTGAAGGTCTCCCCGAATTTGAAGGGTTTGATTATACAAAATATTTAACGGCACATCTTGATTTTCATCTAACGGATCAAAAACGGGAAGCTGTACAGCGTTATCTTGGCTATTTAAAAGATCTGGATTGATCAAATAAAGCGCAATGCGCTACATATAAAAAAAAGAGGTTTGTTCAACAAACCTCTTTTTTTATATGTAAATATACCTTGTTATGCTTTCTACGTTCTTCCGACTTTAACTTTTCGGCCTTTGACCTTCTGTCCGTTTGCGGCATTGATGATCGCTAAAGCCAGTTTACGTCTGACAGCAACATAAGCAATTTTGTCTTTGACTTCGATAATTCCGATATCGTCTTTTTCGATGCCTTCCAGACTTAATAGAAAGCCGACGATGTCAATTTTGTTGACCTTATCCTTCCTTCCGGCGCTGACATAGAGTGTAGCGAAAGGTGAGTTTTCGGGCAGGTCATAAAAGTCCGGGAACTCCTCTTCTGCCGTATCTTCCAAAATGTAAGGGTAATTTTCTTCAGGTTTTAAAATGACATATACATCACCTTTTGCCTGCATGCGCGCCGTGCGTCCATTACGGTGTGTAAAATCATCTTCTTTATGTGGAAGCTGATAGTGAATGATTGCATCCACTTCAGGGATATCCAATCCCCGTGCAGCAAGGTCTGTGGTAATCAGGACATTATTAGAGTGGTTTCTGAATTTTAGCAGCGCCAGCTCTCTGTCCTGTTGCTCCAAACCACCATGAAAGATGTCATGGATGATATTACGATTATCCAATAGGTCGCTGATATGGTCAACAGCATCACGATGGTTGCAAAAAATAATCATTTTTTTTGTGCCGATCTTGCAGATAAGTTTTAAAAGCGCTTCCAGTTTCTTTTGACTGGTTGCAACTACTTTTTTTATCGTGATCCGCGGGATATTGTTTGCATCTTTCAGGAAATCGACAGTAATGGGATCCTGAATCTGCGTAAAAGCCGGAATGGTCTCCATTGTTGTCGCAGAGGTCAATATGCGCGACTTAATTTTTGGCATGTGACGAATAATAAAATCCATTTGCTGATGAAAGCCAAGCTCCAATGACTTGTCAAATTCATCCAGTATTATGGTATGGATCTGTGTCGGATCAAAATTTCCTTCTTCAAGATGCTGTTTTATTCGACCTGGGGTACCGATAAGAATAGATGGCGCATCTTTGAATGCGTTTTTTTCGATACGTGTGCTATGTCCGCCATAGGCACAGGTCACTTTGTATCCTGTTGCTAATTTTCGGATGACTTGCTCGATCTGTAAGGAGAGTTCACGGGTAGGTACTAAAACCAAAACCTGTACTTCACGCGCGATATCTTTTAGCTGTTGTAGTATTAATAATGAAAAGGCTAAGGTTTTTCCTGATCCTGTAGGAGAGAGCAAGATGAGATCTTTATCTTGTTGATAGGTGTCCAATACCTTTTGTTGCATTTCATTCAGGGATGAAATGCCTAATTTATTTAAAATAGCTTCTAGCTGCATAGTACAAAAGTACTAATTAAAACGAAAAGGTAACCCACCTCTTTCAGATGGATTACCTTTGTCAGATTTTTGTATAAGACTTTATAGCGCCGGACGCTTTTTAAAGCTTTAAAGTGTAATACTTTAAAAGTATTGGTTTAGAGTATGTCAATACCTTCTTCGCGTAAAGCTTGTTTTTTATCTTCTTCCCAGATACTGACCTGTACTTCACCGATATGTTGCTTTTTAAGCATAAACATACAGACACGTGATTGACCGATACCACCGCCCATAGATTCGGGTAATTCATCGTTAAGAAGCATGCTATGAAAGGTTAGTTTAGACTTTTCGCTGCAATTTCTAATTTCCATCTGATGGGCTAATGCTGTTTTGTCGACACGGATCCCCATGGATGAAAGTTCGAATGCTGAATTTAAAATAGGATTCCAAACAAGGATATCACCATTTAACCCATTGTAGCCAGCTTCATTTGTTGTACTCCAATCGTCGTAATCTGCCGCCCGACCATCATGTGCTACCCCATTGCTCAGTGCACCGCCAATGCCGTAAAGAAATACCGCACCGTGTTCTTTTGTGATGGCATTTTCTCGTTCTTTGGCACTTAAGTCTGGGTACTTTTGCAATAACTCCTCCGAAGAGATAAATGTAATGGTCTCTGGAAGGATCGCTTTTATCTGAGGGTATTTACATTCCACCTGTAATTCTGTAAATCGAAGTGATTCGTATATATTGAGTACCGTATCTTTCAGGAGAACCAAATTACGTTGATCTTTTCCGATTACTTTTTCCCAGTCCCATTGATCCACATAAATGGAATGTATAGGCGTGTAATCTTCGTCCGGACGAAGGGCTTTCATGTCTGTGACAATACCTTCACCTGGTAACATTTCAAGCTCTTTTAAGCGTACTCTTTTCCATTTCGCCAATGAATGAACCACGACTGCACGCTTTTCATTTAAAGATTTGATCGGAAAGGAAACAGGGCGCTCGATGCCATTCAGATCATCGTTTAATCCTGTGCCGTCCAAGACCACCAGTGGTGATGAAATTGGAATCAGATTTAACTTGTTTTTTAATTCTTGGACAAATGTATCTTTAACGAAGCTGATAGCAACTTCGGTATTTAAAAGTTTTCTTCCCTCCATATGAGTCAATTGAAAAGCCATGTACGGATCGTTGTACATCGCATCATTTTTCTTATTCAGTTATTTGATACAAAAATATGAAAATATCATTTGCTAATATGTTTTGTTGTGATTTTTGATATTTATCTATTAAAATGTTGAAAAAATATAAATATTACAAGAAAAAGCGAATAGGTCAATATGTAATTGTTAAACTATTAATTTGTCGGTGCAACTAAACTCAGCCGACCTAATAAAAAAAGCCCTGAAAATTATTTCA
>NZ_JBWKUH010000016.1:0-125661 GCF_059420745.1 Sphingobacterium sp. GW821-FHT03E03
TTAGCTCAGCTGGTTCAGAGCATCTGCCTTACAAGCAGAGGGTCACAGGTTCGAATCCTGTAGCCTCCACAAAGCATCATTAAATGGTGCTTTTTTTTCGTTAGGGGGTTTAGCTCAGCTGGTTTAGAGCACTACCTCGACAAGGTAGGGGTCACTGGTTCGAACCCAGTAATCCCCACAATAAAAAAAGCGTTCTTATGAACGCTTTTTTTATGCTGTTTAAAGGGGTTTCTATTTGCCCCATTAGTTTTTTTCTACTGTCGAAGCAGCAGACGCTTTAAATATTTATTAATTACTGCCTGGATTTCCCCGTTTTTTACCCAACTTAAAGCCATAGCCTGTTGTCCATTCGATAAAGTCTGCTTTACCACCATGAGCCTTAATGGAAACTCCTGCAAAGAAATCTTTATACACTTTATAGCGTACACCTGCTCTTAGATATACGGGTGTACTTTCACCATTGAATTTATTACGGTGTAAGTATACACCGACATTACCATTGATATATAGTCTTGAATTTAACACGTGATCGATGTAGAAGGCTGGTCCATAGGAAAATAATGCTGAAAATTTACCTGATTTATCACCAGCAATGTTCTCGTCATTACCACTTGCTGAATAGAATGCGTCCATTCCAGCGCCAAGACGCCATTTGTATCCGAAATGTTTGCTATAATAGGCCCCTAGGGTTGATTTGAAGTATTGACCATCATGCTCTCGATCGATCTGTTTAAATCCAAAAGCATAGTTGAAATGTAGTTCCTCCGTTTCTTCCATTTTTGGGACAGCACGTTTTCTGAAATCAAATGGTTTGCTCGTCGGTGTATAAGAAACAGACAAGCTCAATGGAAGTAGGTTTATTCCTGTGTTTGGCAAAGCCAATGCACCATTGCTGAAATGGTGGAACGCTACACCGGCACCGACCTGGAATTTCTGGCTTAATCGATAGTTTGCCTGAAGCCCAAAATCGATAAATACATTGTTTTTGCTTCCAATAAGGAGGTTAAAAGGGTTTTCTTGTTCGTTGTAAGGGTTGAATCTGCCGGAAAGCCCCAATGCAATCCGGTAGTTGAAGTTCCATCGGCTGTTGACTTTCGGTTTTATGGGAATCGCTACGAATCCATAAAATGCAAAGGGCTGGCCCAGGTGTTCCTGGCCAAAAGTACTGCTATAGATGCCGACACCGTAAATGGGGTAGTTATATATTTCGTTATAAATGCTTTTTAACGAATCCTGAAATTGTGTTTGGAAGCCAATGCGGAAGTTAAGACCGCTGTAATAGGAGTCTTCCAGGGTTTGTTTTGAACGTTCGTTAAATTTGAGTTCGCCACCACTTTCATGCTCAAGTTGAAATATTAACCTTGTTTTTGCGGGGGTACGGTTGTTTGATGTGTCTTTCTGATTTTCTATTCTGGGAGTGACCTGCGCATTTGTATGAAAGGAAAGAAGCGCGAAGATCACAAAAACAAGTATGCTTGATCTCATGAAATAAAACGTTTGCGTTTTTTAAAATTTTTGCAAAAATAAGAATGATAAACCATTGTAACAATATTCATTCAGCATATGGGAAATACAGATGACAAATTGCCGTATTTCAACTACAAAGAAGAAAGTGCAGCAGTAGTGGCTTGCAATAAATTGTTTTTATATCTACCTAATTATATTGCATATCCACAGCAATTTATCTAAGTTTGAGCTGAAAAGAAAAAGGAAATATGATTAAAAATCTATTTAAAATTACTGCTGTTACGTTTGCTCTAACAACAGCGGGGGGGGCTTTGTTTGCCCAAAACGCCAAATTTGACTGGAAAGAATCTTCTGAGGGTGGGTATACCTACAAGTATGTGACCAATGACCCTACTCATTCAAGGTTTTACAAACTCAAAAATGGTCTAACCGTTATCCTAAGTCCAACCAAAAAAGAACCGCGTATCCAAACTTACATCGCGACAAAAGCCGGAAGTAAAACCGATCCAAAAGATCATACAGGTTTGGCGCACTATCTGGAACATATGCTCTTCAAGGGTACGGATAAATTTGGATCGAAAGATTGGGCGAAGGAAAAGCCTTTGCTGGATCAGATTGATGCACTTTATGAAAAGTACAATGGTACGACTGACGAGGTGCAGCGGAAAACGATATATAAGGAAATCGACCGTGTCTCTGGTGAAGCAGCCAAATATGCGATCGCTAATGAATACGATAAACTGATGGCATCCATGGGTGCTGAAGGTACAAATGCATTTACTTCGTTTGAACAAACGGTATACCAGGAGCAGATTCCGAGCAATGTAATGGATAAGTATCTTGCTGTACAAGCCGAGCGTTTTAGAAATCCGATACTCCGTTTATTCCATACGGAGCTGGAAGCGGTGTATGAAGAAAAAAATATCGGATTGGATAAAGATAGCCGTAGGGCTATTGAAGCAATGTTTGAAGCAGCTTTCCCAAATAATAACTATGGAAAGCAAACCACTATTGGTACAGTAGAGCATCTAAAAAATCCATCATTAAAGGCTATCCGAGAATATTTTAACACCTATTATGTGCCTAACAACATGGGGGTGATCATGTCCGGTGATTTTGATCCTACAGAAGTTGTGAAGAAGGTGGATAAGAGTTTTGCTTTTATGCAGCCAAAAGAGGTGCCACCGTATACTTTTGATCCTGAGAAGCCTATTTTAAGCCCAATTGTTCGGGAGGTAAAAGGGCCGGATGCGGAATTTATGTTTATGGGATTCCGTTTTCCGGGTGCGGCAACCAAGGATGCGCAGCTATTAAATCTGATGAGTCAGATTTTGACGAACGGTTCTGCAGGTCTGATTGATCTGGATTTGGTGAAGAATCAGAAGCTATTGGGCGCGGGTGCCTTTCCGTATGTGTTGAAGGATTATTCACTATTGATTCTACAGGGAAATCCAGGGCAAGGACAGAGCCTAGAGGAAGTACAACAGTTGCTGTTAAAAGAGCTGGATAAACTGCGGAAAGGTGAATTCTCTGATGATTTGATCGGAGCAATTGTCAATAACGCGAAAAAAGATGAGATCAAACAGAATGAAAGTTATGGCGATCGTGCAGAAGCATTGATGGATGCTTTTACATCGGGTCAGGACTGGTCGTCGGTGGTTAGTTATTCGGATGGGTTGAATAAGATTACAAAACAAGATATTGTCAATTTTGCCAATAAATATTTGAACGATAATAACTACGTTGTCGTTTATAAACGTAAAGGGGTAGACAATAATGTTGTGAAGGTAGTGAAACCGGAAATTACACCTGTCACTGTAAACCGTGACGATCAATCTGATTTCTTGAAAAAAGTGGAGGCAATGCCAGAGGATAAGATCCAGCCGGTGTGGGTAGACTACAATAAAGATGTTCAGAAAGCTACCGCAAATGGTTTGCCGGTACTCGCTGTGAAGAATAGTGACAATGAATTATTCTCCCTGTCTTATCGTTTTGATGTAGGGAAATGGAGTAATAAATTGTTATCGTTGGCGGCCGGTTATCTGGAGTTTTTGGGAACTAAAGATAAATCCAGTGAGCAATTCAGCAAAGACTTTTATCAATTGGCATCTGATTTCTCTGTCTCTGCGGGAAATGAAGAAACACTGGTCTCAATTTCGGGTTTGAATTCGAATTTTATCTCCACGCAATCTTTAATTCAGGATCTGTTGCGCAATTGTGTGACTGACCAAGAGGCATTCAGAATGTATATTGCACGCCTTAAGAAGTCCAGAGCGAATGCAAAGGAAAACAAGGGAGCGATTATGGAAGGACTGAAATCTTATGCAAAATACGGTGCTAAAAACCCATTCAATAATGTTTTTACAGATGCGGAACTGGATGCATTGAAAGCGGAAGATCTTGTAAAAGCATTACATGATCTGGCGAATATGAAACATACATTACTTTATTTTGGACCATTGAGCGCCAGTGAATTTGTAGCGAAGGCAAAACCATTAAAACAAGGTTCGGGGGACTATGTGCAAGGTGGAAAAAGCTTGGTGTTTGCGGAGCAGCCAACCAATAAAAATCAGGTATTGTTTGCTAATTTTGATATGAAACAAGCGGAAGTATTCTGGTATAGAACATCTGACGCTTATTCCAATCCACTTACACCAACAGTGTCATTGTTCAATAATTATTTTGGTGGTGGTATGGGAAGTATTGTATTCCAAACTATTCGTGAATCGAAAGCGTTGGCTTATTCTACTTATGCATTCTATGGCCAGCCTTATAAAAAAGAAAATCATTATACAGTGGGTGCTTATGTCGGTACACAGGCCGATAAATTCAATGAGGCAATCAAGGGTATGAATGAATTATTGGATGTACTTCCTGAAAGTACAAAAGGTTTGGATATTGCGAAAGTCAGTTTGCAGAAATCTATTGCAAGTGAGCGTGTACAGAATGCTTCTATTCTAGGTAGCTATTTAAGTGCACAACGTATGGGTAATACAACAGATATCCGTAAAGTTGTTTATGAGCAAGCTCCCAAGCTGACTTATACTGATTTGAATATGTTCCATAAGAAAGAGATGAGTCAAAAGCCTTATGTATACTGTATCGTAGCGAAGGAAGATAGCCTCAAACCAGAAGATCTTGCTAAATTGGGCGAGGTGAAAAAACTGGATTTAAAGGAAATATTTGGCTATTAGTTTTTTAGATATTAGTATCAGGATAAGAGATTTGAGACAATAGTTTTTAGGCCTTTGGTTGATAAACTATTGTCTCCTTTCTTGATTCTCTACTTTAACTAAAAACGGGGCTGCCCAATTGGGCAGCCCCGTTTTTATGTTATTTTATTTGGTATCCCCGACAGTCTCTTTTCAAATAGTTGATTCTCAGTGGGTACTTTTATTTTTGGGGACAGTCTTTCCACTGGTTATCTAATTGTTGTCTGTATTCTTAAAATTGCCGATAAGCTAGCTTCTTGCTTATCAAAAACGTATGATCATCTCTTCCAAAATGGAAGGGATGATCTACTTAATTATGGTTGATCTTCGTCATGAGGGTTTAAAATCGGATGATCTCCTCAATCTGTTCGTTGATAAACTGTAAGGTATCTTCTTTAAATAATTCACCGTTTTCGTTCAGTTCCTGCTGTACATTGGGAAGAAATATCTTGAGGGGGAGTACATGCATTCTGAGGTAGTGGCATATTCCCGTGAGATGATCTATCCCGCGTAGGTTGCCATATCTTCCAGAAGATAATCCAACCAATGCAACTTTTTTGTGGTAAAAACTAATTGGAAAAGTGCAGCAGTCAATAAAAAGCTTGAGTGCGCCAGGGATGCTTCCATTGTATTCGGGCGCTACGAAAATAAACATATCGGCCTGACTAACCTTTTGCTGAATTGGTTCAAAGGCGGTACTTCTTTTTCCGTAAAGATCTGTTTCTAAAATATTTGAGGGGAGATCTGATAGCGAAAAGATCTCACTCTCAATGGATTTACGATTAAGAAGCTGTTGGTAGCATTTTGCTATTTTTAACGTCTTACTATTGGGACGGTTTGTTCCGGATATTATTAAAATCATTGTGTTGTTGATACTTATAAAAAGCACTATTTCAAAGTGGATACATATCTTGATTTTTTGTATCTTAGCATCCTGAGGATATGTGCCTTTGATCAATCAAAAGTACAAAATATGCTGAATTTGTTAGGCTAATTTAAATTTAGCGTAAATATTTGGTCAAATTGATCTTCGGGAAAGTGAAATGTAGTGTAAAATGACATTTTAATTAAGAAAGGTTTTCATTCAAGATGGGAAAAATAATCGCAATCGCAAACCAAAAGGGTGGGGTTGGAAAAACCACAACGTCAATTAACTTGGCGGCTAGTTTGGCGGTTTTAGAATATAAAACATTGTTGGTGGATGCGGATCCACAAGCAAACTCTACTTCTGGGATTGGTTTTGACCCTCGTACGATCAATGAAAGTATATACGAATGTTTGGTCAATGATTTGAGTCCAAGAGACGCTATTCAGTCAACTGAAACGCCAAATCTTGATCTTTTACCTGCTCATATCGACTTGGTTGGTGCTGAGATTGAAATGATCAATATGCACGAACGGGAGTATAAGATGAAAAAAATCTTGGATCAGGTGAAAAATGATTATGATTTTATTATCATTGACTGCTCTCCTTCCTTGGGTTTGATCACCATTAATGCCCTGTCAGCATCTGATTCGGTCATCATACCTGTTCAATGTGAATATTTTGCATTGGAAGGACTTGGTAAATTACTGAACACAATTAAAATCGTTCAAAACCGTTTAAATACTAGCTTGGAGATCGAAGGTATTTTATTGACGATGTATGATGTTCGTTTAAGACTCTCTAATCAGGTTGTAGAAGAGGTGAAAACGCATTTTACAGATTTAGTTTTTGATACCATCATTCAACGTAATACCCGTTTAAGTGAAGCTCCTAGCTTCGGTATTTCTGTTATCATGCACGATGCTTCTTGTAAAGGAGCGATCAACTACTTGAATTTAGCGCGTGAGATATTGCAGAAAAACGGGCATCTTAATGAAATGAATACAACAGTAACCGCATAATATGGCAGCACATCAGCGTAAAACAGGACTGGGAAGAGGTTTAGGTGCGCTATTAAACGATAGTGTAGAAGCTCCTGCTAAAAGTAATCAGCAAGTTGAGGAGTCACCGCTTGTGACTTCTTCTACAGTACATGCAAACAAAGAAAATGGCAGCATCAGCCATGTCCGGGTGGAAGAAATATCGGTGAATCCATTTCAACCTCGTACCGAATTTGATCCGGTTGCCCTACAGGAATTATCCGAATCCATTATTTTGCAGGGTTTAATCCAACCGATTACAGTACGTAAGATTTCGGATGGCAACTATCAGTTGATCTCAGGGGAGCGACGTCTTCGTGCTTCAAGATTGGCGGGAATCACAGAAATTCCAGCTTATATCCGTACTGCTAATGATCAGCAAATGCTGGAAATGGCATTGATCGAGAATATCCAACGCGAAAACTTAAACGCCATTGAGGTTGCTTTGAGCTTTCAGCGTATGATCGAAGAATGTAATCTAAAGCAAGAGGAACTTGGTGAACGTGTCAGTAAAAACCGTTCTACAGTGACAAACTACCTCCGCCTATTGAAACTTCCACCTGTCATTCAGGCGGCGATACGGGATGGCGCCTTGACCATGGGCCACGCTCGCGCACTGATCAATATTCCAGAAGTAGATAAACAGTTATATATCTTTAAATTGATTATCGATCAAGGTTTGTCTGTTAGAAAGGCCGAGGAGCTAGTTCGCGAACTCCAAAAAGGTGGGAAGAAAAAAGCTGGCAAAGATAAAACTGCGATGTCATTTCAGCTGCAAAAAATTGAAGATGATCTGGCATCGAAATTTTCGTCGAGAGTCAAATTGAATTTGAAGAGTACCAAAGGTAAGGGGGCGATTGAGATTCCTTTTGAATCGGAGGATGATCTGAGCCGTATTCTTGAACTTTTAGATTGGTAATATGACCAAATTAATAAGTCTGCTTTTTGCCGTATTTGCTGTACTGATCGTACAAGCGCAGACTGTCGATACAATTCCAAAAAAACAGGTTCAAACTGTTAAAGCAGAAAGTTTGAAACCAAAATCAGCACAGGACACTGTTAAAAAGGAATCCCGGAAAGAGCGTAAAAAGCGCGAAAAGGAGGAGGCCAAAGCGAAGGAGAAGGTCGTTTTTAAAGATTCAACCCGCTTAGCTATTGAAGCAAAGAATAAACAGGCCTGGAAACGTTCTTTGGTACTCCCTGGCTGGGGTCAGTATACCAACGGTGGTGTATGGTGGATTAAAGTGCCTGTGATCTATGGTGGATTGGCAACTACAGTGCTCGTTTTTGATTTCAATAATAAATATTACAAAGAACTTTTGGGTGTATTACAAGATAGGGCGGAAGGTCGACCAGTAGATCCTTTTTATGAAAGAATCCCAGATCAGTCAATTATACGGGCAAAGGACAATGCAAGACGAAACAGGGATCTGATGGTACTGCTAACGCTCGGCGTCTATGGATTGAACGTTGCCGAAGCGTATATTGATTCTATGCTAAAATATCGCTGGAGTATCGGTGATGACAAACCCAAAAAGACAGCTTTTTCTATCGGACCTACATTAATGGATGCAAGTCTCGCATCTGGATCGTTTACTTTTAAACCTACAGTCGGATTAAAGTTGTCCATGAAATTCAATTAAAAACCTCTCGCGGAAGCTTGCAGCAAGTGCAATGTCCGACGACATATGGTTCTTATTGGTCTTTGAATACGGACACTTTCAATAAAAAATCGTTGTTAATCACGGTTTTGTGTCTGTTTTTCAATGGAATTTTTTAATTTTAAAAATAAACTATACTTTATTTTCTAGATATATGAACATCATTCTCTTGGGATATGGCAAAATGGGGCAGATTATCGAAAGGTATGCACTGAAAAGGGGCCATCAGATTTTTTTAATTGTGGATGAAAATAATCGTCCCGGCCTGACAGTTGATGATATCAAGGGAGCTGATGTAGCTATTGATTTTAGTGTGCCATCTGCTGCTTTGGATAATATGAACCTCTGTTTGGAAGCAGGTGTACCAATTGTAGTGGGGACAACAGGCTGGTATGATCAATTGGAAAGTATCAGGGAAAAATGTCTGGACTCAGATGGAACAATTTTATATGGTTCAAATTATTCGATTGGTGTGAATGTATTTTTTCATATCAACCGTATGTTGGCGGAAGCCCTACAACCTTATAAACAATATGATGTTCAAGTGGAAGAAATCCACCACATCCACAAATTAGATGCCCCTAGTGGGACTGCGATTACCATTGCAGAGGGTATCTTGGATCACAGTGATGTGAAAACAAACTGGGTCAATACTGTTGTGGGCGAGCAAGATGAAATTATTCCTAAACCACAAGAACTTCTCATCGAGAGCCATCGGATTGAGGAAGTTCCGGGTACACATACCGTGCTGTACAGTTCTGAAGTGGATCAAATAGAATTTAAACATACTGCGCATAGTCGTGATGGCTTTGCGTTGGGCGCTGTCGTAGCCGCCGAATGGTTGAATGGTAAGAAAGGATTCTATCAAGTAACTGAAATTTTTGATTTTAATAAATAGTACTAATTAATAGATTATGTGGTTAATTATCTTTGCGGTTTTAACGGCAATAGCGGGATATGGATTGTGGCAATTGTTTGTTAAAGCTGGCAGAAAAGGCTGGGAAGCAATCGTACCTTTTTACAGTCAATATATACAGGCTAAATTAACAGGAAGACCAACCTGGTGGGTGATCTTATTGTTGATTCCAATAGTCAATATTTTTGTCTTCTATAACCTTTACCTCGACTTTATCCATTGTTTTGGCAAGCGTCGCTTTTGGGAGAATGCTGCTGCTGTTTTGGTGCCATTTATCGTGTTGCCCATGTGGGCAAAAGATACTAACGTGCGTTTCTTGAATGGTTTGTATGCTAAAAACCTGAAGACCGCTGCACAGGAAGGTGTGGAATTGACCGAAGAGAAGCTTGCGGAAATCGAACAAGCCTCCTATAAGGAATATAAAATCAAATATCCTTATAAGAAATCTATGGTGCGTGAATGGGCTGATGCAATCGTATTTGCAACTGTTGCGGCATCACTTATCCGCGGATTTTTAATCGAGGCGTATATGATCCCGACAGGATCAATGGAGCGTACCTTATTGATTGGAGATTTCTTATTTGTGAGTAAATTGAATTATGGCCCTCGTGTGCCTAATACGCCAATTGCTTTTCCTTTTGCGCATCATACGATGCCAATAACAGGTGGAAAGGCTTACTCTGAGTTGATTGAGTTGCCTTACAAACGATTGCCGGGCTTTCAAAAGATAGAACGAAATGATGTCGTTGTCTTTAATTTCCCTGCAGGTGATACAGTAGCCTTGGAAAACCAGAATGCAAGTTACTATGACCTGGTCAGAGCCTACGGCTGGCAGACCGTTAATTCGCAGTTTACCATTCAGGCCCGGCCAATAGATAAACGTGAAAATTATATCAAGCGGTGCGTCGGATTGCCCGGAGATAAGATTTCAATGAAGGATGCTAAGCTCTTTATCAATGATCAACCGGGATTTGATCCGCCTGAAAGCCAGTTGAATTATTATGTGTTGACAGATGGTACGCCATTGGATATGGAACGTCTACGTGAATTACGTATCGAAGGTGGTGGATCTGATCAGCAACCAGGTGTATATGAGCTGTATATGACAGATGATGAGGTCGCACTTGTGAAGTCATGGTCAAATGTAAAGGAAATCAGAAGAAGTCCAGCTGGTGAAGGTGCTTATCCGTACGATCCTCAGTATAAGTGGGATTTTGATAACTTTGGACCTATCTTGATTCCGAAAAAAGGCTGGACTGTTGCTTTGAATGCTCAGACCTTACCAATCTATGAGCGCGCCATTCGCGTTTATGAAAATAACAAATTGGAGAAACGTACCGATGGTATCTACATCAACGATGTTAAAGCGGATAACTATACCTTTAAAATGGACTATTTCTGGATGATGGGAGATAACCGTCACAATTCCCTGGATTCAAGAGGATGGGGATTTGTGCCTGAAGACCATATTGTAGGTAAAGCATTGTTCACCTGGATGAGCTGGGATGAAATAGGTTCGGGACTGACTAAAATCCGTTGGAACCGTATATTTAAAGGAATTCACTAATAGTCACTATAACGAAGAAATCATTTTCTTTTTATAGCGGACGTGAGTCAAAAAAAGGGCTTTCCCACAGGAAAGCCTTTTTTATTTGCAATATTTATTGTTTAAGGCATCAAGCCTTCGTCGTATCGTTTATTTTAGACAGGTCAAATAACGTTTGATTGTTTCCTCAAGTCCAAGGTATAGGGCATCTGAAATCAAGGCATGTCCAATGCTCACTTCCAGTAATTCAGGTATATGTTGATTGAAATACTGGAGATTGTTTAAATCTAGGTCATGGCCTGCATTTAAACCTAAGCCAACCTCGCGTGCTTTTAATGCGGCTTTGAAGTAAGGTCTGATGGCGGCTTCTTTATCAAAGCCATATTCGCTGGCAAAACCTTCGGTATATAACTCTATCCGATCTGTCCCCGTTTCTGCTGCCGCTTCGACCATTTCCTCCACGGGATCTACAAAGATTGATACACGGATGCCAGCATCTTTGAACAATTGGCACATATCCTGTAGATAGGCTTTGTTTTTGATGGTGTCCCAGCCGTGATTGGAAGTCAGCTGGCCTTCGGTATCAGGAACCAAGGTTACCTGAGCAGGTTTGTTGGCCAGTACAAGGTCAATAAATTTCTGCTCCTGGCAATTACCCTCGATATTGAGTTCGGTCTGAATTTCGGCTTTTAAGTCAAATACATCCTGATAGCGGATATGCCTTTCGTCTGGCCTTGGGTGTACAGTGATACCTTGCGCCCCAAAACGTTCACAGGCTAATGCAGCAGCTACGAGATTGGGGTTATTACCCCCTCTGGAGTTTCTGAGCGTTGCAATTTTATTGATATTTACTGAAAGTCTAGTCATTTTCCTGTATGTTATACGGTAAAAATACGAATAATATCTATTTTTTTTTAACTTGCATATATGGATGGAATCGATTATAGCTTGTTTAGTGGCTTTCGCCTATTGGACGTTATCGATATTATATTGGTGGCGATTATTATCTACTATATCTATAGTCTGATTCGGGGTACCATTGCCGTGAATATCTTGATCGGCGTTGCCTTGTTTTATGGGGTCTATATTGTTGTCAAACAGATGCACATGCGTCTATTGACCGAAATATTTGGTGGATTTATATCTGTAGGATCCATTGCGCTTATTGTGGTATTCCAACAGGAAATCAGACGCTTTTTGCTTCATGTGGGTAAGAATATATCGATGAAGCGAAAAAAGGTTTTCTGGTCCTTTTTGGGGAATAAGAAAGCTATACAGAAGGACCTGACGGAGGATTTAAGGCCGGTTGTGGAAGCCTGCAGAAGTATGTCGCGTACACGAACCGGGGCACTTTTGGTTTTCTCAAAATATTTTGATGAGGAATATTATCAGAGCAGTGGTGAGTATATCGATGCACATATTTCAAAACGTCTTATTGAGAGTATATTTCATAAAAATAGCCCCCTGCATGATGGGGCGGTCGTGATTGTCGATTTCAAGATTATGACGGCTTCCTGTGTACTGCCATTGTCAGATAGTGAGGATTTACCGCTACAATTTGGCTTGCGGCACCGTGCGGCAATTGGGGTGACCGAAATCTCCGATGCCATAGCGGTCATTGTCTCCGAGGAAACTGGGGAAATCTCTTTTGCAAAGGACGGTAATGTGAACATGAATGTTTCGCCCGAAGAACTGGAACAACTGCTAAAAGATGAGTTATAAAAATGAAGTTGGGCAAAAGTAATAGGAGGGTCTGCGCATTGGATATTCGAAAAGAGCGGGGAGAGGCATAGGAAAGAAATTAACAAAAAATGGGGGTATCCAAAAAGTCGGATACCCCCATTTTCGTTATAGAGTTTTCAATGCTTTATTTTTTTGCAGCATTGATTATTTGTGTATTCAATTTGATGTATTCGCTATTTTTACCTTCAGTAGCGACTTCAACTCCTTTCGTCGCGGTTTCTATAGCGCCTTTTTTATCGCCGGCTTTTAATTGTGCTTTTGCTTTCCAGTATAATACGTGGGCAGCCTTAGGCTGTGCTTTGGCCGCTTCGTCAAACCAGGTTAACGCTTTATTTTGATCCAGATTGTTGTTGAAATAATATTGGGCAGCGGCGAAATAAGGTTTTTTCTCACCTTTCATGGCTTCATCAATGGAAGCGATAATTTTTGCCTGTTGATTGACTTTAAGGTCAACTTTTATTGCTGTTTTCTCCCATGCAAGAGTTAATACGGCATCCGTCGGTGTAACGTTGTCGAAAGAGATCGTAAATGTTTCGACCGGAGAGCTCAAGTTTTGCGGTTTCACATTGAAACGAAATGCATCTTCAGATTGATTGTAGGTGTAGGCACCCCATTGCTTGGTATTCTTGCTAATAATAACAGTCCATTCATTCTTATTAGGAATGGTAAATAATGCATAGGTTCCCGCAGTGAGTTTGTGTCCATTTAGGCTAACATCGCCTTCAAATGTTAAGGTTGTGTTGGTATTGGCACCTGTACGCCATACTTCATTGTAAGGTACGAGTTCACCAAAAATCTTACGGCCGTTCATGCTTGGACGACTATAGTTTAGAGTTACATTTTCAATCCCTAATCCCTGTGTGATTGTTTGAGCACTACTTGCTGCAGGTAGTTTTAACTGAGCAAAGGATTCATTTGCAGTAAACATCAGGGCTGCTGCAAAGGCAATGGCAAAGAATTTCTTTTTCATTTGTTCGATAATTACATTGTGAGCTTGTTTGCTCGATTATTTATGAATATAGAATTTTGCGAATTAATGGTTGAGGCTCATTTATTTCGGATGAGGTACTCTGCATCATGGCATGTGGAATGAACCCTGTTACAATCGAACGAAGATTCATCACTTAAAAATAGGAAGAATTTCACAAAAAAGGGCATCTATTTTTTTAGATGCCCTTTCGTTATACCAATATTTCGTTTTGATATTAATTTTCTTTTCCGATTTTGTGTCCTTTCGTAGCAAAAAACAAGATATATAAGTATGCTGGAACCATTGCAAAGAGAAATGCATGTTGAAAATCAACATGTAAGGTGTCTTTCAGATAGCCATAAATCAAAGGCCAGATTGCTCCTCCGGCAATACCCATAATCATAATACCAGATCCTGTTTTTGTAAATCGTCCCAGTCCTTTAATTCCTAGTGGGAAAATGGCTGGCCACATCAATGCATTTGCGATACCTAATAAGGCAACAAAGATATAGGACGTAAGACCTGTAGAAAATGCAGAAATTGCAGTGAATGTAATTCCGACAATTGTACAAATACGCAAAGCTGTCTGTTGCGATACAAATTTTGGAATAGAAATAATACCAATAAAATAACCAACAAGCATGCAGACAAGCGTGAAAGTTGTACCATATTTAACAAAAAATGGGGGTAGTGACAATAATCGTCCATAAGTTCCGATGATATCACCCGCCATCACTTCCACTGCTACACAGAAGAAAATAGCGAGAAATCCTAAAAATAGATGTGGAAATTGGAATATACTTGTCTTTTTTGTGCTTGTTACAGCAGCTTCATCTGTTGTTTCTTCTTCCTTATTAACATCCACCTCTGGCATTTTTACGGCGAATACGACAATAGCTAGAATCGCAACACCAATGGCTACGCCAATATAGGGACCGTGAAGTCTCTCCGATAATTCAGCTAGTAAAGCATCGTGCTCTGCACCAGCTTTAAGTTCTTTGATTTTGCTGGAAATATTGTCGTAATCTTTTAATAGAATGCTTCCCAAAACCACTGGTACAATCATACCTGCTGTTTTATTGAAAATCCCTACAATAGAGATCCGTTGGGCTGCACTTTCTATTGGTCCGATGATACTGAGGTATGGATTGATCGCGGTCTGCAATAGTGCCATACCTGAAGCTTGAACAAAGATTGCAACAAGGAAGAGCTGATAGCTTAGGTTTGATGCGGCAGGAATAATAATAAGCGCACCAATAATAATTAAGACCAAACTCGCAACAAGGCCATTTTTAAAACCTATTTTACCTAAAATCCATGAACTCGGCAATGCCAGGAAAAAATAGGCGATATACGAAGCAAAAAGGATTAAAAACGCTTGCGTATCTGTCTCCAAATTAAATGCCAATCGTACAAATGGAATCAATGCCCCATTGGCCCAGGTGATATACCCCAGAATAAAAAATAATGCACAGCAAATAAGCATAGGGACTATCGCTGTTTTACCCGAATTAGGATTAGTGGTCATTTTTTTAATTATATTTAGTTAAGTTATCGTTCACGGATTGGAAACCAGTCAAAAAAACAGCTTTAGACAAACGATTGCATGCTATTTTTGTTGATTTTTGAAATATCCATCTTACAAGACTACTTAATTTTCTTGAATATCGGAAATAAATAAAGGGGTATTTTGATAATTATTTGGCAAAAAAAAGAAGAATAAATTGTGAAAATTATCCTTCTTTAGTTGCAAATATTGTTGATTTCGAATTACATGGGATTGATAAATCGAGTTAGCAGACTTCGGTTTACTTTGGTACAATAGCTACTGTAAGTCTTGAGATACAATTCAATTTATTGAAGCGATCGTACATTTTTATCTCCCAGATGTGGGTTGACCGACCAATATGTATCGGGCTACATTTTGCTGTGATAACTCCACTACTTACCGGGCGGATGTGATTTGCGTTCACTTCGAGTCCTACCCCCCGGTATTTGTCGGGGTTAACCACCAAATTGGACGCAATACTCCCTAAAGATTCTGCCAGGACTACTGAGGCGCCACCATGCAGAATGCCATGGGGTTGTTTCACATTATCTGTGACGGGCATGGTTGCTGTAATACTGTTATCAT
Source organism: Sphingobacterium sp. GW821-FHT03E03 (assembly GCF_059420745.1). NCBI lineage: Bacteria > Pseudomonadati > Bacteroidota > Sphingobacteriia > Sphingobacteriales > Sphingobacteriaceae > Sphingobacterium > Sphingobacterium sp. GW821-FHT03E03. The sequence continues at coordinate 15,555 of NZ_JBWKUH010000016.1, forward strand.
CTATTTCGGTTGCCTTGATTTCCAATAAACCCGAGAGGTATTTATTGAAAAAGACATTTATTTCCTCAATGCTGTAAGGCTGAAACCAAATTTTTGACATCGTCTGAATTTAAATAACGTTCTTGAATGATAATGCGGTGATGATTGAGGTGCCCGGCAATCACATACAATAATGCTTTGACACTCGTGAGCCGCTCTGAGGCCATGCCCTTGCGTTCTAATTCTGCGTCGTTAAAGCTGTTGAACAACATTAAGTTGGCTTTGCGTAGGTAAGTAAATTCCTTACTTAGACTTTCCAAAGTACGGTCATTGTAACGGGAATATTGAATAAGGTAGTCCTGGTCATACCCTGCGAGCTCTTTGAGATCGTTGCGCGAAAAACGTAAAGCACGGTAGGCCATGATACGCTCATTGTCGATGACATGTCCGACGACCTCTTTGATTGTCCATTTATCTTCGGCATATTTGAAATTGCCTCTTTCTTCTGGAATAGCATCCAGAAATGCAGGAAAGGAGAGCGTCTGTTCTTCCAATGCATCTAATACGTTATCGACTACAGTCTCAATATAGGGCGCGTATACTGCCGGATATTCGTCAGATTTGAGTGGCTTCATATTTTAAGTTGCTTTTTAAGATTATTCGAAATGTTGTTCCTTTACCTATTTCAGATTCTTTAACAAAGATTTGTCCTTGATGATATCGTACCATTCGTTTGGTTAGGCTCAGGCCAAGTCCCCAACCTCTTTTGCGTGTTGTAAAACCTGGCTGGAAGACAGATTCAAAATTTAACCTTGGAATTCCTTTGCCCGTATCACTAATGTCTATAAAAATTTCTTCTTTCGCAATATTTTCTGAAATATTAACAGTTATCTTTCCCTCTGTACCAATAGCATTTACCCCGTTTTTCAATAAATTTTCAATGATCCAATCGAAGAGTGGAATATTAAGTTTGGCCTCCACATGTGTATCTCCATGTAATTCGAATATGATCTTGTTGCTGGTCCGTATTCGGAAATAATCCATGTAATTTTTGATGACCTTATAGAGGTTGTGATTGGTTAACACGGGGGTTGACCCTATTTTCGAAAAACGATCAGCCACGATTTCTAATCTTTTAATATCGTTTTCCATTTCATTGAGCGTATCGTCTTCTTCGGCGTCAAATTTGATCCGAATAAGCTCCAGCCAGCCCATTAATGAAGATATCGGGGTGCCCAGCTGATGGGCGGCTTCTTTTGTAAGTCCCACCCAGACTAGATTCTGCTCGGATTTTCGAATAGAATTGAAAACTGTATAAGCAATAATAAGGAAGAGGGCGATCAGCGATAGTTGGACATAGGGGAATACACGCAATTGTTGCAAAAACCAGGAATCTTTGTAGTAAACATGCCATTTTTGACCATTTTCCAATTCCAAGGTAATGGGGGGATGACTCTTCTTCATAAAGGCAAGCTGTTTCTGGAAATAAGCGGGGTCATAATCCAGGTTGTTTGTAACACTGTCGTCATGGATCGGCTTAATATTGGTCTTGGTGGAATCCAGATTGCGCCAGAAAATAATATCGTTTTTATCGTCTGTAATAATTGCCGGCAAATTTAAGCTATCCCTGACAGCATAGATGAATGTAATGAATTCATCGTCGACATCTGGCATGGTCATAATATTTTTGGTGCTCATGGCCCATACTTCGGCTTTTGAACGTTCGGCGTGGGCAAGATTTCGGACAAGGTAATTGGTGTAAACCAATGATGCGATGGCAATGATTGCCGCAAAGATGAGTAAAATAAATTTCCAGCGTTGTTGGCTTATCTGAGAGGGTTTCATGATTCCTTATTTGTGTACTCTATTGCAAATTAATGAATAAATGTCTGTTTTCTGCACTTTTATTTCACCTTAGAAGTTATCCTGTTATCCAAATCAAAAATTTTGTGGTAATTTTGCGGCATGAGTTCAGAAAGAAGAGTAAGAGTGCGATTTGCACCGAGTCCTACTGGTGGTCTGCACCTTGGAGGCGTACGTACAGCTTTGTTTAATTTTCTCTATGCACGTCAGCATCAGGGAGATTTTATTTTACGTGTCGAGGATACGGATCAAACTCGTTTTGTCCCAGGAGCCGAGGAGTATATCAACGAATGTTTAGCTTGGTGTGGCCTGACTCCAGATGAAAGTCCGTTGCAAGGTGGTCAATATGGCCCTTACCGTCAAAGTGAACGAAAACCGTCTTACCGCAAATATGCTGAACAGTTGATCGCGAATGGTTACGCTTATTATGCGTTTGATACAGCAGAGGAATTGGAAGAGCAACGGAAGCTACAACCTAACTTCCGCTATAGCCATGAAAATAGGTTGAAATTGCGTAATTCTTTGAGCCTGAGTGAGACCGAAACTCAACAATTATTGGAGGCGGGAACACCGCATACAATCCGAATAAAGATTCCAACGGATGAAACGTTGTCTTTCACAGATATGATCCGTGGGAAAGTCGCTTTTGATACCAATCTTGTCGATGATAAGGTTTTGCTTAAAGCAGATGGAATGCCAACATATCACTTAGCCGTGGTTGTGGATGATAAGGCGATGGAGATCTCGCATGTTTTCCGTGGTGAAGAATGGTTGCCTTCTGCGCCGATTCATATTCTATTGTGGGAATACCTGGGATGGGCGGATAGTATGCCACAATGGGCACATCTCCCGTTAATCCTTAAGCCTGATGGTAATGGAAAATTAAGTAAACGTGATGGAGACCGTCTAGGATTCCCTGTATATGCCATGAATTGGACGGATGCCAAGTCTGGCGATACAACCAAAGGGTTCCGTGAGATGGGATTCTTGCCAGAAGCTTTTGTCAATATGCTTGGTGTATTGGGCTGGAATGATGGTACAGAACAAGAACTATTCTCTTTGGAGGAGTTAACCCAGAAATTCAGTGTCGATCGCATCAGCAAAGCTGGAGCAAAATTTGATTTTGAGAAGGCAAAATGGTTCAATCACGAATGGATTAAACGTTCTTCAAGCGATTCTTTATTGCCTCAGATCAAGGATGTATTGACTCACCATCAGGTAGCAGCTGAAGAGAGTTATGTAAACCGTGTCCTGACAGCCGTCAAAGAGCGTTTAACCTTTGTTGAGGATTTCTGGACCCAAGCTTCTTTCTTTTTTGTACAACCCGTTGAATACGATCTGAATGCGGTAAAACCAAAATGGTCTGTTGAAAAGACAGTATTCTTTGAAAATATGATGACATCATTTGAAAGATTTACGGAATGGAAAGCGGCGGAGCTTGAGTCATTCTTTAAAGAAGCAATTCAAAATTCGGGAATGAAGATGGGGGAATTGATGATGCCATTCCGGATTATGCTGGTAGGCGGTAAATTTGGCCCTGATGTATTCCAAATTGTTGAGTTACTTGGTCAAGGCGAAGTCATTGAACGTATAAAGAAAGCACTTCAAGAATTTGACGCTTAAACACTAATATATAAGAAAAAAAGCTGTTGCAACCTATTGCAACAGCTTTTTTTATAGGTATGGAATTCTCAATCGCATGAACAGTGCTTTAGCCGGGGCAAATAGAAAAATGATCAGCGTGATGAATGCCCCCAATATCCCTAGATAGGTAAATATCTCCATATTACTGATCAGAGATGCCTGTTGACTAAGTGTTGCATGGAGGCTTTTGCTGGCGAGATTAATTGCCAATTGATCACTGGATGTCCCCACGTATTTTTCGACCAAAGCGCTCCAATAGGCGACAGTGATCGGACTGGCCGTATTTAAGTGCTGTTCGATCTGGATGAAATGTTTTTGATTTAAGGTGTAAGTGATGTTCTGAATCAACGCAAAACCAATATTGGTACTCCAGAATCTAACGGACGTGCCCATTAAACCTGCATTGCCCGCATGATGTGGAGCAACCCCTGTTATAATATAGATCACAAGTGGCGTAAAGAGCCAGCCTTGTCCGATTCCCTGAATAAATAGTGGTAGGCCAATAACCCAAACTGTGGTATCGGGATAGAACGTGGGGACAAACAAAAAGCAGGATGTGGTCAACAGCAGGAACCCCAGTCCGAAAATGTATTTCGGTGATACATCGCGCAATAACAGTATGCCTGAGCCACCTACTCCCACTATGGTCCCCAATACATTAATGTATTGGATGTCGATAATGTAATGCCAGGGCCACCGCCAAACATTGGACATGACAGTGTAGGCATTATTGAGACTGCTCCGGATCAGATAAAATAGAAAAAATAGGATAACGCCAAAAATAACGTTCTTATAACTCAAAATTTCAAAATGAAACAGTGGTCGTCTTACGAGATATTGTTTGATCACAAAAAGCGCCCCGAAAATTAGGAAAAGTGCGAGATTAATTGTGATTGTGCTATGTTCGAACCAATAATATTTACGGCCATAGATCAATACATATGCACCACAGCTTAACGAAAGCAGTAGAAAGAGACAGCTGACCAGATCCAATTGATAAAGTGGAAATTTTCGGCTTAATCTGTTGTTATTCAGGAGAAGCAAAGCAATCGCAACGACCATCAAATGCCAATAGAGCACAACATGGATCATATCCTCCCAACCATAATCCATAATACTTTCTTTTAAGAGGGATGTTGTTATTGTTCCGCCTGTTAGCATAAAAGTATACAAGAAGAAATAGGCAATGGTACGGCTTTTGGAATGTCTGATCTGCATCATCAGCAAGGGAAGAAAACAGGCGCCTTCAAGTACACAGAAAATACCCTCAATCACTCGGAGCACGGCAATGAGGAAGGGATCTCTGGTCATAGAAATGGCTAATAAAATAAGGATGGATACTGTACAGGTCAGCAGGATATATGTCCTTACCCGAAAGAAGGCAAATAGCCGTTGAAATATCAATAGCGCTACGACAATAGCACCATACATCAACGAAAGAAAATACTGAATATCTTCTATTTCGATCGCTAATGTGGAAGCTGTAAAAGCTGTATTGGAATGAAAAAGGGACATTAACATAAGATGCGGAAACATGGCCAAAATCATCATAGGAAGTTTAATCCATTCGGGCACCCACTTATAATATAAAGATGTGTTTGAACTCATGAATAATTAAGATTGGTGGGCTGCATGAACCACAACATTCATTCCAGCACGTAGTTTTGTTAGATCCTGCTGTGGAGAGAATATAATTTTGATCGGTATGCGCTGTTCGATTTTAACGAAGTTTCCGGTTGCGTTATCCTGAGGTATGGCCGAAAATTTAGACCCCGAGGCTGGAGAAAAAGAATGAATGATGCCTTTGAGATGTAAATTTGGAAAGGCATCTACTTGTATATTCACCTCGGTACCTTCGGCGAGATTCGCTAGTTGGGTCTCTCTAAAATTCGCATTTATCCATTTCTCTTCGCTGACAACATTGACTAAAGTTTGTCCTTCTTTAACAAATTGTCCGGGTTGGATTGTTCTTTTCCCAACAAAACCGTCGTAAGGTGCAGTCACTATCGTATAGGAAAGGAAGACCTCAGCGTTGTTTTTTGCAGCTTTTTTGATATCAATATTTGCTCTGGCAGGTAGCTCGTTGGCTTTTTCTTTGCTTGTATTTAATTGTGCAGCGTTGTATTCTTCCTGTATGGCATTGAGTTGCGCCAAAGAAATTTCATATACAGCCTTGGCGTTATCGTATTGTTGTTTGGCCACAGCATCTGCTTCAAACAAATTTTTAAATCGTCTATAATCTTGTTCCGTTTGCCATACACTCACTTTGGCAGCTTCTAATTTTGCTTTTTGGACAGAAATACTATTGGCGGTGACATTTGTGCTTTTGACAATCACTTCGGCATTCCGCTGACTACTTCGAAGTTCGGCATTCGCCATATCTACTTTGGTCTGATACTCGCTGGCATCGATGAGCAATAAGGTGTCACCACGATGTACATATTGATTTTCTTCAAATCTGACTTCTTTCACAAAGCCCGCTATTCGACTTGCAACTGGTGTAACATACTGATCTATCTGTGCATCGTTTGTCGTTACGTGCTGACTAGTAAATAGTAGATGTCTACCCAAAATGCCGATCCCTACAAGCAGTACGATCGCGGCAAATACAACTAAAACTTTATTAAATCCCTTTGTTTTATCTTTATTTTCTTCTTTACCCATTATTGTTTTTATGAATATTTAATTGCTTTTTCATCCATTCTCCAGATGATCTACCCGTTAAGGTATGGGTGATTTGCATCTAAGGTTTCAACCAGCAATTTCCAAAATAGGATGACAAATTGTTCTTGAATCGAGACTGCCCTGATACGCTCATAGGATACTTCTGTAAGCAAGGAGTGAAACTGTGTACAAAGATACTGCTGTAGATGGGAGTTGGTTTTGTATAGTCGGACGGATATTTGTTCATTTGCGCCAGATTGCAAAAAAATGTAATTTTAAATTATGGAACAGGAACAACTAGGGGCTATTGATGACGATCAATACGACTTTTATGTGTGTCATACACATGTAGATCGGATTGATCCCCGTGAATATATACATCGGAAAGCACGTTTACTTTATGCGGATGGTAGTATTATACATATATTTACTGCCACGAAACATTGGTATTTGCCGGGGCGGTTTTACATGTGGATTCCCGCCAATACTCCATATCATCTGGAAAGTTCCAGTTCTCATATTCACTTGTATAGCTTTTACTTTAAAGAACAGGAGGAAGTTCACCCGGTTCTGTTGGATCCCAATATATTTTTAAGCAATGACCTGATGCGTGAGATGTTTTTGTTTGCGAAGAATTGGGAAGGGGGGATCAGTAGAAAGACCAGCTATTCAAGGTATTGTTTACTCAGGGCGATGATGGCTATTATTCCGGAGATGAGTCGGCCGATAGATGCATTTCCTATGCAACATCCTTATCCTAAAAGCGAAAAGCTTCGGCGTATCGCTCGATATTTAAACATGCATATTGATCAAGCCTTTACTATCGAACAAGTGGCGGCGCAGTTTGGAATGAGCAGTAGATCCCTTTCACGACTTTTTAAGGAAGACATGGGCATCAGCTATATCCGGTTTTTAAGAGCTATACGCATTGCAAAAGCTTTGGAGCTGATGGCTGAAAATACCTATTCTATCCTAGAAATCGCTATGCGGATTGGCTACAACGAATTATCATCTTTCAGTAACATCTTTAAGCGTGTAACGGGTATTCGTCCTTCGGTTTATATGTCGAAAATTAATGAATACAAGAATTGATTGCTTTAGATTATGCCAAAAGCTCGTGCAAATCTTCCTGAGAAAGTGATTTTATAAAACTTTCTTCTGTTGTAATGAGGCTTTGTGCAATGGATTTCTTGCGGTTCTGTAGCGCCAATATTTTCTCCTCTACGGTGTCCTTACTGATAAATTTATAGATAAATACATTCCGTGTCTGTCCAATACGATGTGAACGGTCAACGGCTTGTTGTTCTACCGCAGGATTCCACCATGGATCTAGTATAAAGACATAATCCGCTTCAATCAGGTTGAGCCCTACACCACCAGCTTTGATCGATATTAAGAACAATTTGGTGTTATTGTTTTTGCGGAATTGACTCACCGCTTCATCGCGGTTTTTGGTGCCTCCATCCAGGTAGGCATAGTTTGTCCCTTTCTTATCAAAATATTGCCTGAAGATATTGAGCTGTTTGACAAACTGGGAGAAAATAAGAACCTTATTTCCTCGTTGCATCACCATTTCAAGGGTCTCAATGACGGCGTCAAATTTTCCCGAATCACCCAAAAAGTCCTCGTCGACCATTCTAGGGTGATTGGCGAGCTGGCGAAGTTTGGTCAGTCCCTGTAATAGTGCAATCTGCGTTGATTTTGGTTTGTTGTCTAATTGTCCATCAAGAATGGCATTGCGATACTCAGATTTGACCTTCTCATAAAGTTCCGATTGTTTATCGGTCATTTCACAATAGAGCACTTGTTCTGTTTTGGGCGGCAGTTCCTTTGCGACCTGATCTTTTGTACGTCTTAGAATGAAAGGTTTGACAATCGCCTGAAGGCGTTGCGCTTTTTCTTCATCCTTTTTCTTTTCAATGGGCTGTACAAACTCTTTTTGAAAGTAGGTGTAACTTCCCAATAAACCGGGATTGGTAAAGTGCATTTGTGCCCAAAGATCAGAAACAGAGTTTTCTACGGGTGTTCCGCTTAAAGCCAGTTTATTTTTGCTCTTCAGACTTTTTATGGCCTTAAAGGATTTTGATGTCGGATTTTTAATATTCTGGCTTTCATCCAAGATGATATAATTAAAATAGAAGCTATTCAATATATCTTCATCAATACGTGCAATGCCGTAGGTGGTGATAATTAGATCGTATTTGGAGAACAGTGAGGCATCTTTGATGCGATTGTTTCCCGTGTGCAGATGGATTTTGAGCTGGGGAGCAAATTGATGTGCTTCTTTCTGCCAGTTGTAAACAAGTGACGTCGGTAATACCAGGAGTGATGTATGTATTTCCTGCTGATCGACAATCTGTTCTTTTTGTTGTTGCAATAAGGCTAAGGTTTGTATGGTTTTACCCAATCCCATGTCATCTGCGAGACAGCCCCCAAATTTATATTGTTTCAGAAAGTTGAACCAGTTATATCCTGCTTTCTGATAAGGCCGGAGATTACCTTTGAAGTGCTTTGGCTCCGGAATATCTTCAATTTCTTCGAATGTAGCAAGATTTTGCAATTTACGATTGAAAACCAATTTGGTGTGTTCGCTGATCTCAAAGAGAAGGCCGATATGAACTTTGTTTAATTTAAGCTCATGTCTGTCGGCAGAAAACTGAAAGAGGTGATTGTATTGTGCAAACCATTCTTCGGGGATCATGGCGATTTCACCATTTGGCAGGGTAAATTCTTTGATATTGTTTAGAATATGATTTCTTAACTGAATAAAAGGAATTTCGTAGGGGCCGAATTTAGCGATAGCGCTGATATCGAACCAGTCATTATCCTCATCAATAGCGATGTCCAATGAGGTATGTCCGATGAAAAAGCGTTTTTGTTCACTGTTTTGTATAATTTGAAATCCCAGGGTCTTTATTTGTTCCTGATGATTATTTATCCAATCAAATATTGAAATGCGTTTTCCGGATTGAATAGATGGCGCTAGTAATCCAAGTTGGCGATCCAGATCCTCAAGGCCCAGGGCTTTAAGATTCTCCTGCTGTTGTTCCTCCCATTGTAAAGATCGTTTGACCCGATGGAAGATATACTGGTCCTTCTCCTCATTATACTCCATTCGGACGGTCACTTTATTTTCCGCCCCTGCGGTGAATGTGTGGGGACCATATTTGAATTGCAGCTGTAATTGCGAAGCTCCATCTTCAACGTAGATCAAATGAAGTAAAGGGATTGCTTGGTGTTGATGTGTCTGTATTTCAAAACCCTCGGCATAAACATGGTAGCGTTCGATCAATCCACAGACAAAAGTTTCAAAATATTTTTTTTCGGTACTTCTTCCAACAGAAATGTATCGTTTATTGAGAAAGGGACTCAATTTTTTTCCTTCCAGGGCCTGATCAAAATAGTATAGTGTATTGTTTAAAATTAGCCATGCCTGTGCATTGGTTAATACAATGGCATTTTTAAACATAAACTCCAAGCGCTGGTTTTCGTACTTTATAGTTGGGAAGTAACGTGTTTCTTCTTCGGTTCGGCGAAAGTGAAATAAGATAGAGGCCGCTGATGTTGCGCGTTTAATTTCCTGATCTGCTGGATAACCATCTTTACTCATCATGAAAAGAGGTTTATCTCCGATAGACTCAAAGAATTGAATCATCTTTTCATCAATCTTTGGGCGTAACAGGTCATAGAGTTTTTTGTCAAAAACTTTAGAGAAAAAGTCTACAGGTCTAATTGCTTTTTTATAGTACTTTTTGATGAGGTTGGTCTGTTCGATATCGTCGAGCAGTCGAATGAGCTTGTAGTCTACCTCATCCAATTCTGCAGCATAGGCATCTACAGTATTGCTAAATATACGTTGATATCGTAATGAGTAAGTCCCATTGGGATTGAGTTTGACCATGTGTGGCTCAATGAGATAGCCAAGATAGGGATGCTCACAGATAGAATAAACGATTTTATATACTGGAAATGACTTTGACTGTTGCATTAAAAATAGCGGACCTTGTAAATAAAGGTATCTAATATACAATAAAATATACCATTAATCACAATTTGCCGGACGAAAATTAAAAAAATATAGCTAGCTGAAGTTGTGTATAAAAGTTCAGGTAAATATAGAGAGCCTATTTATACACTTGAACGTATCAATGGGCAATATCTCTATCTAATGATTAAAAAATGCCTTCAAAAACAAATTGTGCTGGGCCTTTGAGGAAGACATCTGTAAAATTGTGTCCGTCTTTATGAAAGGAGACATAGAGTTGGCCGCCCAATACGCGAATTGGAATATTGATATCGCCTTGAAGATCTGCTTGTAGCGCCACAGCCATCGCTGCTGCAGTAGCACCTGTGCCACAGGCATAAGTTTCGTCTTCTACACCACGCTCAAATGTGCGGAGGAAATAACCATCTTCTTCTTTTTCTATAAAATTGACGTTGATACCTTCTTTGGCATAGGTCGCGTTGTTGCGGATCGAAAAGCCGTCCTGAAAAACATTTTTCTCTTTCAGGTTTGTAACGAAGGAAACATAATGGGGGGAGCCGGTCTGCAAGATGTAAGCATCGTCGTCGCGACCAAATTCGCTGACATCAATCATTTGTAGATTGACGAGCTCGGGTGATAAGGAAGCATGATGTATACCGTCTACTGCCAAAAAGGCAGTTTTGTCAGTGATAATCCCTAAGTCATGTGCAAATGCCACGATACAACGTCCGCCATTGCCACACATGCTGCCCTCGCGTCCATCTGCATTGTAATAGATCATCTCAAAGTCGTAATTTTCTTTGTTTTGGAGCAGCATAAGCCCATCTGCACCAATACCAAATCTGCGGTCACAAAGGCTTTTGACCAGTGCTTCATCTGCACGGTTAAATGAATTGTTGCGATTGTCCACTAAAATGAAATCATTTCCCGCTCCTTGATATTTTGAAAATCTTACTTTCGATGCCATTATGTTGATTTGTAGTAACAAAAATACGTTTTTTTGTTACAAAAATCCGGCAGAAAGTTAAGATTTGTTAAAATTATTGCATTTGTCTAGCAATTAACATTTTTTAACGTGTCGGATTTTCCGAAGGCCTTGAAATGGTATTACATTTGAACATATCCGAATAAAATCGGTAATTTTAAGAGCAAAAATTATCAGCTTATATTAAGACAATTTAAAATATAGATAAGTTTATGAATAAGGTCGGTTTAACGCTATTAACAGCTGTTTTCGGTGGAGCAGTAGCATTAGGTGGTTACAAGCTTATTGAGAATAAGAAATTAGATGGCATGTCTTTCGAAGAGAAACAGAAAGTTTATTTTGCCAATAATCCTACAGGTGTGATGTCTTCCACAGGTAATCCTGATTTTACACAAGCTTCTGCTGCGGTAGCTCCAGGTGTGGTACATATTAAGACAACATATAGTAGAAAGGGTTCCCAACAATCGCAGGGATCTCCTTTTGATATGTTTGAAGAATTTTTCGGTATGCCGCAGGGTGGTGGACGCCGTCAGATGCAGGCACAGCCAGTTCAGGCATCGGGATCAGGTGTTATTATTTCGGATGACGGTTACATCGTTACCAATAACCACGTGGTGGAGGATGCGGATAAGATCGAGGTGGTACTGACAGACAAACGTACATTTGAAGCAAAATTGATCGGACGTGATCCCAATACGGATATTGCATTATTGAAAGTTGCAGGCAAAGGTCTTCCGGTTGTAAAAATGGGTAATTCGGATAATGTCAATGTTGGTGAATGGGTATTGGCGTTTGGTTACCCCCTTGGTTTACAGTCTACAGTGACGGCGGGTATTGTCAGTGCAACAGGTCGCGATATTGGTATCTTAAGAGAGGGGCAACAGCAACGCGGTAATCCTTTTGGAGGTGGTGCGGAGCAACCACTTGCGAGCTCGGCTATCGAATCTTTTATACAGACAGATGCCGTTATCAACAAAGGGAACAGTGGAGGAGCGTTAACAAATGCTTCGGGCGAATTAATAGGTATCAACTCAGCGATTGCGTCACCAACTGGAGTGTATGCCGGTTACGGATTTGCGATTCCGGTTAATTTGGTGAAAAAAATTGCGGATGATTTTGTTGAATTTGGTAATGTAAAACGTGGTTATATTGGTGTTAGTTATGTGCCTATAACCTCAGAATTGGCCAAAGAAAAAGGTATTACAGAGATTAATGGTTTATATGTGGAGGATGCGGTCACTGGTGGAGCCGCTGAAGCTGCAGGTATTAAAAAAGGGGACATCTTAACGAAGGTCAATGGTAAGGTGATTACGGGTTCCCCTGTACTAAGTGAAACTATCGGTCGCTTACGTCCGGGTGATAAAGTGAATATTACCTACAAGCGTGAGGGTAAGGAAAAACAAGTTTCCTTGACATTGAAAGGTGAAGAATCGCTTAAATCAGCTTCTGGTGCGAGTGGAAAAGCTTCGAAAAGCGCAACTGAAATCTACAACAAATTAGGAGCAAGCTTTATTCCTGCCTCTGCAGCGAAGAAAAAAGAATTGGGTGTAAACTCTGGTGTTGTGGTGACACAAGTAAACCGCGGTGGTATATTTGATTACTTCGGTGTCGAAAGAGGTTTAGTAATTACAGAAATTAATGGAAAAGCTGTCAATAGTGTTGATGATGTAGAATCTGCATTGGGTGCCACTCAGCGTAATATTGTACGCTTAAAAGGTGTGTCTCCGCAAGGTGGTGCAGTTCAACTCAGCTTCCCAGTAGAATATTAAAAATTGAATTAAGAATTGGTTGATTAATATAGTTTAGGTGGTTCTAACCGTAAGGTTAGGCCACCTTTTTTATTAGAGGGTATCGTTTGTCTTAGGGCCCAGCAAGATCTTTAAATATTTGATGCATTTGTCACGGGAAAATACTGCCCACAAGGATATGGTCACGGAGATTTTGGTACATGATATCATCGCCTATTGTGCGCACTGTCATAAACCTTTGTGTGAATGCTTGAATGCATGAAAATTTAATTGAAAATACCAGGATCTTGGGAATCGTCCGGATGCTCCGATTGTAACCGGAAAGTACGATTTCATCAGGGTTGTTTCTTTAATAGTTTAAGTTTAGTTATTTTGTGCAATAATGTTGAGAGAAACTGGTCCTGCTTGGAAAAATGAGATGGAACATGTTTATGATTTATAGTTACATATGTATGCTCATGGAAGTTTAAAGGGCTTTTCGGCGGGCAATTAAAATGCGATCTGTCCGAACGTTGATAGCAATGGAGATATTCCTTATCTATTGCTCTTTATGGTTACATAGCTTTTAAAAAAAGTATTTCGATGAAAATTTTAATGGTCTGTTTGGGAAATATCTGTCGTTCGCCATTGGCACATGGGATATTGAAGCAAAAAGTAAAAGATAAACAATTAAACTGGGTTGTAGAATCTGCTGGCACAGGTGACTGGCATATTGGTGAGGCGCCCGACCGAAGGGCAATTGCGATTGCAAAGAAATATGGGGTCGATATCTCCGGACAACGGGCGAGACACTTCCATCCTGCATTTTTTAATGAATATGATCTTATTTTTGTCATGGACCGTCAGAATTTTGAGGATGTCTGTGCACAGGCGGAAAACAAAGATGATTTGGAGAAGGTACAATTGTTTTTAGATGATGATATCGTTCCTGATCCGTATTTTGATGACAATTTGTTTGACCCCGTTTTTCAGATGATTGACAAGCGTTGTACGGAGGTGATCGCAAAGGTATCCCTATCCTCGTAAATGACATTGATATTATCTGAATATCGTGAATTAATTCCTAATTTTCGATGGTCAAAAATTCCAAAGGAGAGGAAGACTTTGGAGATCTCGGTGAATAATGTTTAAAAAAAGGATAATAAGATAAGCCAACACAGGTGAACTTGTCTTTTTTGTTTAAAGAAAAAAAATGAAAGCAGCAGAAGTAAACAAGAAGTGGAGCACCTTGCAGGGTGAAATAGCTTCTTTATTTGATATGGAAAAACCTGACATCAAGGTGTGTTTATTCCTTATTGGTGTGCAGGAATTGGGGAAAGGTCCACAGACTTTCTCAAAGCGACAAAAAGAGGAGTTGATGCATATCGCAACATGTCGTTTGTTCAGTGCAATGGGATTCTATACCCTAAAGGGGCTGGATGAAGAAGGATGGCCGCACTGGGAACTAATAAAACCCATTCCTAACTACACCTTATTGGAGCAGGAACTTATTATGAAGTCCTTGATTATTGATTATTTTGAAGAGTTAAACGTCATCTAAAGTATGAGATTTTTAAAAGTTTGTTTAGTAACAGTATTTTGTTTTTTGCAGATAATGGCATTTGCAGCTAAACCGGAGTATAAATATGTTCAGATTGTTACCGACAAGGGAACCTGTGTATTACGCTTGTATAATGCAACAGCAAAACATCGGGATAACTTTGTGAAATTAGCAAAAAGCAAATATTATGATGCTACCCTGTTCCATCGGGTTATTCAGAATTTTATGATACAGGGTGGTGACCCAGATTCAAGAAACGCGGTTGGTGGAGCTCAGCTAGGCAATGGAGGTCCCGGTTATACCATTCCTTCGGAAATCCAGGATGGACTATTCCACAAGAAGGGGACAATAGGTGCCGCCCGGGACAATAATCCTGCGAAAGCATCTTCTGGCTCTCAATTCTACCTTGTTCAGGGCAAAGTATTCACCCCCGAAGATCTCAGCCGCTTAGAACAGACACGGATGAACGGCAAGAAATTTTCTGAAGCGCAACGTCAGGCCTATACAACAGTAGGTGGAGCTCCACATCTAGACTGGAACTATACGGTATTTGGTGAATTGGTTCAGGGAATAGAAATTATCGACCAGATTGCGGGGGTGAAGACCGACAAACATGATCGACCGGAAGTAGATCAAAAAATGAGCATGCACGTGTTGACCAGACGTGAAGCACTTAATCTGGAACGCGAGCTGAAAGGGCTGAAGCCTCAAACAGGTTTCTTTACCAAGATAGGTGATTTATTCTCATCTAAAGATTATTAAAAGGTGTAAAGTTTCAAATCTAATATCTCAATACTCATATCTAAACAAATGAAAATAGTAACCTATAATGTGAATGGTTTGCGGGCCGCTTTAAAGAAAGATTGGTTAGGCTGGTTGAAAAATGTGAATGCAGATGTCATATGTCTTCAAGAGATTAAAGCCACTCCTGATCAAATTCCGGAGGTTGCCTTGCTGGAAGAAATGGGTTATGAGCATTACTGGTATCCGGCACAGAAAAAGGGGTATAGTGGAGTGGCCATCTTCAGCAAAATTACTCCCACACATGTCGAATATGGTTGTGGTCATGAAGACTATGATTTTGAAGGGCGTATCATTCGTGCTGATTTTGATAAGGTGTCGGTGATGAGTACTTATTTCCCTTCCGGAACAACAGGAGATGTTCGGCAGGATTTTAAATATCGTTTTTTGGATGATTTCCAGTTATATAGCAATAAGTTGTTGATTGAAAAACCTAATTTGGTTGTATGTGGCGACTATAATATCTGTCATCGCGCTATTGATATCCATAATCCTAAATCGAATGCAAACTCTTCGGGATTTCTGCCGGAAGAACGCGAATGGATGGAAAACTTTATCAACTCGGGATACATTGACTCTTTCCGTCATTTGAATCCAGAACCGCATAACTATACTTGGTGGAGCTATCGTGCCGGTGCACGTACCCGAAATCTGGGTTGGCGTATCGATTATAATATGGTGTCAAAACCGTTAGAGACGCAGATCAGATCTTCACAGATTTTAGCAAATGCGGTTCATTCGGACCATTGTCCGGTTCTGTTAGAACTGGATGTGTAGATAAGAGTGATCTCGTGAAAAAATATGCTGTCAAAAAAATAAAAGAGAAACCCCTAAGTATTGGATATTTGAAAATCGGTGGCAGGGGATATGAATGAATTTAAAGAAAAACAGGGGTATCCGAACATTTTTGGATACCCCTGTTTTTATGGAAATGGTATGTTGATCAATCCATTTAAATGCAGCTCGACTGTTTAGTCGATCCGGTGTCTCAATAGCTGTTATATTTAAACCCGACTATGGATGATGGAGAGTTGTTGCGCAACCTTCTCCGCAATCGTCAGAAATGATTTTGTTACAGGATCTTCTTGATCTATTGCGACAGGGAAACCATTGTCTCCAGCATCAGAAATCCCTTTAAGCAATGGTATTTCACCAAGGAATGGTACTTTATATTCTTCGGCTAAACGTTTTCCACCATCTTTGCCAAAGATATAATATTTGTTATCAGGCAGTTCTGCCGGTGTAAAATAAGCCATGTTTTCAACAACTCCCAAGAGTGGAATATTGATACTGTCCATTAAAAACATGCCGATTCCTTTGACAGCATCGGCTAGCGCTACCTGCTGCGGTGTGGTGACAATAACCGCTCCGGCGATTGGAAAAGTCTGTGATACCGTGATATGGATGTCACCGGTTCCCGGTGGCATATCGACAACAAGATAATCCAGTTCACCCCAATTGGCATCATTAAAAAGTTGTTTGATGGCCGAGGTGGTCATAGGACCACGCCATGGGATAGGTTGATTAGGATCCGTAAAAAAACCTATGGAAAGTAATTTTAGACCAAATTTTTCAAGTGGTTCAATTTTAACCTGACCGTCTGGCATCTCAACAGATCCGGGTTTGGCTCCTTCCAAACCGAACATAATCGGTAGTGATGGGCCATAGATATCGGCGTCCAATAGACCTGTTTTTGCTCCCTTGGCATGAAGTGCAAGGGCCAAGTTCGCAGCGACTGTTGATTTTCCAACACCGCCCTTACCTGATGAAACCAGAATGATGTTTTTAATCCCTGAAACCTGAGCGCCCTGTTTACCGACTACATTGGAAGTCATGTTGATCTGAACATCAAGATTTTTATCAATAAAATGTGCTATGGCGTTGCGGCAAGCATGCTCTATATGGTCTTTTAGTGGACAGGCGGGGGTAGTCAATATGACATCGAAGGCAATTTTTTGGTCTTCGATCTGAATATTTTGAATCATATTCAATGTTACAAGATCCTTTTTTAAATCGGGCTCTTCAACATAGGATAATGCATTTAATATTTGTTCTTTGGTAACCATCTATTATTCATTTGAAATCATGGAATACAAAACTACTCATTGCCGATCAATTTCATGTCATTTGTTTGTTTTTAATGGAATTTAGATCGTTGTAATTGTTCCCTGTTTATGACGTAAGGATTGTCCAAAAACACTGAACAAATCCTTGAAGACTCTATAGCGTGGTATAGTGAATGCGCTGGGATAACTTTTGAAGGAGACTGTTTTTCTATTGTTCAGAAAATCGCCTGATAATCTTGTCTTCATTCTAATCGGAGTTTTAGATAAGCTGTGCTTCGGATGGTTTCCGGGTAATTATAATTGTATATAAAGGCAAATTTATCTAAGTTTGACTATTGATATGCATGGATTTGCATGAAATTGTAATTATGTCCAATCGATTTATAACATCACTGAAGTCCCGCAAGTGGCGATGGCTTTATATTACTTTGGCTGTTTTCTTGATTTTGGTAATCGCAGCAGGTACTTATGCTTACCAAAAGAGAGACGGGATGCTCATGGGGGCGATCAATAAAGCAAAAGCTAAGCTGTTGGAAAAGTATGATATGGATTTGAAAATTCAATATTATGCTTTTCAGGGAATTAATGCAGTGCAGTTTAAAAATATACAGTTGTTACCTAAAAATAGGGAGCCGCTGGCACAGATTAATGATCTGACAGTATCTGTTAAATTATGGCCCCTTTTATTCGGTGATGTAAAGCTTGGGGAGGTTGTTATGGACAACGCAACAGTGTCTTTGGTCAAGAAGGATTCCATTAGCAACTACGATTTCCTGTTTAAGAAACAAAAGAAGGATACAGTCGAGAATGATAATCCGAAGCAGAATTTGGCTGCGTTGGCGGATCGTCTACTAAAGAATGTATTTTTTAAAATCCCAAATGATCTAGATCTTAAAGATCTTGAGCTTTCTTATAAGGACGACAGTACTTCACAGCGTATTGTCATACCTTCTGCTGTCATTGACGGTGGCGATATGGAATCTAAGTTTTTGCTAAATGATCATGAGGCTGCCTGGAACCTAACAGGGACAATAGATTCGGATAATCAGGAATGTGATCTGCGTCTTTTTTCGGATAAGAAGGAGGTGAATCTCCCACTATTGCAGCGCAAATTCGGTCTGGCTGTTAGTTTTGATGAGATATCCTTTCGATTGGACAAGGCCAACCGACGTAATAAGGAGTTGTTGGAATTACACGGGCAATGGGGTTTTAAAAACCTGAAGGTAAATCATTGGCGTATCTCCAGTAAAGACGTTATTTTCCCCGAAGCGACCATGCAGGGTGCACTCAATATCGGAGCTTCTTCCATTGAAGTCAGTAAGGAGAGTACAGTACAGGTAAAAGATTTTGTTTTTTCTCCATACATAAAATATGTACATAAACCTGAAAAAGAGGTTTTTTTGGCTATTCACACGGATAAAATCAAGGCACAAGACTTTTTTGATGCGATGCCAGTTGGCTTGTTTCCAGGGCTGGACGGAATTCAGGTTGAGGGGCATATTCAATACGATCTAAATTTCGCTTTAGAATTAAAAAGACCGGATAAGCTTCTCTTTTCGTCCAAAATGGATGATAAAGATCTGCATGTCGTGAAATGGGGCGAGGCTAACATTGGGATGCTAAATACACCTTTTACCTATACAGCTTATGAGGATGGTAAACCGATGCGTGAGATTGTGGTTGGTCCGCAAAATCCGAATTTTACACCATTGGATCAAATCTCCCGTTACATGCAGATTAGTCTGATCAACACCGAAGATCCTTTTTTCTTTAAGCATAATGGCTTTGAAGAAAAGGCTTTCAAACTCTCTATTGTCACGAATATCAAAGAAAAAGGCTTTAAGCGGGGTGCAAGTACCATATCGATGCAATTGGTGAAGAATGTATTTCTAAACCGTAATAAGACTGTCGTTCGGAAACTTGAGGAGATCCTATTGGTTTGGCTAATGGAGCGTTCGCAGCAGGTAAATAAAAAGCGGATGTATGAGGTTTATCTCAATGTTATCGAGTGGGGTAATAATGTCTATGGGATCACCGAAGCGGCCCGCTATTATTTTGGAAAAACTCCTGCACAACTCGGACTTGGAGAAAGTATATTTTTGTCCAGTATCGTACCGCGTCCGAAGAAAGGACTTAACTTTTTTGACTGGACTGGACATCTTAAGGGAAATATGTTGCGCTATTTTAATATCTATGGCCATATCATGACTAAAACAGGGCAGATAGGTGTTGATTCGACCACATCAGCTTATGGTTTCTATGAGGTACTATTGCAGCCACATCTGCGTGCTGCTAGACCTGCAGTTGTAGATTCGATAGACACATTGGATATGGGTGATGATCCATTGTTATTTGATGATCTGGGGAGCGGTGGAGCAACTGATAATCTGGAAGACGTTTCCCTTCCTAAAACCATAAAAAAGATGTCTCATCCTGAAAAACAGGACGAGGAAACAGCTGAACCGGAAAAACATAAGCGATCTATTTTCGATAAAATCCTGGGCCGTAACAAGGAAGAAAAGGAAAAAACGGAGGACGAGGTGAACAAGAATCCTAAAAAAGTACAGAAGTAGCCTGATAAAGTAGGTTTATAAATTAGTAGTTTTCATATTGAAAAAGCTTTTGATTTGTTGACATCAGGGGTGGATTCAAAAATTTAGCGTGCTCAATACCTTGGAAAATCTGTCTGGAAAAAGGAAATGATACCGATAAAAATAATATAGTGGAATGAAAAAAATAGAAATTGACGGATTGCTTTTTGAACCCCTTTTTGAAGAAGAACAGATTCAGAAAAGGGTACGTTTGATGGGGATAGACATTAGTCTACGATATGAACATAAGCAGCCTGTTTTTATAGGCGTTTTGAACGGTTGTTTTATGTTTATGGCGGATTTGCTTAAACAAATTGAAGTTCCCTGTGAGATGTCTTTTATTAAATTGGCCTCTTATATCGGTACTGGTCAATCTGAATTGAACGAGCTTTTAGGATTGGGTATCGATCTGGAAGGGCGTGATGTGATTATCGTGGAAGATATCGTAGACTCCGGACATTCGCTGAAACATACGTTGGATGCCGTGAAGCGATTAAATCCAGCCAGCGTCATCGCCTGTGCACTTCTGGTTAAGCCAGAAGCACTGCAATATCATTTTGAAGAGCTGACCTATGTTGGTTTTGAGATTAGCAAAGAGTTTGTTGTGGGGTATGGGATGGATTTTAATGGTCTATGCCGCAACTTACCTGATATTTATAAGAATGTTCCTGTTTAGATTATAGTCTTGGTGCTTGAGAGTTTTGAAGATTGAAATTTTGGTCTGTTAAGATCTTGGCTGTTGGAAATAGATCAAGGACTAAGGATAGAAAGATCCTTCAGCGAGGTCGTCCGTTTTTATCTTTGTTCCTTGATCCTATAGCAATGTAGCTTAATATTTAAAAGTACAAGTTTCAATATGATCATTGACCATACCCACAGCTTGCATGTAAGCATAGCAAATCGTGGAACCAAAAAACTTGAAACCTCTTTTCTTCATGTCTTTTGCTATTTTATCGGAAATCTCGGTCGTTGCTGGAACATGCTGCAAACTCGGCCAATGGTTGATCAACGGTTGCTGTTCCGGTAAAAACGTATACAGGTAGTTGTAAAAACTGCCATATTCCAGTTGCACATTTTTGAACAGTTGTGCATTTGTAATGGTCGATTCGATCTTATTTCGATGTTTGATAATACCGGAATCTTTCAGGAGTGCTTCGACGTGATCTGCAGTATAAATCGCGACTTTGCTGACATCAAAATTGGCAAAGGCTTCCTGATAGGCTGTTCTTCGGCGGAGGATCGTAATCCAGCTTAAACCAGCCTGAGCCGACTCTAGCACTAAAAATTCAAATAAGGTTTTATCGTCCTTGACTTGTCGTCCCCATTCTTTATCGTGATAGTTGACATACTGTTCATCAGATCCGCACCATTGGCATCGTATAATTTCTTTTGGCATGTTCTGTAAAGATTTTTTGAATGCAATATAACTTTTTATCCTAACTTTACGACCATAAAAAAGTTTCGAATTTAAAAGGTCTATGATTTCTTCATCGCCGTTAAGGAACAGTTTATTTCAATGAAAGTTAACATCTTTAAATATTTTATTGTCTTTGTAATCCTCTTTGTGTTTTCGGTTGTACAGTTGAACGCACAGCGACGGACATTGCGACATGTTGTCCAAGATAGCCTATCCCTACCCGATAGTACACATATTTTAAGAGATTCTATTCTGTCGCCTAACCAGGAGGTTCTGGCATCCTTAAATCCAGCACTGCAGAAACAATATCGGATTGTCACTGTAGAAACGGAGGGATTGGTGGTTCACAATATGTATAACTATGATGTGAAACAGTATTTTAAAGGTGAGCAGCATAATAATGTTTTGGCACGACAATATGGAAGCCCTAAGCCGCACCGGGAGAACTGGATATTATTTACTGTGCTCTTTCTGATATTTGGGGTTGGGTTAATTCGTATATTTTTTCCTTCAGATATAAAATTGGTCTTTCAGGGTTATTTTGATGACCGGGTGTTGTTGTCGGTTAGTAAGGAAGATACGATCCTAACCTCTTGGCCGTTCATTTTTCTGTTTGTATTGTTTTCGGGAGCAATGGCGCTATTTGTTAGTTTATTTTATGCTTATGAATTGAACCGCTTTGATTTTATTACCTTTCCCAATTATATTAAAACAGTAGGTATGGTCGGTGGACTATTTGCCTTAAAAATTGGCTTTATCCGATTTTTATCTTTTGTTTTTGAAATTAGGAAGCTGGTAAAAGAATATGTGACGGTGTTATATCTGATTTATTTTAACACACTCTTTTTGATGCTTCCAGTGTTATTAATACTGAGTCTTGTCCCATTAAGCGCTGTTGGCGTCGTTTTACATTTGGCTATTGTTGGAGCAATCCTATTATTCTTATATAGATTTCTTAAGACAGCGGCACATATTATGTCGATGTATAAATTTTCAATTTCCTATTTAATTTTGTACCTTTGTTGCCTAGAAATAGCACCAATATTAATACTGTTAAGATTATTGAGCTAAAACTGGTTAATATGCAAACTTCAGACGTAGAAAGAGCAAAGAAGGTAAAAAGTGTACTGGTGACTTTACCAAAACCTGAAAACGATAAGTCCCCTTATTATGATTTAGCAAAGAAATACGGGTTAAAATTAGACTTTCGAGGTTTTATACACGTAGAAGGAGTTCCTGCCAAAGATGTGCGTAGGGATAAAGTTAATTTAGCAGATCACACTGCGGTAATATTTACAAGTAGAAATGCTGTAGATCATTATTTTAGGATCTGTGAAGAGATGCGGTTTGAAGTGTCGGCAGAAATGAAATATTTCTGCATTTCAGAGACGATCGCCCTTTATCTTCAAAAATATATTCAATATAGAAAACGAAAAATTTTCTTTGGTAAACAAACGGCTAAAGATCTGGAAGAAGTTTTGAAAAAACATAAGGCTGAAAACTTCCTGTTTCCTTGTTCGGATGTTGCTAATGAAGAAACAAGCAATTGGTTACAACAAAATGGCTATAAGTTTACCCCGGCAGTTCTTTTTAGAACTGTGGTAAGTGATCTGAGTGATCTTAAGGATGTATTTTATGATGTAATTGTATTCTTTAGTCCTTCTAGTGTTCAGTCGCTATATGACAACTTCCCGGACTTTAAGCAAAACAATACCCGTATCGCTGCGTTTGGAGCTTCAACACAACAGGCTCTCTTAGAACATGGATTGATATTGGATATTCCTGCTCCTACACCAAAAGCACCTAGTATGACGATGGCTGTAGAAGAATACATTAAAAAAGTGAATAAATAATAACCTATCTTAGGTTGATGATATAAAGGGGTTTTTTAAACCCTTTTTTTGTTGGATTTGGTTATTCTGTGGGATTCAATGTATTATGATTGCATTGAGTTTGCCCGTCTAGCACAATCACAATAAAAACAGTCGCTTAGTTTTCATGCGGTTGATAAAGAAACCTGCTAGGAACTTGATCAAGGCATACAGTTTGTAGATAATTGAGTTGTTATAACAGGTGACTCATTTGGTTTGTTAAAATAAGGTTCTATATGATGGAACTGGATTGTGGTAAGATGAAATGTAATAAAAGTGACAGATGTCACTGAGATTTTAATTATATTTCTATTAAATTGTATTGGGGTTATTTGTTCCAATTAAAATAACGTCTACACGTTATTTTTAAAATTTGGTAGAGATATTTTTTTTATGTTTGTAATTAAGCAAAATTAGTCAGTCGTGAAGTTAAAGCAAGTTGATAAAATTTCGGGCATTCGATCAGAAGACTTTTTAAAAAACTATCTGAAACCAGGGTTTCCGGTGGTCATTACAGATTTTATTAGTGCTGATAGTCCAGCATTGAAGAAATGGAGTTATGATTACTTTAAGGAAATAGCCGGGGATATTAAGATTGATGTCTATGGAAAAGAAGAAGATTCAATGGACCGTGCTGCCAGTGCTCCTGTGGGGCAAATGACATTTGCGGAATATTTGGATCTGATTACCAAGGAACCTACCGAGTTGCGATTATTTCTGTTCAATCTGCTCAAAATACGTCCTGAATTAAAGCAGGATGTTATTTATAATGATGTGACCGGAGGAAAAGTGTTGCAGTGGCTACCATTTATGTTTTTCGGAGGAGAGGGGTCTAGCACCCGCAATCACTTTGATATTGATATGTCCCATGTATTCATTTCACAATTTCAGGGACTAAAACGGATCTGGCTTTTCCCGAATGATCAATCGGATCTGATGTATAAGTTACCGTACAACTTTCATAGTATCGCTAATCCGAAGTATAGCAATGTGGAGGAATTTCCGGGAATAGAATATCTGGAAGGATATGAAGCTTTGATCCATCCCGGAGAAACACTATACATGCCCGCAGGATGGTGGCACTATATACAATATGAGACTGAAGGATATTCGATTTCGGTAAGAGCATTGGCTAATTCGATCAGCGAGAAATTACAAGGGGCACGAAATCTTTTTATAACAAGACATTTTGATAATACGATGCGGAAGATCTTTAAGGATCATTGGTTTCATTACAAAATAAATACAGCCAAGCGTCGCGCAAATAATGCCATTAAGAGAAATAAACGATAAAAATAAAGGGGGTATCAATTGATATCCCCTTTATTTTTATCGTCTAGACCAGTTTGATCTACAGGGTATGATTTTTCTTAGACCGATTCTTCATTTTCTGCCCATTTGCTTGCTTCTCTGTAGAACAGCGTATAAGGATCGCTGGGGTAGATGGTCGCATCTGGATTATGTCTAAATGGAATTTCAGGATTAAAAATCTCACTGAGTATATTGCTTAGGAACCCGACGAAGTTCTCTTTTTGAAAGGCGAGAAAGTCGGCGGTCAATACACCTTCTTTGCCATTAAACAAAGTTCCTTCTTCACGCATTTTTCGGGCGACATATAGATGTGGCTCCAGTTGCTTCCGACCTGTTTTTTGCTCAAATACATAGGCATAGAAAAGTGTTTGTATCAGTGCTTTATTTTCGGTGTTTGGTGCAAACACTTGATCGATCTCTCTAAATATAACTGAGTCACCTCCTGTCTTGTAATCGACAATCCGGCTGATGATACGATCATCATGTGTGACGACTTCGTCGACACGGTCGATGATACCGTATAAAGTAACCTGTTCTTCTTTACCATTTACAGAAATAGGGAATGGAAGTGTGTAATCTATGTCGTTTTCAAGTTCTATAATACGGAAAGCCTTATAATTGGCGATATCATATTCGAGATACATTTTGATATATTCAGAGGCGATCTTTAGCATGATCCGCTGTAGGCTATTTAAATCGCTCGTAGAATTTAATTCAACCTGATATTGAAAGCCTATTTCCCGGACAACAAAAGATTCGATCTGATTGAAGTGCTGCTGCAGGATATTCGTTGGTACAAAGTCTTTCTGATCTTTGAAGGGTAGGAATATTTTCTCCATGACATTGTGGATAACAGTCCCCAACTTGTTCATCTCAAATTCCTGTGAAATGGAAGGTGGTTCTTTGATATTCGCAATATGTTTGAGGAAAAATTGCAATGGCGATTGCAGGTAGGTTGTGAGTGCTGTTGCTGATATTCTCTTTTGGTCGACAATAAAGTCCTCATACATCTTTTCCCATACTTCGCCCTGTTTTTCGATGATAATCTCTTTTGTTTTGTCGGCGAATTGGATCGTTTGTTGTTGAATCTTGCGTTCAAAATTAAACTTGCTCTCGAACTCAAGCTGTTTGATAAATCTACTTTCCTCTCCTGTTGAACTTTCGTCTACAAGTCCATTGTAAAAAATATGGATACCCTCACTATATTGAAAGTGTCTATAAAACAAATAGGCTGACAGTGCATCTTGATTTTCTAATATTGGCAGCCCATAGGCTCTTCTCAGGCTGTTGGGGATAAAGGTTGGGGAATTGGATGTTTTGGGTAGGATACCTTCATTTGCACCTAAAATATATACATTATCAAAATTTAAACAACGGCTTTCCAGAAGTCCCATAATCTGGATGCCCTCCAGTGGATTTCCTTCTATCGCAGAATTTATCGGCGATATGGCTTTCTTGATCAGACCAATCTGGAAGCTGATACTTAAAGGCGCCACTGTCTCAAATCCCAAGAGTAATTGGTTGAGTGTCTTTTTGGTTTCTATCAACAGGTTGTTGTCAATCTGACGGATGCGTTCATGTGCGGAAATACTATGTAGCAGATCGTCAACAATTGTGATGAGCGAAGGGATCAATTGCGCCGCGTGTACAATCGGAACGAAAAATTGAGGTAGTGCGCTTTTGAAATGGAGTTCTTCCAGTGCGATTTCAAATAATTGCTTATCAGCGATTTCTTTCTGAATTTGCAGCTTGTCTTCCAAAGAAACCTGTGTTAAAGGATGATTTATAAATGTCTCAATGGTCTGATAAGAGATTTTGTTCCTCTTTAACTGCGAAATTTCTAAATGCACTTCCATCCATAAATCCAATATACCATAAATAGGGGATTGGGTTAAGGGGTAGCCAGTAGTAATATTGGGATTAACATCAGGAAGACTTTGCAATAGAGGAACCAATAGGTTCTCATCAGCTAATAAAATGGCCGAGGTTTGCTCCTTGTTATTTTGTTTTTCAAGAATGTCATATAGTAATTTTGTCTGACTTATTTTTCCTGTGCTTGCATATAAGTTTACCGTTGAGGTTCTGTTACCTATAATATTGGGGCTGCTGCCGAGTGCGTTAACAAGTCCGGTCTGAAAGATATTCCGACGAATGAACAGACCCGCTTCTTGCATATTGTCTTCTAGATAATAGGCATCTGCATCGAAGTAAAATAGTGCCTTTCCTTCTTCTTGCCATTGACGGAATAATTTAGCTTCGGCTCTATTTAGGGCATTGAATCCGACGAACAGAATCTGTTTAAAGGATGATGTAAAGTCCTGAAGTGTAGCTTTGCTCTCGACCAGATCACGATAAATCGTCGGATAATTAGTCTGACCACCAGCTTTAAGTGTTTCTTTAAACCTTGTGTATAAAACCGGCAGTCTTTTCCATAATTGTAGAAATCGCTCTTGTACACCACTATGACCAGCAATGGAAAAGGATTGCCAAAACTGACGGATAAACCCTTGTTGTTCTTGCGTAAGGTGTTGAAAAGCAATATCGATTTTGGTATTATCATAAAGCTCCATATAGATCTGATCTATGGGAACGAGGTCATAATCCAGTTGTCCAAAGTCACTCAATATAATCTCGGCGATAGGGTAAAATTCTTCTAATGTTTCTGGTTCTTTGCCTTCTGTGGCCAAAAGTTCGTTATGGATTTTAAACAGATGAAAGAACTGTCCCAAGGGGCTCGCCTCGGCGTCATTGGTCGATAATTTGAAGAATTCCTGTATAGTAAAAAACTGGGGAGACCAGATTGCCTGTCCATAGACATCGGCAAGATTTTTTTTAAGATATGTAATCGGACGTTTATTGTTAAACACGATGGCAATCTCACTCAAATCGTTTCCAAAACGTTGTTGAATATCCGCCGCTACTAATTTTAAAAAGGCTGTTTGCATCGTGATCGTTTATTTTACTTCAATTAATTGATTTGATTTAGCATAGTAGAGGTAGGCTTTAACATTGTTGTAGCCTAGGTTCTCTAAGTTTTGCTTATAGTTGTCAACCTGATATTTATGTCCGATATAATCGGTTTGTGTAAATTTAAAGTCGAGGACAATTGTTTCTTCCTCAGATGTGAAGACTTTATCGGGGCGGATGGTTTCTCCTTTAGCGGTAATGATACTGGCTTCATTCCAGATTTTATATTTCCCAGTAAGCCACTGATTGATGATGGGATGGTTCCATATCCGATTGATTTCTTGCATCAGGTGGGGCTCTTCCTCTTTTGAGAGTATACCTTCCTGAATGAGCTGACGGACTAATCTGGAAATATCTTTTTCTTTGGCGATCTGGGACATAATTTCATGGGCCAATATCCCATATTGCGCCGCTTTTTCCAGCATCATAATATCGTTGATCGTGCGTGTGCTGGATTTCTCCAGGGCCATCTCCAATTCTTTGGAAATCGGGTAGTGGCTGAGTGCAATGATATTGTCTTCTTGACTTTGATGGGCAACTCGTTCGATGGTCTGATCGACCTTTATATGGGCATCTTCTAATGTAAATGGAGCAACAGATGAATCCAAGACTTGATAGAGTATATCGCTTATATATTCATCCTTGATATCATATCCCGTAATTTCGCCGGTCTTTTTGTCTACAGATTCTTTAAATGATGGAGCAGTAATATAGAGGTGTTCAACGGCACGTGTTGTAGCTACGTAAAACGTATTTAGCGCGTCCATATAATTGAATAACATTTCCTCAAAATACTGTTTGAAAAACACAGACTTTCCAACTGTCGTGGTATATTTTATAGGAATTTTCCCCAACTGGGCAAATGGTGTATCGTAAGTGTCGATCCAGAAATCTCCATTAATCATCCCGTCCAGATCCCAGGAACAGAAAGGGAGCATGACAACATCATAAGCAAGCCCTTTTGATTTATGGATTGTTGTTACCTCAATTGCGTTTATATCACCATTAGAGGGGAGTACTGCACGATTGCCATCTTCTTCCCAGAATTCTAGAAACTGAATAATTCCACGCTCACCATTGGTCGAGAAGGCCGAAATCATATCCTTGAAAGCCAATAGGTAAGGAAGGTGAATGTTCTGTTCCGTTGTGAAGCCATAGATTTCGATAAGTTTTTCTATTAAATGAACCAAAGGCTGTTTTTGCCAAATTTCCCAGGAATCGATCAATGCGTGGGGAAGAAAATCTTTCAGCGCACGGATGTCGTTTGAAGCAAAGGTTAACCAAGCGGTTTGATTGACCGTATTTTTCTGGATGGTCTGATAGAGATAGACCATTTTTGCTTTATGAATGCTATGTTTATCCGAATTATATACGAGCGCTTTTAATGTTTCTATCAACAAGAGTACAGCGTCGTTGCTGGCTAATGATAGCGCATCTCCGGAGATAACCTCAAAACTAAGATTCTCTTCTTTTTTGAAATCCATCAATTTTTGGATAACCAATTTCGCTTGTGCATTACTACGTACAAGGATGCCTATTTGTTTGGCATGGTATCGGCCGGTATGAAACCATTCACCTATCTTCTTGCATAAAAGAAGAAGAGATTCTTCGATGACCTGGTTTCTCCTGTAGCGTCCATCTGACACAGGGATATACGAAATCTCGATGGATCCCAATTTGTCGAGATCCCCCTTTTTGTGTGCAGGGATTTCCTGTTGACTATGTTCATAGGCTTTAACAAGCATATTATCATTGCCTGAGGCTGCCCACCAACGTTTCCCCTCTTCGTCTAAGTTTTCGTCTACTTTTTCATTGAGAACACGCTGCAGATGCTGGGGGATACTGCTAAAAAGATAGTTGTTTAGCTGGATGATATTTGGGAGACTTCTAAAATTTGTGTCAAGACTACCATTTTCAATAAAGCTGTTTTTGGCACTCTCATCCAAGTTGAACGCATGACCAATTTGCTGTTCGACCTGTTGGAGCAATATTCGCCAATCTCCGTTTCGCCAACGGTATATACTCTGTTTGACATCACCAACAATTAGATGCTCACTCAGTGTGCCGTTGGCATCGGCAAGTGCATTGATCAATAGGGGACTGTAGTTTTTCCATTGAATACGAGAGGTGTCCTGAAATTCGTCGAATAAAAAATAATTGAAGCGATTGCCGATCTTTTCCCAGATGAATGTAGGATCGCTGTTCTCGTCAATCCCAAGTTTATTTAACAGGATCTGTGAATCGGAGATTAATTGAGCTCCGTTTTCCTTACGCCACTGGGTTAGTAAGTCGCTCATTTCTTTGAGCAAACGTAGGTAATAGAGATTGTTTTGTACAGCCTGATAAGCAATGTACGCTGCCAGATTCTCCTGTAGTGTCCGAAAAGACTGTAAGATGGGAGCAAGCGCTGATTGGAGATCGTAACGTATATTTTTGTCACTATCTGTAAATGCGTCCTCATTGTCAATTAATTGAACATATTTGTCTAATATCTTGGCAATTTCGGAAGAACTTAACTTGTCTGTCTTTTTACTGGTCTTGCTAGCCGAGATAATCTTATTGCGTGATTTTCCCTTGAGCTCATTTTCACTGATGTTGAATCTTTTGAACGTATCATTGAAAGTTTCGATGGTCAGTGAAAGTGCTTCTGTAAAGGCGTTTATTTTTTGTTCGATTTCTTGATTCAGGAGATTGAAAACTTCCCTTGGGTTAGCTGAATTAATATAGCTGTCAAACTCCTGGAAATTTTCAGAGAAAATAAGGTTAGCCAGGCCCATCAATTGTTGTCGATAGTTCCAGTTTTCATTTTTGGCTATTTTTTTCTCCGCATAGGTGATGATCCAATCGAGGAGGTCGGGGCGCTCATCAAGCAGCTGATTGAGCATGACTGTCAACTCATTTTTGACTTTATTGACATTCATTTCTATCTTGTAGGCTGCGTCGAGGTTGAGCTCATAGGTGAAAGCACGGATAACTTTTTGAGAAAAACCATCAATTGTACTGATGGTAAAATGACTGTAATCGTGTAAGATTCGACGGTAGACACGATAGGACTTCTCCTGGATCAAATAGCTTGTCCAGTCGGGTTGTTGCTGCAGCAATAATTTTCTGAAATCTTCGATTTTGGGACTGAGGTCGCCAATAGCTAGGCCTTGGAGCACGGAGAGTATGCGCTCTTTCATTTCTGCGGTGGCCTTGTTGGTAAACGTTACCGCCAATATCTCCTTATAGCTGTTTTCATTGGACAGCAATAATGTTAGATAATGTAGTGTCAGACTAAAGGTTTTTCCGGAACCGGCCGAAGCTTTAAGTATTTTTAATGGCGCAACAGATTTCATGGAATGAAGGTAGAAAGTAAAATGTGAATTGGCAAAAATGCCGAAGATTATTTTAACTGAAAAAAATAGGCTTAATTTGTATCTAATTTAGTCCAAAAATTTGGAAAATGCTTTTTTCTCTACCTCGGTTCAGGGGAAGACCAATCAGGAAATGCCACCAGATTGGGCAAAGAAAACGCCTGTAAAAATTACCTTGGACGCTAGTGGCAAACCTACGGCAATGAATTACGTTGTTAAAGGGGATTTTGAAGGAGTTAAGGATGTCATTTTCAGCGAAGTTTTATTAAATTATGTCTATGAATAAAAAAAAATAACTATCTTTGCATCCCCTCTAGTATGAAGCTCGGGGGATATGTTGAATACATAAAATAAAATTAAGAAATGGCAACTAAAATCAGATTGCAAAGACATGGTAAAAAAGGACGTCCTTTTTACCACGTAGTCGTAGCGGATTCTCGCGCTCCACGTGATGGTAAATTCATCGAACGTATCGGTTCTTACAACCCAAACACAAATCCTGCAACTATCGTTTTGGATTTTGAAAAAGCTTTGGATTGGATGAATAAAGGTGCTCAACCTACTGACACAGCTCGTGCTATCCTTTCTTACAAAGGTGTTCTTTACAAAAAACACTTACAAGGTGGTGTGAAAAAAGGTGCTTTTGATGAAACTGCTGCTGAAGCTAAATTCACTGCTTGGACTGAAGCTAACGAAGCTAGAATCTCTGGTAAAAAAGATGGTTTAGCTCAATCTAAAGCTGATGCTAAGAAAGCTGCTTTAGCTGCTGAAGCGAAGAAAAAAGAAGAAAAAGCTGCTGCTGTAGCTGCTAAAAATGCTCCTGTAGCAGAAGAACCTGCTGCTGAAGAGACTGAAGCTCCTGCATCAGAAGAAACTGAAGGTTAATTCTTTCATAAAGTATTCGAGAAAGCCGACTCAATCTTGAGCCGGCTTTTTTAATAAAATAGTTTATGTGTTAAAATGTGATGCTGATTGCTCTAATTTAAAATAGGAGCAGCTATACCATCATACCGCTATACAAGAAAATGAAAATTAAATAGATGCTGAATTTACAGTGGAAGCTGGAAAGAAAAGCATCTCAATACTAATATCCCAATACGCAATACTACAAAATGACTATTGATCAAAGTTTTTATATAGGCTATATCAGCAAAACACGAGGTCTAAAAGGCGAGATGCAACTGTTTTTCGAATTTGAAGACTATGAGAGTTTGGATATAGATGTCGTTTTTTTGGAGGTCAACAAAAAGCTTGTACCTTATTTTATCGATGCTATAAAACTGCAGAAAAATAGTACCGCCTACGTGACATTTGAAGATGTCGATCATATCGACAAGGCACAGGTGCTCGTTCACAAAAAGGTTTATCTACCCAATGATAAAATGCCAGAACGGGATCCCGATGATTTTAGATATACGGATTTGATCGGCTTTTTGGTGATTGATGAAACTCATGGTGAACTGGGGAAAATTACAGATGTACAGGAATTTCCACAACAATTCGTCGCGACAGTTGATATGGACGGTAAAGAATTGATGTTCCCACTATCCGACGACTTAATCGTTGGCATAGATGGAGAAGAAGAGATTATTGAAGTGGAATTGCCTGAAGGGTTAGTTGATCTTTATAAAGAATAAAAGTGGACGTCTTGTAAATTAATCCTTGATTACAAATCGGAATTTACTTTGGAGGGTCCGTCTTGATTCCTATAAATTTGAATCGAAAAAGGTCTAAGTTCGTAAAGGAATTTAGACCTTTTTCGATTCATTAAGTTGAGGTTTTAAATCGTATTTTGCTTCATCTGACAAAATTTTTGTCTTGGGACAGTCAGGGATCTCTTACTCTGATGGATTTTGTTTAAATTGGTACTGAATAATCAATATATTGACCATTATAAACGATCTGTCTTGAAACTATTACTGCTAATTATTTCAACGATATTCTTATCCTCTTGCGCTTTCTTTGGGAAGAAAAAAGAATTTCCGATCGGAAATTATCAAGTTATCTGTGGTTATACCAATGACGGCTACCTAGAGGCCAAAGCTAAGGATCCACTAAATATTGAACCTGATACATATTGTGATCATCCACTTCATCATCGTTCCTTTCTCTCCCTTCAGGATAAAGGACAATTTGTCCTCGCGATAGGTGATATCTTAATCTATGGCAAATATCGATTTGAAGGGGATAAAATTGAATTGGTGGATGATAAAAAGGGAACCCTCTCTTTGGATATAATTCAAGTAAAAAAGAATTTCGTACAATTGAAAGGTGATTTCTCCCAATTCAATTCAGCCCATTTGCCAAATACGGAACGGTTGTTTCTCAATTTTGAATTGGACAAAACACCCATTCGCGAGCAGCCTAGTAAATTTGATAGTGTAGTCAATCTTTGGCGTAATATTCCGACAAGTGCTGAAAATGATCAAGAGGTAAAGGCCCGGGCATTAAACTTTTTAGATTATTCTATTGCATACTTTCAGCACATCTCAAATTCTGGCGTCCATAGTGATTATAAGATAGATGGGATTGAATCTCCAATTACTTATGCGCAAAATGGCATTGTACTGAAACAATGGGAAGACGTTCCTGTTTCATGGAAAGAGCTATTTTACAACGAGGAGAATGCATTGGTTGCCTATAAATATTTAATGGATGGATTTAAGTACGGAGAGAAGGAGAAATATAGTGTCTCAGGTCTGTTGCTAATCACATTCTATTTAAAGAATCTACGTAATTCTCTTTCAACTTTGAAATAATTTGCATGGTAAAATCTGGGAAAACGACAGCTTTGTTGCTATAATTTATAGCTTTTCGAAAAAATATTTTTGTTGTTTGGTTTTTTAAGACGATATTAGCAACGCTTATAGAGAAAGGCCGAGGGACTAGACCCAGTGAAGCCTTAGCAACCTGTATTGTTCAAGGTGCTAAATTCTACCCTGCTCCATGTGGGAAAGATAAGTTACATGCAGATAGACATATCCTCGACTTGTGCGTTTCGATGTAAGCCAACCCAAACTTAAAACAGTTTTTTAATGAAGATTATCGACCATATCCAGAATGCTAAAGGAAAAACATTGTTTTCTTTTGAGCTATTACCTCCTGCAAAGGGACAGGGCATCCAAAGTATTTTTAAAACAATGGATGAACTGATGGAATTTAAACCTCCCTTTATTGATGTAACCTATCATCGGGAAGATTATATCTATAAGGAACATGCAAGTGGGCTGTTGGAACGTGTATCTTATCGCAAGCGACCAGGAACAGTGGCGATATGCGCTGCGATCATGAATAAGTATAAAGTGGACGCAGTACCCCATCTGATATGTGGTGGCTTTACCAAAGAGGAAACTGAAAATGCTCTGATCGACTTAAATTTCTTGGGTATCGATAACGTATTGGTATTACGAGGTGATGCACGTAAAGGAGATGCTGATTTTATTCCAAGTGAAGGCGGACACGCTTTTGCAACGGATCTATTGGAACAGGTAACGGATATGAATAAAGGGAAGTACCTCCACGAAGATATTATCACATCTGAAAAAACCGATTTTTGTATTGGTGTCGCAGGATACCCTGAGAAACACTTTGAATCCCCTAATTTCAATACTGATTTTAAATATCTGAAGCAAAAAGTGGATATGGGTGCTGAGTTTATTGTAACTCAAATGTTCTTTAACGTGGAGAAGTATAAGGAATTCGTGACCAAATGCCGTGACAATGGAATCCATGTGCCTATCATTCCAGGCCTAAAACCATTGACGACCAAAAAACAATTGGTTACTTTGCCAAGAATTTTCCACCTGGATATTCCTGAGGAATTGAGTGATGCAGTTGCAGCATGTAAAACTAATGCTGATGTAAGGCAAGTAGGCGAAGAATGGCTTGTGCAGCAATGTCAGGAACTGATTAAATTTGGTGCGCCAGTATTGCACTTTTATACCATGAGTAATCCTGGGCCAACGAAAAAGATTGTCGAGAAGTTAGCCTAAAAAATATAAGAGAAGCGAGGGATTTTCCCTCGCTTTTTTATTGAACCTATAGCGGATATACCGTTTTGGACTTGTGAAATGAATCGCATTTACTCCATGGCCTATGTAGCTTATGGGATGAAGTATGCCATTACCCCTGCTTTCAAAATCAGCATTTCTCTTTTCACTATAGAAGTGGCCTCTTTCAAAAAATATTTTTAGTTAGACGGTAGTGTTAAATAGTGTTAATTAACATTTTTAAATCGAGATAACTATTTAATTTAAAGCACTAAAAAAATAAGATATACACCAATTGTCCTTATGATGTATAATAAATTAAACTCACGATTTGGTTTGGCCTGTGGCCTCATTGCTACTTTTGTCTACATTGTTACTGTCGAAAAGACCGTGAGCTGGTGGGATTGTGGTGAATTTATCGCCTGTGCGTATAAACTTGAGGTGGCACATCAACCTGGCGCTCCGCTATTTTTACTTATTCAGAATGTTTTTTCCAATCTGGCTTTCGGTAATACAGGGCAGGTCGCCTACTGGATGAATATTGGTTCGGCAGTCTGTAGCGGTCTGACGGTGACATTTTTATTTTGGACAATCACAGCGATTGCTCGGAAGATTGTAAAGAAGCCACAGCAATCTGCTTTTTCTTACTATTTACAGATCTTTGGAGCGGGTGCAGTGGGGGCTATGGCCTTTAGTTTCAGTGATACCTTCTGGTATTCGGCCGTAGAATCCGAAGTGTATGCGATGTCTTCACTTTGTACAGCCGTGGTTTTCTGGGCGATTTTTAAATGGGAAGTGCGTGCGGATCAGAATGGAAGTGACCGCTGGCTGATTTTTATCGCTTTCGTCATGGGGCTTTCGATCGGAGTCCACCTGTTAAATCTTTTGGCTATTCCGGCCATAGCCATGGTGGTGTATTTTAAAAGGACTTCAGAAATTAATTTTAAAGGTATTATAAAGGCATTTTTATTAGGGATATTGGTTCTTGCAGCAATCCTTTGGGGCGTTATTCAGTGGCTGATCGGTTTTGCTTCCAAAATAGATCTAGTGTTTGTGAATTCTTTTGGACTGGGATTTGGTACAGGAATTCTTTTGTTATGTCTACTTTTCGCTGGCTCAATTGTATATGGTCTTTTTTATTCCCATAGAAAACGCATGTATACGTTAAATACAGCTTTATTGGTATTTTGCTTTATTCTGTTTGGTTATAGTTCTTATACCATGGTGCTGATCCGTGGAAAGGCAAATCCATCCTTAAATAACAATGCGCCTGATAATGTCTTTTCGTTTTTGGGTTACTTAGGGCGG
This sequence comes from Sphingobacterium sp. GW821-FHT03E03, assembly GCF_059420745.1. NCBI lineage: Bacteria > Pseudomonadati > Bacteroidota > Sphingobacteriia > Sphingobacteriales > Sphingobacteriaceae > Sphingobacterium > Sphingobacterium sp. GW821-FHT03E03. The sequence goes on from NZ_JBWKUH010000016.1 coordinate 51,640, forward strand.
GAGCAGTATACGCGAGAGCCTCTGGTCAAAGGTCCATATTATGATTCAAGGGCTGTGGATGTCCAAAGCAAGACCAGTTATCGGAAAGATGAATCCAATTATACGGCATTTACACAGGTTGATAAGTATACATTTGATCGCGAAACATTTTTTCCACGTATCTATAGCCAGGATGCAAATCATCAAGCCTACTATAGAAGTTATCTCAAGTTGAAAGAGGGCGAAAGACCACAGTTCTCCGATAACTTTGAGTTTTTCTTTAATTTTCAATTGGGAGAAATGTATGCCCGTTACTTCTTATGGAATTTTGTTGGCCGGCAGAATGACAAGCAAGGCTATGGATCCTACACGGAGGGCAATTGGCTCTCAGGAGTGAAAACGCTAGATAATTGGCGCCTTGGTGGGCAACATGATCTTTCGGAGTCACAGCAACATGATCCCAGCCGAAATACATACTTTTTCTTGCCTTTGTTATTGGGGATAGCTGGAGCGATCTGGTTGTATAAAAACAATAAACCCTACACTTTGGTGTTGACTTTGCTGTTTGTTTTTACGGGTGTAGCGATTGTTGTATATCTCAATCAGACACCACTGCAACCCCGTGAACGTGATTATGCTTATGCAGGATCTTTCTATGCTTTTGCGATCTGGATCGGACTGGGTACAATTGCACTGATGCGCTTTTTAAAACGTTTTCTCAATAACCGCTATGCCATGGCTACGGGATTATCTTTTGCGCTGTTGAGTGGACCAATTATTCTGGCACATCAAAATTGGGATGATCATAATCGTTCCGAGAAATCCTTGGCTCGGGATGTGGCCCGTAATTATCTTGAAACCTGTGCACCAAATTCAATCTTGTTTACCTATGGCGATCACGATACTTTTCCATTATGGTATCTGCAGGAAGTGGAAGGAGTTCGTCCCGATGTACGAATTGTTGTGCTAAGTTACTTAACTGGAGATTGGTATATGCAACAGGCCAAGAAAGCAACGTATAAAGCAGCAGGACTTCCGATTGCGATCCCAGCCGAAAAGACAAAAAAGGGTATCCGCGATTATATCCCTTTTGTGGATAGACAGTTGGATGAAGCCGTGGATATTCAGCAGTTATTGCAGTTTGTCACTTCCGATGATCCAGATTATAAAGTACAGCTGAATTCGGGAAATCTGGAGAATTATTTTCCGACTAAGAAGGTTAAATTGGCTATTAACAAAGCCGAAATCTTGAAAAAGAATGCCGTGCCAGCTTATTTTCACGATGCGGTCGTTTCAACAATGGAATGGGAAATCCCAGCTGACCACTTATCCCGATCGGATCTGACCTTGTTGTCCCTCCTTGAAAATAATCATTGGGATCGACCAATCTATTTTTCGAATATGCTCCCCAGTGATATTAAGTTGGGGTTGGACAAATACCTTGTCAACGAGGGATTCGCTTCAAGGTTAATGCCAGTTGCTGTGACCAATGAAAAGCAGGCGACTGCTGGCGAGATGTCAGCTTTGGTTAACGTGGAAGCCTTATATAATAATATCATGCATAAATATAATTGGGGAAATACCAAGAATGCAAAATATTTAGATACGGATTCCTTTCGCTTCTCGAGTATGTATGCGCGGGATATTTTTGGAAAGACAGCACGGTTGCTGTTGGAAAAGGGACAGGTTAAACAAGCTGGTGAAGTGGCCAAGAAAGCATACGACCAATTGCCTGATCGTGTATATGCGATGTCGGATGCGATTAATTATGTAGATATCATTGATAGCCTATATCGTTCCGGACAGGGACATCTAGCTGGAAACGTAGTCGATCGAAATTTGGACTATGTTTCACAAAATATGGAATACCTGCATCAGCTGGTATTGGATAAGAAAAATCTAGGCTTTGAATGGAACGATATGCAGACGGCACTAGACTCGGTCGATCGTTATCGAGATATCTTATTGGCAGCCAATGATAGCAAGCGACTGGCACGTGTTGAGGGGCTTAAGAAGCAGTATCAGCAATGGTATGGCATAGAATAGAAATTCAGAAGCACCTTTTGAACGATCAGAAGGTGCCTCATTTTATATAGGGAGCTTAAAGAAATGCTAGAACTTCATGCCAAACCCAACCCCCAAAAGAAAGGGGTTGATATCAACGTTTGCCGGTATTGATAAGTTTGGAGCCAAGTTGGAAGCATCCACTTGAACATCCGTCTTCAAAAGGATATACTTAGCATCTAAATTCAGGAAATATTTTTCTGAAAGTCTGACATCAATACCAAGTTGTGTGGCAAATCCAAACGCATTATCATACTTTACGTTCTTGACCGTAGGCCCTTCATTTGCACTATAGAAAATTGTGTAGTTTACCCCTGCACCTACATAGGGTCTGAGGTTTCCATCCGGAAGAAAATGATATTGCGCTGTCAAGGTCGGCGGCAGGAGCCATACACTACCTAAATCTACATTTGCTGAGGTGTTACCACCAATGGCACTTAAGTCGGAACCAACGGTATTGACCCTGTGTTTCGTTGTTCCTAAAATCAGCTCCGCGGCGATATTTTTGGTAAAGAAATAAGTGAAATCTAGTTCTGGGATAAATTTTGTGTTGATCGCAATGTCGCCACCAATAGCGCTGATATTGGCCGATTCGTTGGGCATTACCGCGACTCCTCTAAGGCGCATCTGCCAGCGTTGCTCGGGAATATTCTGTGCCTGTAAATTTAAAGCGCCAAATGTAAGTGCGAGAGCAAGAAATAGTAACTTTTTCATATCGTTAATGGTATTTGTTTGCAGTAAAACTATTTGTTTTATGGCATTGAGTGAATGACGATAATCAAGTTAAAAACTGAATGAAATAATTTATTGGTTAACAGAAAAGATGTACCTTTATCATTTGCTGTTCCTCAAAATATGGACAAGCCGTGTTGTCTATGTATGTTTAGAAAGAGAGAGTCGGCTGATTTAAAAGGAACGTTATTTTACGATATAAAAAACAAAAGGTCGGAAACAATTCCGACCTTTTGTTTTTTATGTAATCGTTTACTTATCCATTTTTCTTCACTTCTTTCCCCCAAGAATCTTTTAACGTAACTGTACGGTTAAAGACCAGGTGTTCTGGAGTGGAATGTGTGTCTAATGTAAAATAACCTAAACGTATGAATTGATACCCTTTTCCAGGTGTAGCAGTAGCCAGATCGGGCTCGATATACGCATGTTCAATCACATGTAAACTTTCAGGATTGATAGAATCTTTGAAATTTTCAGCTGCTGCAGGGTTTTCATCATTGAACAACCTGTCGTATAATCTTACTTCAGCTTCCTTTGCATGAGGAACAGAAATCCAATGGATTGTTCCTTTTACTTTTAATCCGGATGTATCTTCACCTGATTTAGAATTAGGTACGTAGGTACAATGTACTTCTGTTACCTTTCCATTTTCATCTTTGACAAAATCGTTACAGGTAACAATATAAGCGTGTTTTAGACGAACCGAAAGTCCTGGACCGAGACGGAAGAATTTTTTTGGAGCATCTTCCATAAAATCTTCACGTTCTATCCAAAGTTCTTTGGAAAAAGGTATAATCCGAGTACCTTCACCGCCTTCCACTTCAGGGTTATTCTCACCGACTAAATCTTCCACTTGACCATCCGGATAGTTTGTGATCACTAATTTGATCGGATCAAGGACAGCCATTCTACGCCAAGCAGTTTTATTGAGATCCTCCCGGATACAGAACTCCAACAGACTGACGTCTATCATATTTTCACGTTTTTGAACTCCGATCTTATCGCAGAAGTTGCGAATACTTGCCGGTGTATATCCTCTTCTTCTCAAACCGGAGATCGTTGGCATACGAGGGTCATCCCAGCTTTCAACAAATTTATCATTGACCAATTGCAATAATTTTCGTTTGCTCATGACCGTGTAAGTCATGTTTAAGCGTGCAAATTCATATTGTTTGGACGGGAAAATTTCCAGTTTATCGATACACCAATCATAAAGAGGACGGTGTGGGATAAATTCAAGGGTACAGATCGAATGTGTGATTTTCTCAATTGAATCCGATTGACCATGTGCAAAATCATACATTGGGTAGATGCACCATTGATTGCCTGTCCGGTGATGGTGGGCATGTTTGATGCGATATAACAAAGGATCACGCAGGTGCATATTTGGACTAGCCAAATCTATTTTTGCACGGAGCACTTTCTCCCCATCCTTATATTTCCCAGCTCGCATATCTGCGAATAGGGTCAGATTTTCGTCTATAGATCGGGCGCGATAAGGTGTCGGAACACCGGGTTCTGTGGGCGTACCTTTTGCTGCAGCAATTTCTTCCGCTGTGCTATCGTCCACGTACGCTAAACCTTTTTTTATGAGCTCAACAGCGTAGCTGTAAAGTGTTTCAAAATAATCCGAAGTATATAATTCTTCCGTCCACTGGAATCCTAGCCATTGAATATCTTTTTTAATGCTTTCAACATACTCGGTATCCTCAGTGACAGGGTTAGTGTCATCAAAACGTAGATTAGTCTTGCCGTTATACTGCTGTGCTAATCCAAAATTTAAGCAGATGGATTTGGCGTGACCAATGTGGAGGTAACCATTTGGCTCAGGAGGAAAACGTGTCAATACACGCCCGCCATGTTTTCCTGTACGAAGATCTTCTTCGACAATTTCCTCGATAAAATTTAATGATTTTTCTTCACTCATAATACAAAGTTAATTATTAGAAGCGAGATATTAGCTAGGAGATGATAGATATTCAGCTTAGTCTGAGCCGGTAATCAACCGAAAAATACCTACTTTAGTTGTGATTGAGGGGGTAGTGATAACTTGAAATAAAAAAGGGACGAAGATCCGTCCCTTTTTACCGATTTGTTACTATTTGAAAGCGAACACCTTTCCAAGGGATTCATTGCTTGTAAATGTACAACTTTGATCAATCAATTGACCTGTTCCGATATTGATTACCATACCATGCACAGCTAGTGCCTGACCATTTTTCCATGCATTTTGAATGATGGAAGTAGAACAAAGATTAAAAACCTGTTCTTTGACATTGAGTTCAACTAAGCGGTCTACTTTCTTTTCATTATCTTCGATGCTATCTATCTCTTCGCTATGCAAACGGTATACATCTTTGATGTGACCTAACCAGTTATCAATGATACCATATTGATTGCGACTTAAAGATGCAGCAACCCCACCACAACCATAATGTCCAGCTACAATGACCTGTTGTACTTTTAATACATTGACGGCATAATCTAGGACACTTAATAAACTCATGTCTGAGTGGATAACCATATTGGCGATATTACGGTGTACAAAGACCTCACCTGGTTTTGTACCGGTCAACTCGTTGGCTGGTACACGGCTGTCTGCACAGCCGATCCAAAGAATTTCAGGATTTTGACCTTTTGCAAGTTGTTGGAAACGTCCTGTCGTGTCATTCTTCACAAAATCCATCCATTCCTGATTTCCCTTAATAATATTGTCAAATCCTGTTTTTAAATCTTTATTTTCCATATTCCTTTTTTAATATCACTTTGCCCTAGAGCTCTTTTTTTGATAAAATAATACAAATTTCTTAGTTTATTGTTTACTGGAAACAACTTTATTTTTTATAAACGACCTGTAAAAGTTCGATCTCCTTGCCTTTACTTTTTGCGTTCTGTTCAAAGTCTTTAATGACTTCGATAACATCCTTGTCGATAAATTTACTGAATGTCCCATCGATACGGATCTTACTGACCGATTTTGGTAAACTATATAGTTTCTGCTGGATAGGAACCTTGTTCAAAAATGAAACTTCCTCTGCTAATACAATGACAGCCTTATCCTCTTCGTTGTCCTTTTCAATATTATATTTAAAAGCATTTTTCATATTTGCTCTTAGAATATAGAATGTCGCCACAACGATTCCAATTCCAACACCCATTAATAAGTCAGTAAATACGATAGCGACAATAGTCACGAAAAACGGAATGAATTGATCCAGACCTTTTCGATACATTGAGGTAAATAAGCTTGGTTTAGCTAATTTATACCCTGTATGTAAAAGTATTGCGGCAAGACAGGCTAGCGGAATCATATTTAACATTGTTGGAATAGCCAACATGGCAACGAGCAGCCAGATACCGTGTAAGATTGCAGACTGTCTGGTCTTTCCACCAGCATTGACATTGGCTGATGACCGTACGATAACTGAGGTTAATGGCAGTCCACCTAAGAGTCCACTTGTCATATTACCGATTCCCTGAGCAACCAGTTCGCGGTTGGTTGGTGTATTGCGTTTATATGGATCAATCTTGTCTACTGCTTCAATACTCAATAAGGTCTCCAAACTGGCAATAATGGCAATGGTAAATGCCGCGATCCAAACATCCTTATTGACGATCTGGGTGAAGTCAGGTAATGTGAATAAACCTGTAAACTCTGCAAACGACCCTACAATTGGCACAAGTACAAATTGTTTATCGTGTAATTGAAAAAAGGAGCCATTAAAAAGATAAGCCAAAGCGACCCCGACAATAACGACTACCAGCGGAGCAGGCACTTTATTCAATTTAGGGATTGCTGGCCAAAAGATCAGAATGGCTAACGATAGGGCACAGATAATCAATGCACCAAAATTGATGGCTGAGGCAACGGTGTCAAAATATGCACCTATGCCGTGCCCATTGTCCAGCTCAAAAGCGTGTGTCTCGATCAATCCCAAGGCCAAAGGGATTTGTTTCATGATAATGGTAATACCGATCGCGGCCAACATGCCGACGATGACTGCGGAAGGGAAATAATTTCCGATCATACCCGCTTTTAGAATACCGAGAATTACTTGTACAACACCTGCGATGACAACCGCAAGGAGAAAGGTTTCATAGGCGCCTAGGCTCTGGATAGCTCCTAGAACGATAACTGTGAGGCCAGCAGCTGGCCCACTGACACTGAGTGGTGATTTACTGATTGAAGCAACAACGATTCCACCAATTACACCAGTCAATAATCCTGCAAACAATGGCGCACCTGAGGCCATTGCAATTCCCAAACATAATGGAAGTGCCACCAAAAACACCACAACACTAGCAGGGAAATCATATTTTAAGTCTCTTTTCGAAAGTTTCAGAAAAGCCGACGTACGAGTTCCAAACATAAAATTTGTGTTTATCTGTATAATAAATCTTCCTGAAGCCACCTGCAACAGCAATAGATACCAAATTGAAGGGTATTAGATGCTAAGGAGCGTTGTACTTTCAGAAGAAATCAATAAGAAACCGCATACTGGGATTCAGCATGGGGACAATTTGAATACATCCCATAAAGGGATGCCTTTATTAACAGTTAGGAGGCGGCGTTGGAACCGTAGGATGGAAAGCTAAAATGCTTTTCTCGTTTTTAAGGTAATTCTTTTGTTTTCCTTGGTTCTCAACAATGGTAGTCTCGAATACAATGGGTTCGTCTGTTTTTGTATTGAAAAATTTTGAGGCAGTTTCAAGCGTATCAGTGCTTGCGCCATTATTGTTCTCGATTTCTATTTGTAAAACAATTTGTAAAATGGTATTCTGGTCTAAGCTGTTGGAAAAAATAGGCGATATAGAGATGGCCATCTTTGTGAAAAAGATGATCGCACATAAGAATGCTGCCACAAATCTAAATCTCTTATTTAACATTTTTTAGTACCTTTAATAGTGTTGTTTTACATGGTAAAAATAGCAATTCTATGTTAATTTCAAATTAAAAGTGCATAAAAAATGAATTTTGGCACGAAATTGTGACGAAAAGATTATTTTTTGTAGAGTTTTCAATAGCATTTATGAACTATAAATATTAAGCCTTTTCTATGGCAAATAAAGAACAATTTATCGAGAAGGTTCAGTCTTCTTATAACCCCAAGGGGGCTTTTATATATTTGGGAGCGGGTATTTTGAATGGTGAAATTTTAGCGGATGCAAAGGTCAATCTGGCACTGAAAATGATGAATCGCCACGGGCTGATTGCCGGTGCTACAGGGACAGGTAAAACCAGGACGCTACAATTGATTGCTGAGCAATTATCAGACGCATCTGTGTCGGTATTTATGTTGGATGTAAAAGGTGATCTATCTGGTCTTGCTGTGCCAGGAATGACCAATCAGGCACTGTTGGATCGTGGAAATGCGGTAGGAGTATCCTTCCAACCAGCGAGTTTTCCTGTTGAGCTCTATTCCTTGTCAGGAAACAAGGGGATTCCGATGCGCATTACGATCGATGATTTTGGACCTGTCTTGTTGGGAAGGATCCTGGAATTGAATGAAACTCAGACCGGGGTTTTGGCAGCGATGTTTAAATATGCGCAAGATCATCAGATGCCATTAATAGACTTTACAGATACCAAAAAGTTGTTAACTTATCTTTCTGACGGCCCCGGAAGTGAGGAAATCAAAAATGACTATGGTAAGATCAGTTCCGCAAGTTCAGGAACGATTTTGCGTAAGATCGTCGCCCTAGAGCAACAGGGATTGGTACATATCTTTGGAGAAAAGGAGTTCGATATCAATGACTTATTTCAGAAAGTTGACGGAAAGGGTATAATCAGTTTACTGAACATTTCGGACGTACAGGATCAACCAGTGCTCTATTCTACATTTTTGTTGAGTCTGCTCGCCCAGCTATTTAAGAATATGCCCGAAGTGGGGGATTTGGATCAGCCGAAACTGGTATTTTTCTTTGACGAAGCACATCTTCTTTTTAACGGAGCTTCCAAAGCCTTTTTAACCCAGGTGGATCAGATTATCCGTCTTATCCGCTCCAAAGGAATCGGCGTATTTTTCTGTACACAGTCTCCGACAGATGTTCCGGAATCGGTATTGGCCCAATTGGGAAATAGGGTACAACATGCTTTGCGAGCCTTTACACCGAATGATGCTGAAAATCTAAAAAAAACAGTGAAAACCTACCCTAAATCGGACTTCTATGAGATTGATCAGATTTTGACTTCTTTGGGTACCGGTCAAGCCTTAATTACGGTACTGAATGATAAAGGTATTCCTACAGAAGTGGTGGCAACCCATCTGGTACCAGCCCGTGCTGTAATGGGCCCCGCAGACGATGCGACAATCAATCAAATTATTAATCAATCTGACTTAAAGGCAAAATATCAGGAAAGACAGGAAAATCGGTCTGCCGCTGAGATGATCGATGAGAAAATGCAGGTTGTACAGCAGGAAGAACAGCGTGCGGCTGCGGAAAAAGAAGCTGCCAAAGCTGATCGACCTACATCAAGAAGACAGACGCCATTAGAAGCTGCGCAGCGTACCGCGACAACGACACTCGCAAGAGAAGGGGTCAAACTTTTAGGGAAATTGGCGACCGGTCTATTGAATGCATTCTTAAAAAAGAAATAACACAAATTTATTGATGATTTTCGTCCCGATACACTATTTTTAGACGTTGATCAGCACTTAGCTAAATTTGCTTTTAAGGGCAATTTTAGCTAAGTTTGCGGACGAAAAGAAAGTTCTATTAATACAATTTAAATATGAGTAAACCAACCCTTTTGATTTTGGCAGCAGGAATGGCTAGCCGGTATGGTTCTTTAAAACAAGTAGATGGTTTTGGCCCACACGGCGAGACAATTATTGACTATTCAATCTATGATGCCATTCGCGCAGGATTTGGAAAAGTTGTATTCATTATTCGGGAAGAATTCCTGGAGAAAATGAAAGAAGTTTTTGATAAAAAATTGGAAGGTAAAATAGAAGTTGACTACGCTTTTCAAAATTTTGATTTAACGAAATTTGGCGTGAATCACGTCATCGAAAGAACGAAACCTTGGGGTACAGCACATGCTGTCATGAGCGCTAAGGATAAAGTAAATGAACCATTCTGCGTAATCAATGCAGACGATTTCTATGGTTCAGATTCCTTTGACAAAATGGCGAAGTTTTTAACCACTGAGGTATCAGATCAACAAATGTCATTGATGGGCTTTCAGGTCGGTAATACAATGTCTGATTATGGCTATGTATCACGTGGTGTCTGTGAAGTTAGTCCAACAGGACAAATGGACAGTGTCACAGAGCGTACAAATATTTATTACAAAGGTGAGGGTGACGATCGTAAAATTGTTTATGAAGAAAACGGCGTTGAAAACGATTTAGATCCAGAAACGCGTGTATCGATGAATTTTTGGGGCTTTACGCCAAAAATCTTTGAAGTAGCACAAGCGATGTTTCCAGCTTTTGTTGAAGAAAACAAAGAGAATTTGAAAGCGGAATTCTTTATTCCTTCGGTTCCGGATTATATGGTGAAACATAAAATGGCGGATTTCAAAGTAATCCCGACATCATCGAAATGGTTTGGTGTAACCTATAAAGAAGATAAACCTATCGTTCAAGAATCAATTTCTAAATTGGTTGCCGATGGTGTATATCCTGAAAAGTTATTTTAAGAGCTAAGAGAAATAGCTTATATTGAACCTGTGTTGTTTGACAATACAGGTTTTTTTGTGCTTAACAATGCAGATGCTGTGGATGGGTTGCTGTGCTGTTTTAGGAGAAGGAGTATTGGGAATAGCTAAGATTAAACCGATACATTAGATTATGATAGAAAAACGAATTATTGTAAATGAAAAAAATACTTAAGGTGTTAGGGTATATTATTTTAGGAATTATTGGGTTTTGCATTTTATATATTGTTGGCGAGTATAGCCTGTCGCGACTCTCAGCATCAGGTAAAGCATCCTCCACAGATCAGACGATTCAGGTATTTGTCAAATCCAATGGTGTCCATACAGATATTGTTTTGCCAGTCATCGTGAAAGAGGTGGATTGGTCCAACGTATTTCCTTATGCCAACACCGTTGGTAAAAAAAGCGGTTATCAGTATATGGGTATAGGCTGGGGAGACAAAGGCTTTTATTTGGATACACCGGAATGGAAAGATCTCAAAGCATCAACAGCTTTTGTGGCGGCCTTTGGATTGGGACAGTCTGCAATACATGTGACCTACTATAATTCCATTCGGGAGAATGACCTATGTTTTGGGTATAAAATAAATGAGGAACAATATCGCGCACTGGTAAAGTATATCTATGATTCTTTGGATTTGCATGAAGGTAAACCTATATTGGTCGAGACGGATGCACAATACGATGATGCAGATGCCTTTTATGAAGCCAAAGGTGCTTATAGCATGTTCTATTCCTGTAATACCTGGACAAACAACGCTTTGAAGAAGGCAAATATGCCAGCAGGAGTCTGGGCGACCTTGGATAAAGGAATATTGAGCCATTATCGGAAATAGTTGTGGCTTATTGAATTCTTTTGCACAATATAGATAAACAGCTCTTTCGCTTTTCAAAGTGTTAAAAAGAGGATGTTCTTATAATAAAAAAGCTCCGGGAATACATCCCCGGAGCTTTTTATTTATCAGCAGGAGTGATTATTTCACTTCTTCGTAGTCTACGTCAGTTACGTCATCACCACCTTGGTTTCCACCTTGTGCTTGACCAGCGTCTCCTTGAGGTTGTTGTGCACCACCTTGAGAAGCAGCGTACATTTCTTCAGAAGCAGCATTCCAAGCATTTTGTAATTCTTCAGAAGCCGAATCAATATCTGCGAAGTTTTTCGCTTCGTATGCAGCTTTTAATTTCGTTAAGCCAGCTTCAATAGGAGCTTTCTTATCTGCAGAAATTTTGTCACCATATTCTTTCAATTGTTTTTCAGTTGAGAAGATCAAGGCATCCGCTGCATTTACTTTGTCAGCTTCTTCTTTCATTTTTTTATCAGCATCAGCATTTGCTTCAGCTTCTTCTTTCATACGTTTGATTTCGTCATCAGATAAACCTGAAGATGCTTCAATACGGATGTTTTGCTCTTTACCAGTTGCTTTATCTTTTGCTGATACTTTGATGATACCGTTGGCATCAATATCAAAAGTAACTTCAATTTGAGGCACACCACGAGGCGCTGGTGGAATATCGTTCAAATGGAAGCGGCCGATTGTACGGTTTTGGCTTGCCATAGGACGCTCACCTTGTAAGATGTGGATCTCTACCGATGGTTGATTGTCAGAAGCAGTAGAGAATGTTTCCGATTTTTTAGTCGGAATAGTTGTATTCGCTTCAATCAATTTAGTCATTACACCACCCATTGTTTCGATACCCAATGAAAGTGGAGTTACATCCAATAATAATACATCTTTTACTTCACCAGTTAATACACCACCTTGGATTGCAGCACCTAAAGCAACAACTTCGTCAGGGTTTACACCTTTAGAAGGTTCTTTTCCGAAGAAAGCTTTTACGGCATCAACAATTGCAGGGATACGAGTAGAACCACCTACTAAGATAATTTCGTCGATATCTGATTTGCTGAAACCAGCGTTTTTCAATGCAGACTCACAAGGAGCAATTGTTCTCTTGATCAAGTCAGCTGCCAAAGCTTCAAATTTAGCACGTGATAATGAACGAACTAAGTGTTTTGGGCCAGTAGCATCTGCTGTGATATATGGTAAGTTGATTTCAGTAGAAGTCGCACTTGATAATTCAATTTTAGCTTTTTCAGCAGCTTCTTTCAAACGTTGCAATGCCATTGGATCTTTTTTCAGATCAAAACCATTGTTTTCATTCTTGAATTCTTCATTCAACCAGTTGATAATTACGTTATCGAAGTCATCACCACCTAAGTGAGTATCACCGTCAGTAGATTTTACTTCAAATACACCATCACCTAATTCCAATACGGAAACGTCATGTGTACCACCACCACAGTCAAACACAACGATCTTCATATCTTTGTGTGCTTTGTCCAAACCGTAAGCTAAAGCAGCAGCAGTAGGTTCGTTGATGATACGTTTAACAGATAAACCAGCGATTTCACCAGCTTCTTTAGTTGCTTGACGTTGTGCGTCGTTGAAGTATGCAGGTACTGTGATGACAGCTTCAGTTACTTCTTGACCTAAGAAGTCTTCAGCAGTCTTCTTCATTTTTTGAAGAATCATCGCAGAGATTTCTTGTGGAGTATATTTGCGGTCGTCGATTTCTACGCGTGGTGTATTGTTATCACCTTTAACGATGTTATAAGGTACGTGTTCAGCTTCTTTTATTGCCTCATCATATGAAAGTCCCATAAAACGTTTAATAGAATAAATAGTTTTATGTGGATTAGTAATTGCTTGACGTTTAGCTGGGTCACCCACTTTACGCTCACCACCTTCTACGAAAGCTACAATGGAAGGAGTGGTACGTTTACCTTCGTTGTTCGTAATTACTACAGGCTCGTTACCTTCCATTACGGCAACACATGAGTTTGTAGTACCTAAGTCAATTCCTATAATTTTAGACATATCTTGTATTTTAATTTTTTTACTTAAATAAATTCTATCACTCTATTATCAACCCTTATGCCAATCCGAAAGTTTTGTAAAAAAATCACTATTTGTCATCAATTTGTCGTTAGGTACTGCCAAACTGACATTTTCAATAGACAAGTTGCTCCAAGATCCGTTTTTTTGCTGACTCATTTTGACGATTGCGTGGCATATATCTGCCAAAGAGCGCTGTAAATTCTTCCAGTTTCATCTGTTTTGATTTTTTTTCCCGCCAATCTGTGGGAACGAGATTATTGGTATAGGCGATATTTGTTGCCCAGTATTGGATATGCATCTCGGGTATGACCAGCCCCAATATCATGCCCGGAAGACCATGGCTCAAAGCCGGTCCTGCTGACACTGGTATTTCTTCGGCATAATAAGCAATCAGGTAGAGGGAATCTTTGGTCGCCCCATTCACCCTTCGGCAGTTGATGCCGGCGATATTGCGAAATTCCTCCGTAAAGCGCCAAGTGATACTATCCAACGTTTCAGAAAGCAAATATTTCTCATCGATATCGAGCTGGATATCAGCCTTGCCTGCTTTTAAATCCTGGTAAAGCACCTTTCCATTTTTGCCGGCTCCACCTCTGGGCATGCCACGTTGGTTTCCACCCCCTCCGCCTCGCGAACCAGCCTGATTTCTACCACCGCGCCCACTTGCAGTGATACTTGGCGCACGCATTTTGCCCTCTCCATTCTGCTTTTCGGTGCTTGTGCTTTCTTCGGGCATAAGGACGGTCGCGTTCTCATCAAAATATAAGTTCATTCGATCTGTATGCGAGTCCGGCATTTTATCTAGGTGCTCCATGAAGTCTATTCCCCGACCCATCATTTTTGAGTTCATGTCATTGGACATTTGTCGCATGCGGGCTTTTGTATACGTCACCTTGTCAAAACTAATAGTACCCCTATTGCCAAAATAGGCATATTGTGCCTGCAGAGATAATCCGGTTAGACAAAATATAATAATTGTCAAATATGTTCTAATCATTGCTTTTTCCTAAATATTTATTGAAATCCCATTTGACGCCAACTAAAAAATACTGCGTCAATACCTGTTGGGTGGATTCTGAATAATTGGTATCACTGCCATTCCGACGTGTATTATTAAATGTATTAAAGAGGTCAAAAGCCTTAAGACTGACTGTCAGACTTTCATCTTTCAATACCTTTTTTTCGAGTTCCAAATTGGTGTAAAATTGATTAATTGATTTCTTGTAGAGCTTGGTAGGTCCGGTGTAACTATAGTAAACATTGGTCATGATGTTGAATTTCTTCGGTAGAAAATATTTGATATATCCCGAAGCCCCACCTTCAAAGTTTGTTGCGTTATATTGTGTGTTGATCGAATTTTGCTGTGCGTTAAGGCCGGCATTCAAAGATATGTCAAAATCAAATCCTTCTGAATCTTGTTCATTTAAACTCGAGCCCAGACCGAAGGAGGTATTTTTTGAATTGTTCAAGAGAAACTCACCTTGAGATTGACCACTTTCAAACTTTGTGTAGCTGTAACTGTTGTTGTACCGGATATTTGCACTTTTATTGAAGTTAATCCGGCGATTGGCCAGGGGTTGCATATGATTGATGTTTAATCCACCATTCCAGTTTGATTTACCCGATAAATTTTCATAGCTACTAATCTGGGCCGAATTCTCCATGACTGTTGTCTTATTGACAATTGGGTTATTGACGAAAGAGAAATTTCCGTTAACATTAATGTTGGTTCCCTTCAGCAAACTGAACGCATTATAATTTGCCGAAATGTTGTTGTTGACAGCTCGTTTGAGGTTTGGGTTACCGATCTGTTGAAACAATGGATTCGTTTGAGGTTGTAGTGGTTGTAACTGATCAAATGAAGGAATGATATTCGAACTCTGGTAGGCCAATCGGATATTTTTACTGTTTGAAATCCGGTAATTGGCATCAAAGTTTAAATTGTTGTCCCAGAAATTTCTCGAAAGGTTTATATCCCGGTCGCTGTCACTTAACTTTTGATTTTTGTAAAATGTTCGGTTGGAGAGATTGACCTCAAATTTATCCTTCCGATAAGATAAATGGACATTCACTCCTTGGTTGGTATTATTGTCGATCTGATTTTTGGAGTATAATGGATCTTTCACATTCGTGAGGCTGTCAGTTGATACCTGTTCATTCCTGTTATTTGACTGATTGAAGCTGTAGCCTAGTGCCAGATTTATGGCGTCATTGATTCGGTTGTTGAAATTTAATGAGGTAGAGAAGTCATTGCCTTTATTATTGATCCGTCTCTTTTGGTTAATACGTGTCGTATCGCTGCTTTTATAGAGAATAGTTTTAGAATTTACCTTACTGTCGGATTCAGATTCATTAAAGCTGTTTCCAACCATTAGATTTAATGAACTGCCGGCTTTGAGTCTTTTTCTATAGTTCAGGCGAAAATTATTGCTTTGGCTCGAAGTATTGGATTCATTTCTCTCATTAAATGAGCTAACTGAATCCCTTGCTCCATCTCTAGTGAAGCTTTCCGACTGACTGAAACTGAAGTTATTTGACCAATTTCCGTTGGTCTGTAGTTCTATATTTTGGGTTGAATCCAGTCGCATGGAGAGATTGGATCTGACACCATTGCTTCTTGCACTATTTTCGTTGTAATTTCTGCTATTTCGTTCTAAGATCGAGTTATCAGGGAGGATGTTTTTGTTGTAATTTTTCGACTGATTTTTGTTGCTGCTGTTATTGTAATTATAATTGGCATTTACCTTTAAAGCCTTTTTGAGAAACTGGTTTTCGTAGTTAGCGCCGAGAGATGTGTTCAGTGGTTGCCCCGTAATCTGGTTGTTCATCCGCAAAGAGCCTTCACGACTATTAGAGCTCCCCATATTATTGTGATTGGCGGTGATGCCAATCCGTTCCGTCTGATTGAATTTGGCTGCAAACAAATTTCCAGCGTAGAGCTCCTTGGTGCCACCTAATAGTTCTGCATTTCCGAAGATACCCTTTCTGGCCTTTTCTTTTAACACCACATTGACGGTCTGAATACGTACACCGTCATCTATACCCGAAAGTTCGGCCTCTTCTGATTTTTTCTCATACAATTGTACTTTGTCTACTGCATCAGCCCGTACATTGCGTATGGCAATTTTAGGGTCATAACCAAAAAATTCTTCGCCATCAATAAAGACTTTCTGTACTGCTTTACCCTGAGCGGTGATATTTCCATCTCCAGACACTGTGAAACCTGGTAATCGTCGAAAAAGATCTTCGAGCTTTGCGTTTTTCTCGGTTGCAAAACTCGCGGCATCATATTCTATCGTGTCTCCCTTGAGTGTGATGGGCAGTCTACGTGTAATGATAACTTCTTCAAGGACATTTTTTTGCGAATTGATCTTAATGTCGCTGAGGTCGATTTCCTTATCCTTGATGTCGATGGTATCGCTATAAAGTTCAAACTTCGGGTAGGTGGCTAAAAGTATATAGCTTCCGGGTTTGATATTTTTGATCAGAAATTTCCCTTCTTCATTGGCTCTGTTAAAATAACGGAGCACAGAGTCTTTGTTCAATAGAATGATTGAAGCATTAGTCAATGGCTTATTGTCAGCTTTATCTAAAATTTTCCCCTTTATGCTTGTCTGGGAATAAGCTGTGCTGATAACAAAAAATAATAGGAATAATTGAATTAATCTTTTCATTTACTGGTTGTATGTGCCAAAGATAATTTAGTTAATTGTTAATAAATGTGAAATTATTGTCAAGGAGTGTAAAATCTTTGGTATAGAGATTTTTGACAAAGTAGGAACTAAAAATTACCTTTGCACAAAATTGATGTTATGACGTTTGAAAATTATTTACAACAATTCGAAGATCTATTGAATCATCCTGAAAATCACCCCACCTATCAGGATGACGAGTACTATCAATACACTAAAATGAACTGGACAAGGATGGGCCGTTGGTTAAAACGTTTTGAACCAAATGAGGCTTTTCAACAGTTTATCGACACGATTTCGGAACGACAACAATGGATCATTATTACCGAGCCTTGGTGTGGCGATGCAGCACACGCTGTCCCAATGCTTGCTAAGATGGCGGCCCAAAATCCCAATATTACTGTCGATATCCAATTGCGTGATAGCGCTCCCTTTTTAATAGATTCGTATTTAACAAACGGCGGGAAATCAATCCCGATTCTAGTAATCCGAAATCAGGATGGGGCAGATTTAGCTGTCTGGGGACCACGACCAAAGGGCTGTCAATACCTATTCTTGAGCCTGAAGGAAGAAGGGAAAGATTTCTCTGATATTAAAGAAGAGATTCAAAAATGGTATAACACGGATAAGGGAACGGAGATCCAAAAAGAGATTCAGGCACTTTTGCAGAAATAGAAGAAAGGTGATAAAAAGGAAGAACTAGATTCACTTGATTTGGTTCTTCCTTTTCTATAGAGGTTTATTTTCGAAAATCCAGCTATTGCTTTATACTGCTCTTTGCCTCCAGTAGTGTTACAATTTTATTAAACCCTTTTTTTCTCGCGTGCTGAAGCGGTGTTACACCTTCGTTGTCAGCGATATTTTTATCGCTGTTGGCGTCCAGTAGTATCTGGACAATATCCACTATTTTTGACAGCCATCTCCAAGTATAATTGCTTCTAATAGTGCGGTCCAGCCCAGTCTATTGATATGGTCAATAGGGAACCCTTTTGTATTAGCCAATAGTCTTACAGTCTCCACATGACCGCGTTCGCAGGCCGGAATAAGAGCTGTCCCATTGTACCGATTGAAAATCTTGAAATCCGCACCGTGATCGAGGTAAAGTTTAACCAGTTCAGTATAGCCCAAAGCACCAGCATATAAAAAGGGGCTATCTAAGATATTGTCCTGCTGATTCACATTCGCACCATATTGAATAAGTAATTTCGCCATAGCGAGGTCTTTCTTTTCTGTAGCGATCAACAACAGCGGTTTTGAATCTTTGCCTTTTTGATTTGCATTCGCTCCTTTGTCCAATAGTGTTTTTACGGTGCTGATCTGGCCCTTGGAAACGGCTTCAATGATGTCGTTCGGTGCGATATTGTCTTGGTTTGTTGTGTCCATACTTTTGCACTGTACTGAAAGTGTTGATATGATAACGAGCAGCACTATCTTAATGTGTAAATTTTTCATTTTGATGAATGGGTTAATAATCTTTCTTATTCATTTTAGTTTCTTTGTATTCGCTTTTTGATATACTACAAATTTAGGTACAAACTAAGCTGTTCTTTTGTTAGATTTATATTGATTATTGTCAAATTTATATATAAATCTAACTGTTAGTAGTTGGAAATGAGTGAACTTAAATTAAGAAGATATGAATATTGAAGATCTAAGAGATTATTGTTTGTCCATTGGGCCAGTTACAGAGGAGACGCCTTTCGGACCAGATACGTTGGTATTTAAGGTAGGAGGTAAGATATTTTTATTGGTCGGGTTAGATCAGGTAGATATACTACGATTTAATGTAAAATGCGATCCAGAGAAAGCGGTGGAACTTAGGGAAAGATATGATCAGACTGTATTTCCAGGGTATCATATGAACAAAAAGCACTGGAATACCGTTATTGCGAATCGGGAACTGAATGATCGGGCGCTGGAAGATCTTGTGTTGCACAGTTATAGTCTGATTGTTGAAAGCTTGCCGACTAAAGTTAAACAGGAAATAAAAGGTAGTTAATATCCTTCTGAAGTGTAAAGAATTAGTTGCTTTGAAGGAAAAGGTGATAGAAATGACTTTTCTTGGGGGCTATAATGGTAGCTTTGCGGTCATTTCAATGTATAATCGACAGCATTGGGACTATATTTACACTAATACTATTTTTTATGAAACAAAGACGAATTTACCCCTGGGTAATTTGTTTTATGCTACTTTTTAGTCTGGGGA
The DNA here is from genome assembly GCF_059420745.1 of Sphingobacterium sp. GW821-FHT03E03. NCBI lineage: Bacteria > Pseudomonadati > Bacteroidota > Sphingobacteriia > Sphingobacteriales > Sphingobacteriaceae > Sphingobacterium > Sphingobacterium sp. GW821-FHT03E03. Next base: position 70,876 of record NZ_JBWKUH010000016.1, read on the forward strand.
GTTGCATAAAAGAGGAAGCATTAAATGCTGAGGCGGATATTGAAGGAGCTACTATTGTTCAAAGTGATCAATATTTAAAGAGAAAATCTTCCATTGATAATAATACAGTTGTTTTTTCTCTAAAACGTTTCACGGGAAGTTATGTGCAGTCGCCCGAATTTGTATTAACACCGGGAGCAACAATAGAGCCGAAAAGTGGAACCCAACTTGATTTTACTGAACCACAGAAATACACGGTTACTTCGGAGGATGGCACTTGGTCCAAGACCTATACTGTTTCATTTGTTATTGATGAAGGGGCAGATTTGTATTCCGCATTTGAACATGCAGAAGTGGTCGATACCGATAGTCCAGAAGGACATTACCATAAATTTTATGATCTGACAAAACTTGGACAGAAAACATATAGCTGGGCTACTGCAAATGACGGCTACAATATTCTGGCTGAAACACTTTTGGAAGAGGGCGAGGAATTGGTTCCCGGTTTTTATCCAACATCCCAGATTACTGATGGATATATTGGTAAAGGTGCGAAGCTCATGACTAAGAGTACAGGCTCCTTAGGTGGTATTTTTGGTACACCTCTGGCTGCTGGTAATTTATTTCTGGGGGCATTTCAAACCACTTTCCCGACGATCAAATCTCCACATTTTGGCATATTGTATGAGGAAAAAACTGCTCCATTGGCTATAAAGGGGTTTTTTAAATATAAGGCGGGTGATAAATTTGTTGTCAATAATAAGCCATCATCACTTACCAAGGATACCTGGGATGGTTATGCTCTCTTGTTTGAAAGAGCTTTACCTCCCAATGATGACTTTCTGTCGGGCGACCATGGATTTGTTGATAAGCGAATTGTCGCAATAGCACGGGTCGGAGCCAAAGAACAGATCGAAACGAACGAATGGACAGCATTTAGCTTGCCATTTTCTTTTGTAAATGGCAAATCATTTGATCCCAATAAAGAATATATGTATACGATTGTATTCAGTTCGAGTAAAGAGGGAGACAAATTTAATGGTGCGGTAGGGAGTACATTGCTTATTGATGAAGTTGAACTTGTCGTCGATGATGCCAAATAGTCATTGGTCCATATACTACTGAATGCTGCAATATGGTGTAAATGCTGTGTGCAATTTTAAATTGCTAACTAGGTGAATTTTTACAAGGATGCTTGTGTAAAGAGGGGCAAGTATTAAGAATATATACTGCTGATTTCTGAGGGCAAACATGCATCAAAGGAATATTTTAATGAACAAAATACTTTATATAATAGCTGTTTTCATAATGGCGACCGGTTATGTGCAGGCTCAAAATGGTCTCTCAAACCGTAATCCGAATTTTTTTAATACAGACATTGACTACTCGGTACAGGCGCAATTCAGTATCGGTGGTAGTAGCCCATTGGGCCTTCCTAAGACAATACGCAAAATCGAAAGCTACAATCCTGGGTTACAGGTAGGCCTGGAGGCGAATGCCACAAAGTGGTTGCAGGGGGATAAACGTTGGGGTATTCGTACAGGAATTCGTTTTGAGACGAAAGGAATGAAAACCGAAGCCCGTGTGAAAAATTATCTGACCGAGATTGTGAAAGATAATTCAAAAGTGAAGGGGTATTATACAGGAAAGGTAGAAACCAATGTGCAAAATACCTATCTTACATTGCCAGTTTTAGCAGTTTACAAATTGTCGGACCATTGGAATTTATATGGGGGGCTCTATTTCTCGACATTGCTGGATAATACATTTGATGGAAATGTATCGGATGGATATTTGAGACAAAACACTCCGATAGGAACGAAAATTACGTTTGAAGAAGGGAGCCAGGCTTCTTATGATTTCTCTGATAACATCCGGAAATTTCAATGGGGAACACAACTTGGAGCGGAGTGGAAGATGAACCGACATTTCAAATTGTTGACAGATCTTACCTACGGCTTTAATAATATTTTAGAGAAGGATTTTACCTCCATAGATTTTGGTATGCATAATATCTATCTTAATGTGGGATTTGGATATAATTTCTAATAGAAGCGGATGGTATAAAATCAGATCATCATGTGGATTATTTTACAATATAATTTCATTAGGATAAAATAAAAACAGTCCGTTAGTAATCAAACTAACGGACTGTTTTTATTTAGTGTTTACACGAAGCGACTCGTATTACATTTTTAAACCGATCTCTCTCAATCTTTCATCCAGATATTCACCTGCGGTATAGTCTTCATAGGCCTTTGGATGAGCTGCGTCAATACAAGAGTCCAATGAAGCTAAGCTCATAGATGATTTTGGATGTAAAAAGAATGGGATTGAGAAGCGGGAAGTACCCATTTTTTCACGCGGAGGATTGACTACACGGTGAGTTGTTGACTTCAGTTTGTTGTTGGTCAAACGCTGCAACATATCTCCCACGTTGATGACAATATCTTCGCCCTTCGCTTTGATCGGGAACCATTCACCATCTTTTGTTAAGACTTCTAGTCCATCGGCGCTAGCACCAATTAATAGTGTAATCAAATTGATGTCTTCATGAGCACCTGCACGTACTGCATCAGGAGCTAATGCGTCTGGATCTGCAATTGGGAAATAATGGATCGCACGCAAAATCGAGTTACCATTGATTACAAATTTCTCAAAATAATTTTCTTCAAGATCTAAGTAAGTGGCAATAGCTTTTAACAGTTCGCGACCTGTGTCTTCTAGTTTTTTATAAACTTCAGCCGTTACGCCATTAAAACGCGGAATTTCTTCCACTTGAGGATTGTCTGGAAAGTCAGCTTTTGAATATTCTTCACCAACGATAGTTTGACCACGTTGCCAAAATTCTTTTAGATCTGGTGTTTTAGCATCTTTCGCTTTTTCTCTTCCCTTAGCAGTATATCCACGTTGACCCGCAAGTTCAGGAAATTCATACTTTTCTTTTGTTTCAGTTGGCAAACCAAAGAATTCTGGAACGACCTGATATAATTCTTCAATTAATTCTTTTGATAAACCATGGTTTGCAATCGTTACAAAGCCTGTCTCATTAAAAGCCTTGCCAATATCCTGAATGAATTGATTTCGTTGTTCTTGGGTTCCTTGTGTGTAATGCAACAAGTCCAAGCGAGGTATGTTTACTAAAGCCATACGAAGTTGATGTTTGTTTAGGACAAATTTAACGCAATTAATTTTGAATATTACACATCGATTGTTAATAAAAGTTTTACGTTTTGCTTTATTTAGCTGTGTTTCAGTTATTAAAAGTTTTCCACAATGAGGTTTTGGTCATAAAAATGCAAGAAAAATAGCTCTTAAGTGGTAATGGGCTATAATTCATAAAAATTACATTTTCTAGCTTGTTATTCTAATTCTTAACTATTATATTTGTTATGCAAGCATAATAATAAATCGCTTGTGATTACGCTATGGACCAAAATCAGACAATCGACTATTTTTTAAAAACAGGTTGGCAAACGATTGCCAATAAATATAATCAAATTGCTTCGCAATATGGCTTTACCCAGGCTGCTGGTTATATTTTAATCAATATCCATAAAGAGGGTACTCCTGTTTCTCAGATTGCGAATTTGACGGGGGTCAAAACAACGAGTTTGTCCCGGGTGTTAAATAACTTAGAATCCTTAGGGTTCATTTACAGGGAGACCAGCGAAACGGATAAACGCTCTGTAAAGGTGTATCTGACAGATCTGGGTCGGGAGAAAAGGAGGATAGCCAAGGATGTGGTACGCAACTTTAATCAGTACCTCGCTGATAATTTTTCGGAAAATGAACGTGATCAATTGATTGCTTCTTTGGCTAAGCTCAATGAGCTGGCGACCAGTTATAAGGAAGAAGTAATCGTATAGAAGTTAAACCAAATGTACAGATGTGCATGATAAATATGTTATGATGAACAGAAATATTAGAAAAGTGGCAGTTCTCGGTTCGGGTGTTATGGGCTCGCGAATTGCTTGTCATTTTGCTAACATTGGTGTCGAGGTTTTGCTGTTGGATATTGTTCCCCGCGAACTGTTGCCAGCAGAACAAGCTAAGGGTCTAACGTTAGAGAGTAAGGCCGTTCGGGATCGGATTGTCAACAGTTCGTTAGAGACTGCCTTAAAGACAAATCCTTCACCAATTTACAGCAAATCATTTGTAAAACGAATCAAAACAGGGAATTTTGATGATAACCTCCAAGATATCGCGCAAGTGGACTGGATCATTGAAGTGGTTGTGGAGCGCTTGGATATTAAAAAATCTGTTTTTGACCGAGTAGAACAGTTCCGTAAGCCAGGTACATTGATTACTTCCAATACTTCTGGTATTCCTATTCATCTCATGACAGAGGGACGTAGTGAAGATTTTAAAGATCATTTTTGTGGGACACACTTCTTCAATCCGCCGCGTTATCTGCCTTTATTGGAGGTAATTCCGACGCCGCATACCAAGCCAGAGGTTGTTGATTTCGTGCTTCATTTTGGCGATAAGATGCTAGGGAAGACGGTTGTTCTGTGTAAGGATACACCAGCATTCATCGGTAACCGGATTGGCGTTTATTCGATGTTGGCAGTGACTCATCTGGTTGAGCCCTTAGGGCTGACAGTGGAGGAAGTGGATAAATATACAGGTCCCGCAATGGGACATCCTAAATCAGCAACTTTCCGTACTGCGGATGTCGTAGGTCTTGATACCTTGGTGAATGTAGCCAATGGACTTGCACAGAATGCGCCCGAAGATGAAGCCAAAGGTGTTTTCCAGCTTCCTGCCTTTATCAGTAAGATGGTTGAAAATAAATGGCTAGGTGAAAAAACAAAAAAAGGATTTTACGAAAAAGTAAAAGCCGCTGATGGTAATTCCGAAATCCTTTCATTAGATCTTAAAACATTAACATTTGGCTCGCAACAAAAAGTTAAGTCAACAACATTAGAGGCTACCAAGCCAGTTGAAGATATCCGTAAACGGATGAAAGTCTATGAACAAGGAACAGACAAGGCGGCGGAGCTCTTCCGTGCCATGCATTATCCCTTATTTGAATATGTTTCACGTCGTGTTCCTGAAATCACAGATGATTTCTTCCGTATAGATGATGCCATGCGTGCTGGCTTTGGTTGGGAACTTGGACCATTTGAAGTCTGGGATGCTTTGGGGGTCCGTGAGACCTTGGCTAAGATCAAGGCCGAAGAGAAGCGTTTGCCCGGACAAGATGGTGAGGTGGCATCCTGGGTGCATGAAATGTTGGATTCAGGACATGAATCTTTCTATAGAATAGAAAATGGTGTTCGCCATTACTATGATATTGCATCCAAATCCTATAAAGCTATTCCTGGAACAGAGGATTTGATTGTTTTGGATCATATCCGTGAAAGCAAAACCATCTGGAGAAATACAGGTGTTTCAATTATTGATCTCGGTGATGGAATCATCAATTGTGAGTTCCATACCAAGATGAACACGATCGGTGGCGATGTGATTCAGGGATTGAATAAGGCAATAGATCTTGCTGAAAAGGAATACCGTGGATTGGTTGTTTCCAATGACGGAAAAAATTTCTCTGCTGGAGCCAATATTGGAATGATTTTCATGATGGCTGTGGAGCAGGATTTTGATGAGTTAAATATGGCCGTTCGAGCCTTTCAAAATACATCCATGCGTTTGCGTTATTCATCCATTCCGGTTGTCGTAGCGCCATTTCAGATGACCTTAGGCGGTGGCTGTGAATTTTCGATGCATGCAGATTTTGTGCAGGCTCATGCCGAAACCTACATGGGCTTAGTGGAACTGGGCGTAGGTGTTATCCCAGGTGGTGGTGGAACTAAAGAATTTGCATTGCGTGCTTCCGAAGAATTTAAAGATGATCAAATCGTTCAGAATACGTTAAAGGATAAATTCCTGACTATTGGTCAGGCGAAAGTCTCGACCTCTGCTTACGAGGCCTATGAGCTGGGATATCTACAGAAAGATAAATTTGCGATCACGATGAACCGTGCACGCTTACTTGCTGACGCAAAAGCAAAGGCATTGGAGTTGGCGGATGACGGTTATGTGCAGCCTGCACCACGCAACGATATCAAAGTGTTGGGTAATCAAGGTTTAGGGATTGTATATGTAGGTGCATCATCCATGCGTGAAGGAAATTATATCTCCGACTATGATCGCAAAATATCGAAAAAACTGGGTTGGGTGATGTGTGGTGGTAACCTGTCATCGCCAACGGAAGTCTCTGAACAGTACTTGTTGGACCTTGAACGAAAGACCTTCCTTGAGCTCTGTGCTGAACGTAAAACACTTGAAAGAATTCAGTACATGTTGACAAAAGGAAAACCTTTACGGAATTAGTATTGGGTATTGAGTAATGAGTATTGAGCAATGCATAAGTTTCAAGAATTAAAAGTATGGCAAAAGGCAATGGATATGACTGTCAGCATTTATAGCTGTACAGAAAATCTTCCGAATACAGAGAAATTCGGATTGATATCCCAAATCAGGAGAAGTGCAATCTCTATTTGCTCAAATATTGCTGAAGGTGCAGGTAGAAATACAAAAGGTGAGTTTATACAATTTCTTGGAATAGCAAACGGCTCTGCTTATGAGTTACAGACACAGATTGAATTGGCTTATCGACTTACATTTTTAAATAAAGAAATTAAAGATGGATTGGTTGCGGAAATCGAAGAAATTGAAAAAATGCTATACAATCTTATAAAGTCTTTAAAATGAATGATAATTGAGTGGTGGTACTCAATACTGAATACCCACTACTCACTACTAAAATAAAAATAATGGAAGCATACATAGTAGCAGGATTTCGTACAGCAGTAGGTAAAGCGCCTCGAGGAGGATTTCGCTTTATGCGGGCTGATGATTTAGCATCAGATGTAATTAAACATCTCGTGTCCACTGTGCCGAATTTAAATAAAGAAGATATAGATGATGTCATTGTAGGGAATGCGATGCCTGAGGCAGAACAGGGGCTTAACATGGCACGTTTTATTTCCCTGATGGGTTTAGATACAGATAAAGTGCCAGGCGTTACCGTTAATCGGTATTGTGCCTCTGGATTGGAGACGATCGCCACGGCGGTTGCAAAGATCAAAACCGGTATGGCTGATGTCATTATCGCAGGAGGTGTTGAAGTGATGTCCGGAATGCCTTTCGGAGGCTGGAAAATTGTTCCCAATCCTGTCGTTGCCAAAGAGCATCCCGATTGGTATTGGGGTATGGGGCTGACTGCAGAGGCTGTAGCGAAGGACTACAATGTCTCCCGTGAAGATCAAGATGCCTTTGCACTGAAGTCCAATCAAAAGGCTGTTGCCGCTATTCAAAATGGTCATCTTAAAGATGGTATTGTGCCGATCACAGTCAAAGAGAACTATCTGAAGGACGGTAAGATAGCGACTCGTGAATATGTTGTAGATACCGATGAAGGGCCTCGTGCAGATACATCCCTGGAAGCTCTGGGTAAGTTGAAGCCTGTATTTGCGGCCAATGGTTCGGTGACAGCAGGAAACTCCTCACAGACATCGGATGGTGCAGCATTTGTGTTGGTTATGTCTGAGGCAAAAGTGAAAGAGTTAGGTGTTAAACCCATTGCCAAGTTGGTCAGTTTTGCTGTTGCAGGGGTACCACCGCGGATCATGGGAATCGGACCGATCTATGCGATACCAAAAGCTTTGGAACGGGCTGGACTTAAAAAAGAAGATATCGATTTATTTGAATTGAACGAAGCTTTCGCTTCCCAGTCTTTGGCTGTTATTCGTGAACTGGGGCTTGATGAAGAAAAGGTCAATGTCAATGGTGGAGCGATAGCCTTGGGGCATCCGCTAGGCTGTACAGGAGCGAAGCTGACCGTGCAGGTTTTGCATGAATTGAAACGTCGTGGCAAAAAATATGGTATGGTGACGATGTGTGTGGGAACAGGTCAAGGAGCGGCCGGTATCTTTGAACTATTAGACTAAGTTCGGACACTAAAAATAACAGTATAAACCATTTTATTTGCTAGTCTCATAGCAGATAAAAATATTCAAAATATTGTGTAAACCTGGGTGGTCAAAAGCCAACTTAGGGTTGCACCTCAAATCTAAAAAACAATGAGCGAAAATAAAGCAATCAAAGGCGGTGAGTTCGTTATTAGAGAGACTCCCTATACAGCTATTTTTATCCCAGAGGAGTTTGATGAAGAAGCGAAAATGATTCGTCAGACCTGTTTGGATTTCTTAGATACCGAAGTATTAAATAAGCTTGATCGTATTGATGCACAAGAGGAGGGATTGATGCCTAGCCTGATGGATAAAGCTGGTGAACTAGGTATGCTGGGGGTGTCGATTCCGGAAGAGTATGGTGGGTTTGGTAAAAACTTCAATACGTCGATGCTCGTAGCAGAGGCCGTAGGTGGAGGTTTCTCTTTTGCCGTCGCTTTGTCTGCACATACAGGTATTGGTACTTTGCCTATCCTTTATTATGGTAATGCGGAGCAGAAAGCAAAATATATTCCCAAGCTCGCCACAGGCGAATGGAAGGCCTCCTATTGTCTGACAGAACCAAATGCCGGATCGGATGCCAATTCTGGACGGACCTCTGCAAAACTAAATGCTGAAGGAACCCACTATCTGATCAACGGTCAGAAAATGTGGATTACCAACGGTGGATTTGCAGATATCTTTATTGTATTTGCAAAAATCGATGATGATAAGAACCTGACAGCATTTATCGTCGAAAAAGATTTTGGTGGGATCACCATGAACCCCGAAGAACATAAATTGGGAATCAAGGGGTCCTCTACACGCCAGATTTTCTTTAATGATTGCCCTGTGCCTGTTGAAAACATGCTATCCGAGCGGGAAAACGGATTTAAGATTGCCGTAAATATTCTGAATATCGGACGGATCAAGTTGGGTGCTGCGACAAATGGTTCAGCTCGTATGGTGATCAATCACGCGGTTCAATATGCCAATGAACGTGTGCAGTTTAACTTGCCGATTTCTAAGTTTGGTGCTATTCGATACAAATTGGCAGAGATGGCGACACGTTTATTTGCTGTGGAATCAGCATCCTATCGTGCGGGTCAAAATATTGATGATGCCTATGATGCATTGATTGCAGGCGGTATGGACGAAGCAAAAGCCAAATTGAAATCCGTTGAACAATTTGCGATCGAGTGCGCTATTATCAAAGTATGGTGTTCTGAGATGTTAGATTATGTGGTGGATGAAGGTGTGCAGATTTATGGTGGAATGGGTTATTCAGCTGATGCGCCGATGGAGCGTGCTTATCGCGATTCACGTATCAACAGGATCTTCGAGGGTACCAATGAGGTGAATAGACTGCTTGTTGTAGATATGTTGTTAAAACGAGCCATGAAAGGTGAACTGGATCTGATGGGGCCAGCGCAGGCAGTGGCAAGTGAACTGCTGGCTATTCCTGATTTCGGGGAAGAAGATGATGCACCATTCGCAGCAGAGAAGAAAATTGTCTCCAACCTTAAGAAAGCAGGCTTGCTCATTGCCGGAGCCGCTGTTCAAAAGCTGATGATGTCGCTTTCAAAAGAAGAAGAGATCCTAATGAATATCGCAGATATTATCGGTTACGTATACATTACGGAATCCGTATTGTTACGTGCAGAAAAGCTTGTCCATACTGGTTCTGAAAAGGCCGAGTATGCGACAGATATGGCGAAGATCTATCTGTATGGTGCGATTGATAAAATCAATGCTGCGGGTAAAGAAGCGCTGTATTCCTTTGGTGAAGGCGATGAGTTGAATATGATGCTGGTTGGATTACGTCGATTCACTAAAGCGCAACCATTTAACATCAAAGACGCACGTCAGCGGATTGCTAAAAAATTAATAGAAGAAAATAAATATTGTTTTTGATTGATAATGATTATTGGTTTTGGTTGTGTGGCCGGAGAGAAATCTTCGGCCATTTTTGTGTTACAATAACGAAAAGTAGCTGCAATTATATTAAATTTAGCCTTTTAATACTAACCGTTATATGGCATCGTCAAGATCATTTGCACTTACAGAAGACTGGGTAGTCGTCATTTTGGGACTCGCTACCATTTTTTTAGCACTTTCGGGTATTTTTGCACCTGTACCTAATTTTTCCTGGAGTAACTTTTCCGAACTGACCTCCACAATTTTTGATTCGGCCAATCTCAACAAGATTTTTCAGCAGTTTATCTTTGTCTTTGTGACAGGTGTTTTTGGGGCATTTTTGCTTGGTAAATCCGTTAAACATCTGCTGGTCGTATTTCCTGTAGTGTTTATTTTGACTGTATTTGCGCTGATAGTAGCGGGCAATTCGACAGTGAAAGAATATAATCTCGAGGCTGTTATTTTTAGTTTGATTATAGGTTTGGTCATTAGCAATTGTTTTAAGCTGCCTACCTGGTTTAAAGAAGCCTTGAGTACTGAATTGTATGTCAAGATCGGATTGATTCTATTGGGTACCACTGTTATCTTTGGGGATATCCTTAAAGCGGGCTCGTTGGGACTTATCCAAGCTTTGGCAGTTGTATTGTCAGTTTGGTATTTCGCTTTTTGGCTCTGTAAAAAATTGAAGATAGACAAGGAAATGTCCCTGATGTTGTCCAGTGCAGTTTCTATTTGTGGTGTTTCAGCGGCCATTGCTACCTCAGGAGCTATTAAAGGTGATAGCAAAAAACTTTCTTATGTGATTTCCCTGGTGTTGATCACTGCAATTCCAATGATGATTTTTATGCCTTATATGGCTGAATGGATGGGCTTATCGCAAGAGGTGACCGGTGCATGGCTAGGAGGTAGTATCGATACAACAGGAGCTGTTGTTGCTTCAGGTTCCCTTGTTGGAGAGGAAGCGTTAAAGATCAGTACAATTGTCAAATTCTCGCAAAACGTATTGTTGGGACTAGCGGCATTCGCGATCAGTATTTATTGGACCTATGCAAAATCTGTGGATGACGAAACAAAGCGGGATAAACCGACGTTAAAGATTATCTGGGAACGCTTCCCTAAATTTGTGCTTGGGTTTGTATTTGCATCGCTATTATTTTCCTTTGTAATTTCTCCTGAAAAAATTGATGTCGTCAAAGGTAGTCTGAAAAACCTGCAGGGACTCTGGTTTACCTTAGCATTTACTTCGATCGGTCTGGAAACAAATTTCAAAGACCTTTTTGTACAAGATAATAAGAAACCCCTTTATGCATTTTTGATTGCGCAGACCTTTAATGTCGTAGTGACTTTGTTGATCGCACTGGTGCTGTTTCGATAATTTATTGGTATGTATATGGGCCGAATACTTTCGGAGCTAAATAATATTTGCAAAAAAAAGTCTGCTATCCTTGGCGGACTTTTTTGTTCTACCTTTTTTCATTTTCTCGATCTCGCAATAGTTCTGCCGAATGTACTCCAAGAAAATAGAGGATTCAATTTTTTCTTACTAAAGTGTTTAGGTTGTCGGATAAGACAATGTTGGTCGCGCATGAAAAAGCAAAGCTAAACCTAAGGGAAAATCTCATGTACGTGAATAGATATGAACGGTTTATACAAGAAATATGATGCGTAAAATCTATTTTTTTATAGTGTAAGTGGTTGTTAATTAGTGTTTAATAACGTTTTAAAAAAAAATATTTATAAAATCTATCAAATTAGTAGTCTTTTAAAAAATATTTCTATATTTGTACTGTCGTCCTGATTTACAGTGAGTCATGAGGGCTGACAAAAAATGAGCATACTTAATTATGGAAAGAATGAAAAAAGATTACTTTTTAAAAACAAGCTTACAGATTACTTCATTGGAAGTGGTTTTTACTACCCTAGGAAATAGTGAAAAACGAATGTGTTGTTAAAATTTCTCTCTTACACTCTCTTATATTAGAAAAGGGAAGCCGAGGCTTCCCTTTTTAAACAAAGTTTTAACAATGAAACAAGTTCTATTGGCGTTGGCACTTGTTTATTTTCACTATTAAACTGAATAAATTTATGAAAAAAAATGCTATTTTTCGAATTAGCGTCATTTTTAGCTTGCTTTTAGCTGGTTCTTATCAGACATATGCGCAAGTAGAAAATCCTAAACCCATTATAAATGCTTCATTGACAGGTACTGTGGTAGATGCGGTTACAAAAGAGCCTCTGCAAGGTGTAACTGTGCAAATTGAAGCCGTTACCCACCAGGTGAGGACCGATAGCAAAGGCGTATTTCAATTTGTTACAGGACAGAAACTACCTTTTTCACTTATTGTATCCATTGTAGGTTACCAAACACGGCGGGTTGTCGTTGATCAATCACCCACTATAATTGAATTGATACCACGTTTGGAAGCCTTAGATCAAGTAGTCGTGACTGCCCGTAGACGCAAGGAGCAATTACAGGATGTACCGATCCCCGTTTCTATTATCCGGGGGGCGGCATTGGAAGATGCCGGAGCTTTTAACGTCAATCGGCTGAAAGAACTTGTGCCGACGGTGCAATTGTATTCTTCCAACGCACGTAACACGACACTTAATATCCGTGGGCTTGGTTCAACCTATGGACTTACCAATGATGGTATAGACCCGGGTGTCGGATTCTATCTGGACGGTGTATACATCGCTCGACCAGCTGCAACTTGGCTAGACTTTATTGATATTGATCAGATCGAAGTATTGCGAGGGCCACAGGGTACACTCTTTGGTAAAAATACGACTGCAGGCGCCTTTAATATTACTTCAAGGCTACCCCAATTTACACCTGAGGCTAATGTTGAAGTTAGCTATGGCAATCAGGGATTTATTCAGGCAAAGACATCTATCTCCGGACCGTTAGCTAAGAATCTGGCTGCGCGGGCCTCCTTTTCGGGCACGCAACGGGATGGTAATCTGTTTAACGTCCACACCAATCGAAAGATCAATGATATCAATAACCTCGGATTTAGGGGGCAATTGTTATTTACACCGACTGAGAATATCAAATTGGTACTCTCAGGAGATGTTTCTTCTCAAAAGCCCGACGGATATGGTTGGGCAGTCGCAGGTGTTGTTAAAACCCAACGTGCTGATTACCGACAATTTGATGCTATAATCAAAGATTTAGGGTATGAATTGCCCTATAAAAGCGCATTTGAACGTAAGATTGACCTCGATACGCAATCCAAAGCTGATAATAAATTGGGCGGCGTAGCGCTGAATGCTGATATCAAGATTGGTGAAGGTACCTTGACATCAACTTCAGCTTGGCGAAAATGGACCTGGGTGCCTCTCAATGACCGGGATTATCTAGGTCTTCCTGTCTATACTGTTTCCGCAGGTAATTCGGTGCATAACCAATGGTCGCAAGAATTTAGGTATTCTGGCAAAATCAGTGAGAAAGTAAGTGGTGTAGTAGGCTTATTTGGACTTTGGCAGGATCTTGGTACCGATCCTGTGCATACAGAAGAGACGGGATCCGCATTCTGGCGCTTCCAGAAAAGCTCTACGAGCGCCTTATGGGAGACTCCGGGGTTATTTGACAATTTCGGCATTAAGACTGTTTATGGAATCAAAAGTACAAGTTTAGCCGCTTATACACAGATTGACTGGGAGGTGACCTCCAAACTTCATATCTTACCAGGACTGCGCTATAACTACGACAAAAAGAAAGCAAACTACGATAGACAGACCTATGGTGGGCTACAGACATCCGATCCGGCGCTGTTGGCACTCAAAAATGGGGTCTATACCAACCAAACTTTTGATATAAACGCAGATGCCGATAATTTTTCAGGACAACTGTCTGCGAAATACCGTTTCAACCCAAAGATTAATGCTTATGCAACCTACTCCATCAGCTATAAGCCAATTGGAATCAATGTTGGCGGATTGCCAACAGCAAATGGTGCTGTGCTACTAGATCTAGCTGAAGTAAAACCAGAAGCAGTTCGCCACAAAGAGTTGGGTGTGAAAACTAACCCAACACGCAACTCGATCCTTAACTTATCCGTTTACCAGACTGATATCAAAGATTATCAAACACAAGTACAAACGCCTGAACCAGGTGTGAATCGAGGTTACTTGGCCAATGCCGAGAAAGTACGTGTCAAAGGGGTGGAACTCGACGGTAATATTAATATTGGTCACTTTCTGCGCCTGAATGGTGCGCTGGCCTATACAGATGCGAAATATGTAAAATTTACAAATGCACCAGTTCCGCTGGAAGAAGTCGGTGGGCCGCAGGCTTTTAAAGATATTTCGGGCGGAGTGCTTCCGGGAGTATCCAAATGGTCTTGGTCTTTGGGCGGAGAAGTTAATCAGAGCGGCAAAATGATCGGTATCAATGGCTCCTACTTTTTGGGAGCAGATCTTTTCCATCGCTCCAAATTCTCTTCAAGCTCATCTCCATCGCAGTATTTGAATATAGATGCTTATACTTTGCTGAATGCACGTTTGGGTTTTAGGGGGTCGAATGGCGTTTCAGTTTTTGTGTGGAGCAGAAATTTGACAAATAAAGATTACTACGAGCAATTGCTCGCAGCTCCGGGCAGTTATGGTCAATATGCCGGAGTCGTAGCTGATCCAAGAACCTACGGCGTAACGCTCCGGTACAATTGGAAACAGGGAAATTAGGACCGTAATTCATAACATATTTTCATTAGCCGTCTCTGATTTATTTAGAGACGGTTTTTTTGTGTCCGAAAAGAGAGATTGTGTCAATAGAAATTTTATCGATGATAATTTGCAGCCTCTGCTTGCTTTATTTATGGAAAACCGTATCTTAATTCATCATTAAGGTGAAAGATTTGCGCATGAACGAAAAAGAGCTATTACAACATTATAAAAAAACAGGAGACCTATCTGCGCTGGGGAAATTATATTCGCCTTATATGTCCTTGCTTTATGGTGTATGTTTCAAGTATTTGCAAGATCCCGATCGTAGCCAGGATGCCGTCATGCAGATCTTTGAGGAGCTAATTCCGAAACTGCGTCATTACGAGATTGATAATTTTAAAAGCTGGTTGCACGTATACAGTAAGAACTATTGTTTAATGCAATTACGCAAAGATAAACGGACGACACAGGTGGATATTGAAGATAATTTGTTTGAAAGCGAACAAAAACTCAATACCAGTGAAGATGCAAAATGGGAGGAGCGGGATTTTGAAAAACTAGAAGGTTGTATGCAGACTTTAAATGAAGAGCAAAAAGAATGTGTACGTTTGTTTTATCTGGAACAAAAGTGCTATAAAGACATCGCAGATTTAACAGGATATGATTTGAATAAAGTCAAGAGTGCCATCCAGAATGGGAAACGCAATCTGAAAATCTGTATGGAAAGGAAAGAAAATGGAAAATAATTATCAGTTATCGCGAATTCATAATTACATCCATGGTCTAATGAGCAGAGAGGAAATGTTTCAACTGGAAAAAGAAGCATTGGAAGATCCCTTTTTACAGGATGCCATAGATGGATACCGATTACAGAATGGAGTTGATGCAAAGCAATTAAGTTTGCTGCAGCAGAGACTTAGCCGTCGGGTGGAAAATACCATAGCGACAAGACATGCACAATATTATACTTGGCAACGTTTAGCCATTGGCGCAGCGGCAGGGGTTTTGTTTGTTGTTTTATTAGCGCTTCTATATTTTAAACATTTCAATGGTAAAGCCGAACGGACGACAGATGTCACGCTGAGTGAACCAGAAAACCTTGTAGCGATCGAGCCTCTGTTGGATGGTGGTGATGCTGCTCCGGTCGGTGGATGGAAAGCCTTTGAACACTATTTAAACAATCAGGTGAGGGATGGTGGAAAAGGAGGGGAGATTATTGTTAATTTCACAATTGGAAAGGATGGATTGCCTAATCAGATCCACGCAGAAGGAACACCCGAGCAAGCTCTTTTTGATGAGGCTGTACGACTTCTTCAGTCAGGTGCTAAATGGCAAGGAACAAAAGGGCGCCTGAAGATCACTTTTCCTCTGAAGGAGATGAAGAATTCTGCCCAGTCGAATATCATCAAACCACCACATTGTTTTGGGATAGAAAAATCTTAGAAAAAAAATGAGCGATTTCCTTCAAGAGAAATCGCTCATTTTTTTGACAACATTATCCATTCTTAAAATGCATACCTCAACCCAAGTTGAATTTGAAAAGGATTACCGTTTAAATTGGATACACCAACGCCTGAGCTCATATTATAAATATATTGCTGATTGGCTGCATCGAAACTCTTGATCGCATAAAGATTTTGTTTGCCCAAGTTGTGTCCTACACCCCAGCTTTTTTTCAGGAGGTTGGCTACATTGAAGATATCAATAGAGGCTTCAAGTCCATGATTTTTATAGAACTTTACATTCTTTGCCAAATGCAGGTCAAATACGCCATAGAAACCATTGATCCCCCCATTACGTTCTGCTACTTGACCCAAATTGCCATTGATGTAGTTTTTGATGCTTTTCTCAGCATTTGGATCGTCCAGGATTGCTTGAATACCGTTTTTGATATATTCCGGGGTGTTTTTGTTGTTGGGATCGTAGATAAAAGCAAGATCATTGGAATTTACAAAGTCCCCATTGACATTTCCATTGACAGCTAATGAATAACGTGTTCCAGCAATTCCGCTGAAGCGTAGACCCATAGAAACACCCCATAAAGAGGGCATTGTTCCATAGAACACGACTTTATGACGGAATTGATTATCCGAGTACGACATTGTACTTAAGTTGCGAGGATCGTCTTTGACCATTAGGGAGAGGGTAGCAGTATTGGCAACATTACCATTATACGAGGTATTGTCTTTTGTATCATTCCAAGTATAAGACATCGTGATTTGTCCATCCTTGTAGTAACGATAAGTTCCGTCCAATACTAGGGTATACGAATTGTTTTTTCCATCACTATTCATTTCCAATACCCGACCAACCTGTTTGGTCTTACGGCTATTGGTCCAGTTGGCTGCCCCGTTTGTGGTATTGATGCTTGACGCAGGAACATATACGCCACGGTTATCCTCGGCAGACAACCTAAAATAAGGGTTCTCCACCATGTTGCGATCTACATACATATAGTTGTTGCGTCCCCAAGTACCGTAAGCACTTAAACCGATGCGTAGCGAAGGTGTGAAGAAATGATTGATGGAAATATTGGCTTTATATACAGTCGGCACTTTCACATCCTTGCTATTGGTATTGATTGTGACAAGTTTTTCGATCTTTGGATTGTCCAGTAGTTCACGTCCAGGAGCTGTGTCAGGATCCTTGCGATATCCTGCGAAATTTGGCTTAGGAATTAATGTAGGATCCGTGATATCTACGCCAGCAATGCGTGAACCATCAAACAACATATTGTTTAACATAGAATATGGGTTGAGTGCCGACCCAAATATACCAGCTCCAAAACGGATGATATTTTTCCTCTCTTCATTGATATCCCAGTTGAATTGCACACGAGGCTGTATTTGAAACGTGTTAATCCCATTGTCGGTTGAAAGACCTAATTCGTCATAGACCGTCTGGTTGAATGTAGCTTTCTTGAGGTATTTCGTGTTGTCCAGACGTAGGCCGCCGACTACGTCAAGACCTCTTGCGATTTTAGCTTCCATCTGCCCATAAACACCTACAGCCAGATTGTTGACCAAAGTGTTTTCTTGGTCGGTCATATATACATCGCGCGCATAGCGATAAGGGGTCAGGTTATCGAAATTTTGTAAACCTGTAAAATAAAAACGACCGTTCATTTCACTACCATAACGAAAATCCATGTTCGTATACATGATATCGGCACCGAAAGTATATTTGATCTTATCCGTGTTGTAATACAGGTTGTTGACCAACTGCAACATATTGCCATTGAACCATTCTGGTGAAAAGCGTTGACCACCGAGTTGGATAGAATTGTTGTATTTATTCGCGCCATCTACTGATTGGATGGATTCAACGATCGCGCGGGGAATACTATGTGACTGGTCAAATCCATCAACATTATGCTGTGCTTCAGAGCGTTCGTAAAAATGCTGGATCTTTAAATCATTTGTCAACTTGGAACTGATCGAAGTACGCAAAGAAGCCATAAGGCTATTGTTTATATACTTTCTGTTGGTGTAAGATTCATAGGCGTTAATTCCCGTATTATCCCCTTCCTGTTGATTGTCGGAGTCATACACAAAGTTATTGCGAATGGTCAATAGGTTCTTTTCATTTAATTGCCAGTCGATTCGAGCGAACGCGGCATCAGTCTTTTTCTTTTTGTCAAAGGAGCCAAATAGACGGTCGGCACTAGCGCCATATTTACCTACAGCAATTCGGGTGAAATCATCCAAGGTCGTTTGTGTAACTTTGTATCGTGCAATATCTTCGGTTGTTTGGATATCAGCGATCTGAAGCGGACGTGTATCCATTTGACGATCCCATGTAACAAAGAAATGGGCTTTATCCTTAATAATTGGCCCCCCCAACGAAAATCCATATTGATAAGTGGAGAATTTCTGTTTGCGTGGAGTTTCATTCAGATTATACTTACTGGAAAGCCAATCTGCCCGGGCAAAAGTAAAGGCGCTTCCTGTCAGGGTATTTGTTCCTGATTTGGTCACGGTCGTAATGCTACCGCCGCCACTACGACCAAAAGTGACATCATAATCGTTGGTGACCACTTTGAATTCGCGAATAGCCTCCATAGAAATTGAATAAGCACCACCGCTATTTCCGCCCGCTACCGTACTGCGCGAGTTCATGCCATCTACCGTAAAATTAGTCGAAGATGCGCGTTGGCCCGCAAGGTTCGTCCCGCTGCTCACTGGCGATAGATCGATCAGCGAAGAAAAATTCCGACCATTTACAGGCATTTTCTTAAGATCATTTGCCGTAATAGCGGTAGAGGCACCTAACGTTTTGATCTTATTTTTAAGGTCAGCAGCGGCGCCCTGTACAATTACTTCGTCAAGCTTAGTTTCCGTAGAAGATAAACTAAAATCTACTGTAAGCTCATCGCCATAACTTAATTTATAGTCTGTTTTCTTTTGTTCAGCATAACCGACATGATTGACTGATATGGTGTATGGAGAGCCTAAGGGCAGCTGCTGAAAGGTATATACCCCATTTTGATTGGTCAAAGTTGTTTGTCTAAATCCAGTAGATTCATTCCGCACAGATACTGAACTGCCCTTGACCGGTCCAGATCCATCTGTGATACGCCCCGTGATGGTTGCTTCCGTGCCTTGAGCCCAGCTTCTGCTTGGAATTTGAAAAAACGTAATAATGGTTAGGAGCACAAACCAAATGATGTTTTTCTGCATAATAATTTCGTTTCTAGTTTAGTTGATCAGTGTTTGTCACAAGTATGTTGCGAAATTATTCGTATAGTATTGCTAAACTGTTAAGTCGGTATTATTAAATATTTAAAAAAAATTGGCCATGTTAAGATAAAGATACAGCATATACTAATGGGGAATTGATAGATGCTGCGAACAGTATATATCCCTTGGTAAAGAAAAACTTACAAACCAATAAGGGCCCGAATGATTCGAGCCCTTGTCTATTTATGGTAAGCTGTGCTACCTTATTCTTCCCAACGAATTTTTTCTTCGATAGGCGTACGTACAGGTTCGCGCGCATCTGATTCATGATGTCCTAAGTAAAAGAGGCCGATACATTTTTGGTTCTCTTCCAGATTAAGGAAACCACCCAAATGATTAATTAAGCCCGGTGTTGCCCAGTAACCACCAATATTCAACGAATGTGCAGCGAGCCACATATTTTCTACAGCGGCAGCAGTACAAGCCAATTCTTCCCATTCAGGCACTTCACCCGTATAATTGACGATAAGCGCAATGGCAACATTTGATTGTGTTGCTTTCTTGCCCATGGTGATCTCTGTCGCTTCCGTATATTTCTCCGCTGGTGTAACCGATTTATAGATGCGCGATAATTCAGTACCCAAGCGTTGAAGTCCTTCTTTACGGAAGATCACAAAACGCCAAGGCTGTGTCCGTTTATGTGTTGGAGCAGCATTAGCTGCTTCCAAAATGCTAAGGATATCCTCTTTGCTTACTTCTTCTTCAGTAAAAGAAGCTTGAAATACCGATCTTCTGTAGTGTATTGCTTTTAAAACGTCGTTTTTCATTAAAAATATGTTGATTTTAGAATGTACTTATGCTTTTTCTTCCCATAAAGATACAACATGCAAAATTGTTTTGACCGCTTTTTCCATATCTTGTGCTGATACCCATTCTTGCTTCCCATGAAATGCATGTCCACCCGCAAAGATATTAGGACATGGAAGCCCCATAAATGATAGGCGTGATCCATCGGTACCGCCACGGATACTTCTTCTTTCTGCGACCATACCTGCTCTTGTAATAGCTTCCATGCCAATTTCCATAATTTCTGGATACTTATCAAGGATCTCTTTCATATTGCGGTATTGCTCTTTTACAGTGAATATATAGGTACAATTTGGATAGCGCTCAACAATAGATTTTGCTATTGCTTCCAGTTCATCTTCATGTTTTTTCAGATTAGCTGTTGCATGATCACGGATGATAAATTGAATCTCTGCCTTCTCCACCGATCCACTGATATTCACTGGGTGCACAAAACCGTCCTTTTTATTGGTGCTTTCTGGAGAAAGTCTGTCTTTCGGTAATGCATCGATGATGGCACTTGCGATTTTAATCGCACTTTGCATCTTTCCTTTTGCAAAACCAGGGTGCACGGAGACGCCATGGATCGTTAAAGTTGCTCCATCTGCCGAGAATGTCTCATCTTCGATCGTGCCGGCTTTTTCGCCGTCCATGGTGTAGGCAAAGTCTGCCGCCAGACGTTTTAAATCTGCTTTATCAACCCCACGGCCGATTTCCTCGTCCGGGGTGAATAAAATCTTAATATCACCATGTTTAATCTCCGGGTGTTTCATCAATAGGCGTGCAGCATCCATTATTTCAGCGATACCAGCCTTATCATCCGCTCCTAAAAGCGTTGTTCCACTTGCCGTAATTACATCGTTTCCGATTTGATTGGCTAAATCGGGATGTTCTGCATATTTGATCACAATGCTATTATCATCTGGAAGTACCAAATCTTGTCCTTGGTAATTACGGTGTACCAATGGTTTTACATCTTTGCCAGAAGAATCCGGAGAAGTGTCCATATGAGAGCAGAAACAGACAACTGGAACTTTCTTGGACGTATTGGAGGGGATGGTCGCATAGATGTAACCATTCTCATCCATAGCGGCATCCGAAATGCCCAATGATAAGAGTTCTTCTACCAATAATTTACCCAAATTTTTCTGTTTTTCGGTAGATGGACATGTCGGTGAATTTACATCAGATTGTGTGTCAATCTGTACGTAGCGTTGAAATCTTTCCGAAACTGAAAAGTCACTTATGTTATTAATCTCAAATGTGCTCATGCTAATCGCCTTAATTTGATAAGGGTGACCAAATTTACAAATTCTAACGGGCTTCGACCAAAAACAAACAAGACTTGTCAATAAACTGACAAGTCTTGTTTACTAGAGGTAATATTTCGCTAACCTCCTGTATCTTTCTTGGGGCTAATCCTAGATTTAGCTTATTTTTTTTCGTCGGCGTAGCCAAATACTTTCTGCAAGATATTTGTATTTCTGCTTCCGCCGATATTGTTTCTGATTTTTGATTCCTGATCAGCTACTTTGATAAACAAACCATCTATAGCCTTTTGAGTAACGTAAGCGGTCAGGTTTGTTTCTACCTTATTGCCTAGCGGTAAATTATTATAGGCTGAGGTCAATTGCGTCCAATATTGGTCTACATTATTTACACCCATAGCAGATTGAATGACTGGACTAAACTTGTTTGTTAATTCGGTTGATGTATTTGTTTTGAAAAATGTTGTTGCAGCATCTTGCTTGCTTCCCAATAGGATATTGGTCGCATCAGTGATGGTCATTTTAGACAATGCATTTACGAATACCGGAGCGGCTTCTTTTACTGCACCCTCAGCGGCTCTGTTCATGCTTTGAATAAATTGATCACAAAGCTTGCCCATGCCGACTGCACGAAGTGTTTTTTCTACCTTTTGGGCCTCCGCAGGCATTAAAATCTTTACCGCTGCATCACCTAAGAAGCCATCTTTTTTTGCCAAAGACTCAATACTCAGGTTAAGGCCGTTGCTTAGAGCTTGTTTGATACCCAATGAAGCATCTTTATTTGATAATGAAGCCAAGGGGTTCGACTTGGTAGAACCCGTTGTTGAAGAGCTCGCAGTTGACGAATTCGTCTTTTTTGTGCTGTCAGTTTGACTCTGAGTTGCTTTATTCAACGCGTCGTTGATCTTTTTAAAGATTTGCGCTTCACTGTTGTTGGAGAACAAAAGCCCTGAAACAAATAGGGTACAATATAGTAATGGAAATTTCATCATGATATGTTTTGCTGTCAAAATTAAGGATATCGACCGTTAATTTTTGTAAAAGTTTAAATTGTCTGTTGTTCTTTCCATGAGATTGTCCGTATCCGTAGCAGATAAGCCACAACCTTAATGCTACGAAAGCTGCGCATTGTCACAGCAGTCTTTGTTGGAAGGGGTAAGGTTTAAAAATAAAACGCCCCTTTTTGGGGCGTTTTATCCGCTATATAATAAAATTGCTTTTTTAATTTTATACGGCCTATTTCCACGAAAGTGTCGTCACAACAGGGAAGTGGTCAGAGGGAAACTTACTCAGGTAAGTATCCGTCAAAATACCATATTTCTTCGCCTGAAAAGGTTTGGTGATAAAGATATGGTCAATCCGACCAGAGGCTCTTAGGCTCTTTCCCCAACCATTAAAAGAAGAGTTGGGCTCATATTTAAGCGGAGATACTTCATGTACATCTGTGACGACATTGCTCTTGGCAAGTGTAAAATAGGCCTCATCTTTTTCGTCTACATTGAAGTCGCCTGTTAAGATCAGCGGAAGATCCTTCGCAAATTCTTTTGCCTTGGCCAGGATCAATTTTGCACTTTCCGTGCGGGCTGTACGTCCGATATGGTCAAAATGGGTATTCATAAAGATAAAGCGCTTTTTATTGGCTTTGTCTTCAAAAATTCCCCAGGTACAGATACGTGGTAAGGCCGCATCCCAACCCTTGTTCGGATGTTCGGTATCTGTTGCAGAAAGCCAGAATGTACCACTTTTTATGGCTTTGAACCGATTGGTGTTGTAATAAATTGCAGAGTGTTCACCTTCCTGTGCGCCGTCATCACGCCCCACACCGACATAGTCGAATCCTGGAAGCAACGTTTTTAGATCCTGAACCTGATCATGAAAGGCTTCCTGAACACCGAATATATCAAAACCATGATACTTAATCAGATTGGTCAAAGGCACTTTGCGGTCAACCCACATATTACCAGTATCTACAGTATTTCTTTGTCTAATATTGTATGTAGCTGCAATGAAATCTTGCGCATAGGAGATATACGAAAAGCATAATGCTGCTGCGAGAATAAAGTATTTTTTCATCTATATTATTTTGTTCTTCAGTTGTGAGAAAGCTATCAGATTTATTCATCGAGTACATGTTTTAAGCGGCATTCATGAGCTCGCTTTACTCGATTATTCAATCCCTAGTGTGATTGAATAAATCATGACGGTTTCATTTGAATAATTAGTTTAGGAATAGTTACCTCATTAATATAAAGATGTGCAGTATTCCGTTTTTGTTATTTATTTAATTATTTTTTCAATACTTGAAGCAAGAGCTCGGGTTCATCCGTTGTGATGAAATCGATCTTTTGTCCAATGAGATTGCTCATTTCTTCTTCTGTATTGACTGTCCAGGCATTCACTTTCAGACCCAATTGATGGGCTTCCTGTAGCCAACTTGCATTCTTTTTGAAGACCGAAAAATGGTAGTCTAGGCCATTGATTCCTGCAGCATTCACATCAGCCGGTGATTTATCCCCATTAAGGTATTGGATATTTGCTTTTGGAGCGAGCTCATGAATCTTTTGACATGCCTCAAAACTGAATGCGATATAATCTGTTATTTTCTCTGCTTTTAGAGTTTTTACCATTTCAACGGACTTTGTAGCTGCCTCCAGTGTCCGTTCTACACCCAGTTTGTTGGTTTTTAACTCCAGGATCAGACGTAAGCCCTTTAGTTTTTTTCCTGCTTTGATATACTCTTCCAATGTTGGGATAGATTCCCCATTCGGGTGTTTTTTTGCCAGGAGTTCTGTGTATGTTGCTGTTGCGATGTCAATACCATAGAAATCATTGTCGTGGTTGACGACAAGAATATTGTCTTTGGTGAGGTGTACATCAAACTCAGATCCAAAGAGTTTAAGTTCATGTGCGGCTTTTAAAGAAGCGATGGAATTTTGAGGAAGATGGCTGTTTTTCCACACGCCACGATGTGCAATTGCTTTGGTCTGTGCAAATAGTGTTGCCGATGAAATGACCATAGCCAACGTCAGACAGCTAAAAATGTGTTTTTTCATATGTGTTAGTTTGAAAGCTGATTTTTACAGTATAAAAAAAGTGGTACTTTTTATCCTGATTCACAAGATCTAAAGTACCACTTTTATGTTTAGTTATTGTTAACTGTAATTTATTTTTTACCATTCCATTCTGCCATGAACTCGTCCAAGAATCCAAGCATATATTGGTGACGGTGTTCCGCAATTCTTTTTGCGGCCTGTGTATTCATTTTATCTTTCAACAACAGCAGCTTCTCATAGAAGTGGTTGATTGTCGGAGCTTCAGAATGTTTGTAAGCTTCTTTATCTTTATATTCCTGTACCGGAATGTTGGGGTTGTACATTTCACGGCCTTTATTTCCGCCGAAACTAAATGCACGCGCAATACCTATTGCACCGATGGCGTCCAAACGATCGGCATCCTGTACAATTTCCATCTCTTTGGAATGGAAAGAAACTTCACCCAAACTTGCTTTGAAAGACATGTTAAAGATGATTTTTTTGACATGGTCAATGATTTCAGGAGAAATTTCTAGACTTGCCAAAAACTCTCCGGCAACGCGAGGGCCAATTGTTTCGTCACCGTCATGGAATTTGCTGTCCGCAATGTCATGCAGGAGCGCTGCTAATTCGCAGACCATGACATCAGCTTCTTCATCTTCTAAAATTAACTTCGTATTGTTCCATACGCGTTGAATATGCGACCAATCATGGCCTGCTTCTGCAAATTTCAAACGATCTTGCACAAATGCGACTGTGCGTTCAATAATGTTATTCATACAATACTTTTGTTTTTTCGCGAGTACCCTCGTATAATTCGTATTCTAATAATCTACAATCTAATTTACCGTTATAAAATTCTATACGTCTGGACGCACGGAGTCCAATTTTCTTTGCAAGATCCGGATTTCCGGTAAATATATAGCCTCTATAACCTTTGCATTCCTGTTTCATAAAATCACCCATACGTTTGTAGGTAATCTCCAACTTGGTATGCGTACCTAAACGTTCACCGTATTCTGGATTGAATAAGATGACACCTCCTTCTTTAGGAACGTGCGTTTCCGCAAAATCGCATACTTCAAATGAAATTAATTGTTCCACTCCAGCAGTGCGGGCATTCATCTTGGAAACATTTATTGCTTCTTCGGAGATATCCGTAGCAATAATTTGAGGAGCTGCTTTTTTATTGATCTGATCTTTTAACAGGCGACGTTCCTGGAAGAAAACAGTTTCATCGTAACCGATGAAATGCATGAATGAATAATTCATACGCAGTAGTCCTGGTTTTCTATTGGTTGCAATCAATGCTGCTTCAATGGCCAATGTTCCCGATCCACACATCGGATTGACAAAGGCGGATTCGCCATCCCATTTTGATGCAATAATTGTTGAGGCTGCTAAGGCTTCCAGCATGGGTGCCTTGCCCGGAATCTTACGGTAACCATGTTTGGCTAGCGTTTCTCCAGAGGTGTCAATGAAAATTTCAGCACGGTCATCCTTCCAATAGAGGTGAACCACAGCTTTGTTGTTTTCCGGTCCTGAATTCGGACGCATACCTTTTTTTTCTTTAATACGATCTACAATCGCATCTTTTACTTTGACATTCGCAAATAAAGGCGTACTAATTGTTTCATTGTCCACATTGGAACTCACAGAGAAATAACCATCGAATTGAATGAGCTCTTCCCAAGCAATCGTGCTCAGCTCTTCATAAAGCTCAGTAGGATTGTTCGCTGAAAATTCCTTTAACGAATATAGAATCTGCGAGGCGGTACGCAAGTTCAGATTGAGCTTGATCGTATCATTTACGCTGACTTTCAATTCGACTCCAGTAGGAAATGCTCTGACGATGTCAAAACCTAACTCTTTAACTTCCTGTTGCAAATACGGCGATAAGCGTTTATTGCACGTAATGATAACTTTATTGGGGGTGTTGAAAACTTCCATCATATTTTGTACAAAGTTAATTAAACTCTTCCTCAAAAATTGCTTAATTTTACGCTTTAATATTTATTTTTTTGATTATGGAAATTAGAGGAAAAGTACACGAGATAGGAGCGACACAACAAGTGACAGAATCATTCAAAAAACGTGATATGATTGTAGCTTATGCCGAAAACCCACAATTTGTTGAGTATATCCGTTTTGAATCAACACAAGACAGAACTTCAATTTTTGATAACCTAGCTATTGGCGAAGAGGTAGAGGTATCTTTTAATCTTCGTGGTCGTCCTTGGACAAATAAAGATGGCGTAACGACATATTTCAATTCATTGGTTGCATGGCGTGTAACAAAACTAGGAAATGCTGCTCCAGCACCATCTACTCCAGGTTATGCTGATATGCCTGCTCCTGTAGATTTGTCTGGTTCATCAGATGATGATGATTTGCCATTCTAGTCTGAAATAAGACGTTCAAATCCTGTCGGCATAACCTACTATACATGCATTGTGTGTCGTATTTTGCCTTACAGTATATCATATAGATTGGACTGCCCAGTTTGGACAGTCCTTTTTATTTTGCGCACATTCCGACTCGGTCTGCTCGCCCTTATTCGATACCCAGCTGCTTCGCAGTACGCTTTTGATACCTCTCGTTATTTTACGGAGTGCAATTTTTTGAATTACATAAGTTATTTTCTTGGCGCCGAAATTGCTTGATATCGGGTATATTTAAATCAAAACAGCAGATTATGAAATCATCAGTATTATTTATTTGCCTGGCAGCACTTTCTTTAAGCGCATGTAATCAAACAAAAAAGGAAAATCAACAGGTGGTAGCAACAGATTCGTCCGATCATACAACGATGACAGCGGATACCGTCCATACATCTCAAAATTCGTTGGACTGGCCCGGTAAATATGAAGCAACCATTCCCTGTGCGGATTGTGAAGGTATCAAAACGAATATTACCTTAAAAAATGACAATACTTTCTCTATTGTAAGTGAATATATCAATAAGAACACCAAAGTTGAAGATTCAGGTAAAGTCATGTGGCATGACAATGGTTCTGTTGTACACCTGACAGGTAAAGAAACGAATATGAAATTAAAGGTAGGTGAAAATAGACTGATCGGACTGGATCAGGAAGGCAAAGAGATCGATGGTCCCAATGCGGATCGCTATATTTACAATAAGGTCGAAGGCGAAAAATAATAGCTGGATCAAATCGAATTAACCACTCACATATTTCCCAAATGGGATCTTCCGCAAGCAATACGTCAGTAAAGCACTGGAAAGTAAGGTGAGAATTGCTGCTACCGGTATTTTCCAAAGTGTCGATAATGATAGCAGTGGATGAATATAATTCAAAAACAAGATATGGCTTAGATAGATGCCAAAACTATGGATGTCGATGAATTCCCAGAATGCATTCAGCCGTTCTGGGAGTTTTAGACATTGAATAAATACAAATAAAAAGCCTGCACTTAATGCAATATTGGGTGAAAGATAATTATACAATGTAGGGTCAAATTCGCCTTTTTCCAGACTGAGATAATAAGTCCCCCAACCCGTAATCAGACAACAACCTATAAAGAAGGGGAGGCTAGACCATCTTAACTGGGGGAGTGGATGATTGTAGAGATAGTAACCTAAGACGAGATAACCCATGTAGCCCGTAAAGAAAGTTAGGTCAAAATTCGGAAGATATGCATTAAACCATTTGTTGCTGAAAAACAGTGAAGCAAACCACAGGCATAAGAAAATCTCAATCTCTCTTTTTGAACAGTTCCGGATCAT
This sequence comes from Sphingobacterium sp. GW821-FHT03E03, assembly GCF_059420745.1. Taxonomy (NCBI): domain Bacteria; kingdom Pseudomonadati; phylum Bacteroidota; class Sphingobacteriia; order Sphingobacteriales; family Sphingobacteriaceae; genus Sphingobacterium; species Sphingobacterium sp. GW821-FHT03E03. Next base: position 98,965 of record NZ_JBWKUH010000016.1, read on the forward strand.
TTTTCGCAAAAAAGGTATTGCTAGATAGAGTCCAATAAGCATGTAAAGGTACCATAGATGTGCGTTGCTTCCTGACTTTAAGCGAATTAACATAATGTTGATAACTTGTGGAAAACCAACATACTCAAAATCAATATAACGGATAAAATAATAGATCAGGTAGACGATGGTCCAAAAGACAAATGGCGGAATAATTTTAGACAGACGCTTTTTGTAGAATGTGCCTGTATCTTCATCTCTTTGCAAGAGTAATGCACCGGAAATGATGACAAAAAGTGGGACTGCAAAGCGTGAAAAGCTGTTGATCCAATTGGCATAATCCCAATCAAAAGAATCAAAATCATTACTATTTAAATAGCCCGAAGAGGAGTGGATTAGAATAATCAAAAAGATTGCTATGATACGCAGTACACTGATATAACTACTTCGGGCCATTGGAATCGTTTTTTTATGTGTTAACGTTTATTGTCATAGACCTTGAGGTACATCAAGGCCAACAAAGCGCCGATGCTTGCCATACCTACACCTACTAGGGAAGGGGTATTGTAGGCTAATCCCATGGTGATGGGAATGCCCCCTAAAAATGCACCAAGTGTATTGCCGAGATTAAAAGCAGCCTGTCCGCCTGCTGCGGCTAATGTTGCGGAATCTTTCGAAGCCCGGATCAACATCAGCTGGGTTGGTGAACCGATAGTAAAAGAAACCAAGCCAGTAATAAAAGCCAAGGGATACGCTGTCCAGCCTAGCGGCGAAACAAAATAGACCATGACCAAACAGAGCGCCATAGCCGAGAAACTCGCGATAGCTGCTTTTGTTGGTGAAATGGTGTCTGCCAATTTCCCGCCGATCAGATTTCCGAAAAACATACCAACACCTATCAAAATCATAATCAGTGGTACCCGGTCAGCTGGAACGCCAGAAACTTTAGTTGCCAAGGGAGCAATATAACTGATCCAGGCAAACAACCCACCTGTGCCGATAGCAATAATCGCCATTAATAACCAAGCAATCTTTTTGTTGAAAAAGCTGAGCTGATTGAATATATTATTTCCTTTGGAAGCCTCAATTTTCGGCATCCAGGCATATATTGCTGCAAAGGTAACCAGTCCCAGTATACTGATAATGCCGTAAGTTAGTCGCCAGGAATAATGATGGCCAAGATAGGTTCCTAATGGGACTCCGGCGAGGTTCGCAATAGTCATGCCCGTAAACATGATCGAGATGGCCTGAGCCTCTTTGCCTTTCGGTGCAAGCTTGGCTGCAACAACAGATCCTACGCCAAAGAATGCTCCGTGTGGAAGTCCAGCCATAAAACGCGAAAGACTGATCAAAAACTGTCCAGGTGCAATACTGAATAAGCCATTGAAAATAAAAAATAGTAACATCAAAAAGAGTAAAACCTTTTTTGGAGGATATTTACCCGTGAATAAGACTAACGTAGGAGCACCTACAACTACACCGAGCGCATACAGGGCAATAAGGTGAGCCGCAGTAGGGATTTCGATATGCAGATCCTTAGCAATATCAGGCAGAATACCCATCATCGTAAATTCGGTCATCCCGATGGCAAGTCCCCCAAAAGCTAAGGCAATAATTCCTTTGTTCATATGGATGGTTGGAAGTTGATAGTCAAAAGTAAAAATAAAAAACGGGTTATTACATGTTGATTTATACATCGATGTCATAATCCCTTTGGACGAGCCAATCGATCAAGATAATGTTGAAGTAGATCACCAAAGGATTGCATAGAGAACAAAGATTAAGGAGCAAGTATTAAAGACAGTGCTCATAAGCCGCTGGCTTGAACAAGTAAAGTCTAAATACTAATATCTCTTTTTAGGTACGCAGGTAATATCTTTGATCTTTCTAAGGACAATAGGACGTTGGTCAAATCGACTCTCTAGTACAACGGAGTCCGCAGAATGATAGACAACTTTAAAACGTGGGATATATTGACCCGAAAGATAACAACCTGAGATCTTTTGCTTGCCATTTTCTTTGGTGTATATTCCGTCTACGATAACCGAATCACCACGCAGCACATAAATACCTTTGGCATGCTCTGTCCAGGAACCGTTTTTATAACAACTATCAGGGATAGTCTGTACTTTGTTGTTCACATGCATTGTCGCATAAACCGAATCACAGGTAAACTTAAATTCAGCCAATGTATACTGCATCATCTGCTGCTGCCCCGGAATACTATCCTGTACCCACTCGCCCTGTAAAAACGAAGCTCCTTCACCCTGCATATCTGAATTAAATTTGCAGGCGGTAAAAAAGAAAAACATACCTATGGCAAGAGCCAATAGGTATGTTTTTGATGATATATTTTTTATTGAAATTATTGCCACAGCTTATTTTAAACTTCCAACCATTTCTTCAGGTTTTACCCAAGCATCAAAATCTTCCGGAGTCACATAGCCCAAACGTACTGCTTCTTCTTTAAGTGTAGTTCCGTTTTTATGCGCCGTTTGTGCAATTTCAGCAGCTTTGTAATAACCAATTTTCGTATTTAACGCAGTTACCAACATCAATGAGTTGTCAACCAATTCTTTGATGCGTTTGTAGTTAGGCTCTATACCTGCGGCACAGTGCTCCTCAAAAGAAATACAAGCATCACCCAATAAACGTGCAGACTGTAAGAAATTAGCTGCCATCAATGGTTTAAATACATTCAACTCATAATGTCCTTGTGTACCACCAATGGTGATAGCAACATCGTTCCCCATAACTTGGGCAGCGACCATTGTTAACGCTTCACATTGTGTAGGATTCACTTTACCTGGCATAATAGATGATCCCGGTTCGTTTTCTGGAATAAGGATTTCACCAATACCTGAACGAGGACCAGAAGCTAACATACGGATGTCGTTGGCAATTTTATTCAATGCTACGGCCAATTGTTTCAATGCACCATGTGTCTCTACGATGGCATCGTGTGCTGCCAAAGCTTCAAATTTGTTCTCCGCAGTAACAAATGGAAGACCTGTAAATTCAGCGATGTATTTTGCAACAACAACATCATAACCAGTAGGTGTGTTTAAACCAGTCCCTACAGCAGTGCCGCCTAGTGCTACCTCAGATAGATGTGAAAGTGTATTTCTTAGTGCTTTTAGACCATGGTTTAATTGTGCCACATAGCCAGAAATCTCCTGACCTAATGTCAATGGTGTCGCATCCATTAAGTGTGTACGACCGATTTTAACAACATTCTTGAACTCTTCAGCTTTTTTAGCCAGCGTATCACGTAGTTTTTCAACACCTGGAATAGTTACTTCGGCAACAGCTTTATAAGCTGCAATATGCATTCCAGTAGGGAACGTATCATTTGATGACTGTGATTTGTTTACATCATCATTAGCTTTTAATACAGGTTCTCCTTCGCCAATCTTATGTCCAGCCAATACTTGGGCACGATTTGCCACAACTTCATTTACATTCATGTTGGATTGTGTTCCGGAACCAGTTTGCCAGATAACCAATGGAAATTGATCGTCTAGTTTACCCGCTAGGATCTCATCACATACAGCGGCAATGGCATCACGTTTTTCAACAGGTAATACACCTAATTCGTGGTTTGCATACGCTGCTGCTTTTTTCAAGTAAGCAAAACCTGCAACGATCTCATGTGGCATAGAAGCTGCCGGTCCGATTTTGAAGTTGTTGCGTGAACGTTCTGTTTGTGCACCCCAGTATTTATCTGCAGGTACTTGAACTTCACCCATCGTATCTTTTTCAATTCTGAATGACATATTGTTTTGTATAAATAAAACGTAAAAATTAATCAGTATCTGTGCAAAAGCACAAAACACATCGATCACAAAGTTAACGGATAATACAGTAAAAAGTAAAAATTAAAAGGTAAAAATCAAAAATTGAAACAATTAGTAAGCCATCGTCTTGTATAACCAAGATTTTACTTCTCACAGCTGAGAAATAAAAATTAAAAGCTAATAATAAAAAAATGGAAACCGTTAGTAAGCTATAGGCTTGTATAACCAAAATCTAAATACTCATTACTAAATACTCTCTACTCAAAAGCCAAGGCGCTTGGTCAGGAATTCATTCACATGATGAAATACCTGCTTTGGTTTTAGTGCACGCCAAGACAGTTCATTGAGTGCACCGCCAAAATTGATATAATAATCAATATTCTGTTGTTGAAACTCTTCAATGACATGGTCACGGAAGCCTACGCCTGCAATCCAGCCATCGTCGATATCTTGGAACCATTCTTCATAATAGGAGTCATCGGAAGCATGGAAATTCAATACATTCTCTCCAATGAGGATAAAATATTTTATACCCTGACTGATCATGACATCTATAAGCTCTCTTTTCAGTAACATGATATCATTGTATATAGCATCATTCCATTCACCGATCAACTCAATAATACAATATTGTTTTTCATAATCGACAAATAATACCTTTAGATACAGCGTGAGCGAACCGAATTCATCCCATTGTGGATGCAGTAAAAAGTTATAGATCTGTTTGTCGAAATCGAATTCGCTGTATACTGTGCCATAAAATGGTGATTGTTCGTCCTCGGAAGCGATATAATAGTCGCGCCAATTGTAATAAGGTTCGATTTCGTGCATATATTAAATTCCTTTCCAAATTCAAACTAAGATAAATTTGTGCTTATTTGCAAGTTTCATTGCCGCTATTTCGTGTTTTCTGTCAAAGCGAGTGAACAGAACTTCTGGACGTAAACAGTCAGCGACAATTTTTTGTTTTTAATGTAAAATTATACGGCTGTTTACAGATTAAACCGAATAAACTTGTTACTTTTGAGACGTAATTTCATGAGCGCACAGGCTCGGTTTATCTTTTTATAAACACTGGTTTTTTCCAATGCAAAAGAGTATTAAGCGAAATATTTTTGTAGCCGCTACATATGCTGCAGTATTGCTTCTTGGCTTGCTGTTGGGACAGAATTATGCCGAAGAACAAGGTAGTAACCAGAAAACAACCTTTTCAAGTTTAGGCTCCAATGGAAATTCGGACAAATTGCAATACCTGGTCCAGCTGATCTCTGAAAATTACGTTGACAATATTAGCGTTGACACTGTGCAAGATGAAGCCATTGAACACGTTGTTTCTCGCCTTGATCCATTCTCCACTTTTTTACGACCTAATCAGGTGCTCGCTAAGCAGGAAACTCTGGAAGGGTCCTTTGATGGAATAGGGGTGGAATATTTTCGTTTAAAGGATACGCTGCTTGTCGTAGGAATGGTTTCTGCAGGACCTGCGGAGAAAAGCGGTATGCGGATCGGTGATCGTATTCTAAAAATCGGGAACAAAGATCTTGCAGGGAAAAAAGTGCCTGAGGCAGAAATTGAAAAATTGATTCGTGGAAAGAAGGGAACTGCTGTACTTATTTCGATCCAACGGAATGGACAGACACTCGTTAATCCGCTGAAAGTCATCCGTGACCAAGTAAACGTAACCAGCCTGGATGCCTCTTATATGATCGCTCCTAAGACTGCTTACATCAAAATCCGTCGCTTTGGACATAAGACCTCAGACGAATTTAAACAGTCGCTGATTGATCTGCGAAAAAGCGGTGCGCAGGACCTCATCTTAGATCTACGAAATAACGGTGGCGGATTTGTGCATACTGCAATAGATCTGGCGGGACAGTTTTTTAAAGAAAAGAGACTGTTGATGTATACCGAAGGAGCTAATGAACAACGTCAGGATTATTATTCAGAGAAACCGGGCGAGTTTGGTGATGGTCGTGTGGTCATATTGATCAACGAAAGCACAGCATCAGCGAGTGAGATTCTGAGTGGTGCCTTACAGGATTTAGATCGGGCTACCGTCGTTGGAAGGCGATCCTATGGAAAAGGACTGGTCCAGGAGCAATTTGATTTCTCCGATGGATCTGCAGTGAATTTGACTGTTGCACGTTATTATACCCCACTTGGAAGATGTATTCAACGTAAATATAGCCGAGCAAACTTTGATGCGGCAAAATATATGACAGGTTTTGATCTCTGGACGCTTGATACCGAATTTCGTCAAAAGGAAATGTTTACAACAAGCAAAGGTAAACTGGTTTTTGGTGGTGGTGGAATTTTGCCGGATGTGAATATCCCAATTGATACCAACGAAACAAGCGCGAAGTATCGGGAGATCTACCATTCCAATTCAATCGAAGAATTTGTGTATGACCGGTTCACCAAACATCTACCGGCATATTCCATTGAAAACTTTATCAGTGGTTACCATTTACCTGCGGCAGAGTTTGATCTTTTTATTTCATTTCTGAATACACAAAAGCAGATTCCGGTGAATGCAAATGAAGCAAAAAACCTGCATGATCTGATTCAGTCGGATATTGAAGCTTTGGTCGGAAGGTATTATTTTGGACGAGAAGCTTATTATAAAATAAAAAATAGAAGGGATAAATTTATCGAAATAGGCCTCAAATCGTTGGGCTATCAGATGCCTAAGGTTTAAGTCGTAAATCTGACCATACGGGGTAGTGGTCGGACAGCTTTTGTTTGACAACCTGATAATTCATAACCTGAAATTTTGGACTGGCGAAGATATAGTCAATCTGAAAAATCGGCAAAAGCGCATGGTGGGTAACCCCCCATCCATTTCCTTTCTCCTTAAAGGCATTATACATGCCATCTCCAATTAGATTCACCGAATAACTCATAGGCGTATCATTAAAATCACCAACAGCAATATAAGGATATTGACAGTCATTCATGTGTTTTTTCAGCGAATGAGCCTGTTCACTGCGGAGTTCAAATGCATTTTTTAGCTTTCGGCTCAACCGGCGAGTTGCCCTATTATCTGTTTCAGTCTTGTTGGACAGATTTTGAATAAATTCCTTGTCTTCGTTCTGCAGAGCAAAGGATCGCAGGTGGATATTATAGATGCGCACCAAAGTGTCCTGCTTTTTGATGTCCACATAGCATATTCTGTTGATGCCATAGTCGTTGTCACGAATAGTGCCCGAATCGTAGATGGGAAAACGGGATAAAACAGCCATGCCATAGGCCTCGTAATCATTTTTGGAACTCGGTTCAAAGAAGAAATAATCGTAACCCAATTTGTCCTTAAACTCTTCGGAGAAGACATGTTTCCCTTTGATTTTACTGATATACTCCTGAAAGCAAATGACATCAGGGGAGATGCTATCAATGATGCGGACAACGTCGGCTTTAAAGTTCTTTTTTTCTTCATCAACTTTTTTGAACAAATGGGCATTGAAAGTCATGATGCGTAATGTCCGTGTTTCAGAAGGGACAGGTGGGTTTTCTTTGCGGATATTCCAATGTTTGGTTAGAAAGGGCCAACCCAATAAGATTGCTGCCAAAGAGTAGAGGGCAACCTTTCGTTTGCGCAATAACCAGTAACAGATAAAACCAATGTTGACAAGCAGAATCGGGAGGTAGCCCAGTCCCATAAATGCAATGGGCCAAAAAGATTTCGGATTGATGAAGGTTGCCGAGTAACTCATGAGCAATGCAATGATCGCAAGCATATTTGCCAGGAACATTGTTTTGCTTATAAATCCCAGTTTTCTTCTTAAAAATGTCCTTCTATCCATCAACCTTATCGCCACTATTGCTTGCCCTAAAGAGCGTTTCTTTTTCATGGTGTGTCAGACTTTCATAACCAGATACTGAAATCTTGTCTAGGATAGCATCAATTTCATCCTGATTTGGTAAGTCATAACGATGTTTCCGATTTGTCGGTATATGATTGCCTACAACAACTTTCATTTTTGCAGGCTTTTTTTGTTTTTTCTGAAAAAGTGTTGACCAGTCCATTCCTGATCTTAGGGCATAGGTAAAAGCCATTCCGAAGAGAACGACAGCAAAATAAGAGACTGCGGCGGGTCTGTTGCCAATGGCAAAGAATAAAAATTCCAATGCAAAATAGACGATGGCTACTATTTTTAATTTAACAGTACCAAACAATAATAGCCGCAATTCATAGTTCGGAACTAAAGTGACAATTGCTGCGAGTACCGCGGCCAATGGATGTGCTCCCCCCATTAAATGCAGATCTGTCGGTGGAGGAATAAGTGTGCCAAAACCCACATAGAGAGTGCTACTCAAGAGCCATGAGGCAATGTAGACAAAGAAAAACTGCCTCTTGTTTAGGAATGTGAAAAATATCTGGCCTACCCAATACAGCCATAGGCTGTCAAAGATTAAATTTAAAAGCTGAACATAGACAAAATTGGACGAAATCAGGGACCAAGGTTGTGCTAAGAAAACCGAAAAACTGCTTGGCAAACTCAATTGCTTGACAATAGGCTGTAGGAAACTTTGAGAGATGAATTTCAGCTCAAAGAGTAGGTCCAAAAAATAAATGAGGACAAATAAACATACCTGAATACTGATCACAACCGGAATCGGCGAACCTGTTTTATACGTTTGTCTCCAAAAATCTTTTAAACCAATGCTATTCATGACGCGCGCAATTAATAAATTCCCTTTCTAATCTTCCACAATTTGAGCAGCAAGTAACCAAACAGTGCACCACCAACGTGTGCTAGATGGGCTACCGAATCTCCTGGTCTAGATAAGCTCATATAGATCTCGATCAAAATAAATCCTCCGATCATATATTTGGCTTTGACTGGTACAGGAATAAACAAAAATTGAAGCGGTATGTTTGGAAAAAGGTAAGCAAAAGCAAGCAATACACCATATACGGCACCGGAAGCACCCAGCATACGTGAAGTATAGACTTCTTGTACCAACCCTGGATTAGATGTGTTTAGTGTAGACATGTCCAAACTTTGGTGCAAAGGGAAGAAGCTCCCTGTTGCATTAAATATTTCAAAGCCCTGAACACCCATTTGCAATAGCCATGCGCCGATACCAGAAATCAGATAGAAATTCAAAAAACGTTTAGGACCAAGTACTTGCTCGATCATCGGGCCAAAGATGACCAAAGAAAACATATTGAAGAAAATATGGCTGAGGTCGGCATGCATAAACATATGCGTAATTATCTGCCATATTTTAAAATAAGGTGAATCCGGGTAGAAAACCGGAAGATAATTATAAGCAATGGGCACAAATTGTGATCCTAAAAAGAATACAATATTTACGATCAGTAAATTCTTGATAACGGGTGTCAATTGTTGAAACATATAGTTCTATCTTCTAGTTTTTACCAAATTTTTCTGCTAATTCCTGCAATGTAAACGTTACGATAACAGGGTTGCCATAGATGGAGATATTCGGTGATTGACAAGCAAAGAGCTTGTCGACCAATTCTGCCATAGCGGTGTTGTCAAGCTGTGTGCCTGGTTTGATCGCAGCATTACGAGCAAGGCTTTTTGCTAGATTCTCGCGCTTAGCTAGCTTGTATTCGGATTGATTATTTTTATAATCTTCCAATATTTTTTCAATCATTTTGATCTCATCAAAGCCTGTTCCCAAGTCTGCTGGAATTCCGTCAATAATATAGGAATTTTTTCCAAATTCACGAATTTGAAAACCTAGACCATTGATGTCGTCCAATAAGTCTTTCATCAGCTCATTATCCGCAGGGTTGAGGTCTATTGTCTGTGGGAATAAGCTTTGTTGGCTTAAGCCTTTATGCTGATCGAGCTGCTCCAGAAACTGTTCAAATAAAATACGTTCGTGAGCAGCTTGTTGGTCAATAAGAATAAAGCCAGAATGAATCTGTGAAACAATATACTTGTTGTGCAGCTGAAAAAATAATTTAGAGGAAGTTTTATCTTCCACTTGGATGGCCTGTGGGAGGTCCGTCTCCAATTCTGAACCAGTATGCAAAGGAAGCTGTACAGACTCCTCCTTTTCGACGATTTCGTACAATGAATCCCAATTGCTTGGTATTCCCCCTGTTTTTTTTGCAAAGCCTTCCGCATAACTATCCGATCTGGAATAGGATGATTTGGACTTGTCCGTGTCAAAAGGATTAAAATCTGGATTAAAGGTGACTGTTGGCGCAATAATTTCGTCCAATGATTTCTTTGTGATCAGATTGGTGAAGCTTGTCTCCTGTTCAAAATCCAAAGAAGGCATGATATTATAGCGTCCCAATGACCTTTTCACCGCTGAGCGGATGATGGCATAAATTGCCTTGTCATCCTCATATTTGATTTCGGTCTTTGTTGGGTGTACATTGATATCAATACGAGCAGGATCTATATCGATAAATAGGACATAAAACGGAAAAGTTTCCGCTTGCATAATATCCTCGTACGCATTCATAACCGCATGGTGCAGATAAGGGTCACGGACAAATCGCCTGTTGACAAAGAAAAACTGTTCGCCACGTGTTTTCTTCGCAAATTCAGGTTTTCCGACAAAACCTTCCACTTTAATAATGGATGTATCCTCTTCCACAGGAACCAGTCGTTGGTTGTAGTTGTTTCCGAAGATATGGACAATCCGTTGTTTCAGTGTCTCGGCAGGGAGATGATATATTTCATTTCCATCACTATGTAGTGAAAGGAAAATCTGTGGATTAGATAATGAAATACGCTGAAATTCGTCAATGATATGGCGCATTTCAACAGAATTACTCTTTAAGAAGTTCCTGCGGGCAGGAATATTGTAAAAAAGATTTTTGACTAAAATATTTGTTCCAGCAGCAACAGCTTCTGGATATTGATTGACAACTTTTGATCCTTCTATTTCGACCACCGTACCAAGTTCATCTTCGATACGGCGAGTTTTTAGTTCTACTTGTGCTATCGCAGCGATGGACGCCATCGCTTCTCCACGGAAACCCATGGTGCGAATAGCAAATAAATCTTCAGCTTTCCGGATCTTTGACGTCGCATGACGTTCAAAGCAAAGGCGAGCATCTGTTACGCTCATGCCACAGCCATTGTCAATGACTTGGATCAACGATTTGCCCGCGTCTTTAACAATAAGTTTTATTTTGTCAGCTCCAGCATCAATGGCATTCTCAATCAATTCTTTAATGGCAGACGCTGGTCGCTGCACCACTTCTCCCGCCGCAATCTGATTAGCAACATTATCTGGAAGTAATTGAATAATATCCGACATATAATACAAAGTTACGAAATATCCATATTTAGAAAGCACAAACACAAATGAAAATCAACCGGATATTCCAGATGGTCTTTAAAACCGTCGAAGCCTTGTGCCTGCCTTTAAAAAGATGGGCTATCCGCTGTTATGACATCTCCAGTTTTAGGAAACGTGCGGTTTCGCTTTTCTTGTTTTTAATTAAATTTTCTGGTGTTCCTTCAAATAATACTTGACCACCCTCTTTCCCTCCCTCAGGACCGATATCAACCACCCAGTCCGCGGATTTGACAACATCAAGGTTGTGTTCGATAATCAAGACCGTATTTCCACGGTCTACAAGTCGGTTGATCACACCCATGAGTACATTGACGTCTTCAAAATGAAGTCCTGTTGTAGGTTCGTCGAGAATGTAAAATGTGTTTCCGGTATCTTTTTTGGAAAGTTCTGTGGCAAGTTTCACCCGCTGTGCCTCTCCTCCAGATAAGGTCGTAGAAGATTGACCCAAGGTAATATAACCTAAACCTACATCTTGTAATGTTTTGATTTTTCTGTAAATACTTGGTACGTTTTCAAAGAAATCAACAGCATCATTGATGCTCATATCGAGTACATCTGAAATAGATTTACCTTTGTAGCGCACTTCCAAAGTTTCTCGGTTATAACGCTTTCCGTGACATGTTTCACAAGGAACCTGCACATCAGGAAGGAAATTCATCTCAATCACCTTCAATCCTGCACCCTGGCAGGTTTCACAACGCCCTCCTTTGACATTGAATGAAAAACGACCGGGTTTATACCCCCTGATTTTTGCTTCGGGAAGCTGAACAAAGAGCGTGCGTATATCAGAGAATACGCCTGTATAGGTTGAAGGATTCGAACGTGGTGTACGGCCAATAGGACTTTGATCAATTTCAATGACTTTATCAATATGCTCCAAGCCCTCAATCTTTTTAAATGGAAGTGGAGTCGCTTTTGCCCGGAAGAAATGTTTATTTAAGATCGGGTACAATGTACCGGTAATCAAACTCGATTTACCAGAGCCCGAAACACCCGATACAACGATCAATTTGCCGAGCGGAAAGGTTACAGTCAGGTTTTTCAGATTATGCCCAGTAGCGCCATGAATGGTCAGCGTTTTGCTATTACCTTCACGTCGTTTCTCCGGGATCTTAACCTCTTTTTTCCCATTAAGATAAGCTGCGGTCAAAGAGTCTGATTTTAAGATCTCGTCGGGTTGGCCTTCAGCAACGACTGTACCACCATGAACACCCGCCGCCGGGCCCATATCAATCACATAATCCGCATGTAAGATCATATCCTTATCATGCTCAACGACCAAGACCGAATTGCCAATATCACGTAAGTTTTTGAGCGCCTTAATGAGACGTTCGTTGTCACGTTGATGTAATCCGATGCTCGGTTCATCCAGAATATAAAGCACATTGACCAACTGCGAACCAATCTGGGTGGCTAAACGAATCCGTTGCGCTTCCCCACCGGATAGGGTTTTTGCTGTACGATCCAATGTCAGGTAATTCAAGCCTACATCCAGTAAAAAGCCCAAACGAGCCCTTATTTCTTTAAGTATTTCTGTAGCAATGACCAACTGGCGTTCATCCAGTTTGCTCTCTACCTGATCGAACCATTCTTTCAACGCAGAAATATCTAATGTGGATAGTTCATGAATATTCTTGTCTGCGATCATAAAGTGAAGCGATTCTTTCTTCAACCTTGCTCCTTCGCAAGTAGGACAGGTAACTTTGGTTCTGAAATCATCCAGTGAAGGTGCTTCATCAGAAGATTTTCCGGAAAATTCCTCGAGCATTTTGAAGATCCCTTCAAATTCCACACGATATTCACGGGTGCCATAACTTCCATAGGATACGGTGACGACGATAGGTTCTTCTTTATTACCAAATAAAAGTTGGTCGATCTGCTCATCGCTCAGTTTTTCCAGTGCTGTTGTTACCGCAAAATCCAATTTTTTGGCTACCGCTTTAAGTACCTCAAAAGTCCAGTTCTCCCGTGTTGGCCCCAATGGTGCCAGCCCCCCTTTTTGAATGCTGAGTTTTTTGTCAGGAATGACAGCATTTTTGTCAATCTCAAAGATATAACCTAATCCATCACATGTCGGACAGGCACCATAAGGTGAGTTGAATGAGAAGGTATTGGGTTGGGGTTCATCATAAGAGATCCCTGACTCCGCATCCATCAGATACCGGCTATAAAATTGTTCCTGATTATCTTTGGTAGACACTTTGATAATGCCTTTTGCTGTTTTCATGGCCTGCATAACCGAAGTCTGTAGCCGCTTTTTGTCATCGCGTTCTATTTTCAGACGATCAACAACAATCTCAATATCGTGAATTTTATAGCGGTCTACTTGCATTTTTGGGACAAGGTCCAGTATTTCACTATCTACACGCACTTTGACATAACCCTGTTTACGAATTTGCTCAAAAAGCTCCCGATAATGTCCTTTACGTCCTTTTACGACAGGAGCGAGGATATTTAACGCTTGCCCTTCAAACTCATCCAAAATACGGTCGATCACCTGATCGTCAGACATGCGTTCCATTTTTTTGCCAGTGACATAGGAGAATGCTTCACCTGCGCGGGCAAACAAAAGACGCATAAAGTCGTATACTTCAGTAATGGTTCCTACAGTTGACCTTGGATTTTTGCTCGTTGTTTTCTGTTCAATGGAAATCACAGGACTCAAACCCGATATCTTGTCCACATCCGGACGCTCCATACCCCCCAAAAACTGACGGCTATAGGCACTAAAAGTTTCCATGTACCGACGTTGTCCCTCCGCATAAATGGTGTCAAAAGCCAGGGATGACTTTCCACTGCCACTTAAACCGGTGATGACGACCAATTCGTTTCTCGGAAAAGATACATCTATATTTTTTAGATTGTGCGCACGCGCTCCAAATACTTGAACTTCACTCTGTTCGCCCAAATCTGGGCTTCTTTTTACTGCCATGAAAACTCCTTAAAACCCTTGTAAAGGGATAAAATGCAAAACATGCAAAATTACAGATTTTAAAGGAATTATGCGAGCCTATCTGACTTTTGGAATAAAATGTGATATACAGGTGATGCGGAGCTCTTGTGATGCTGTAATGATTTAGGAAAGTTACGAAGGTTATTGTTATCTTGTGATCGTTTTAGATCGTTATGACAACCTTGTAAGCTGTAAGTTTATACAGAAAGTGTCTAGAAAATAAAACGTTAAAATTAAAAAACCAATTCAACGAGTTTGTAAACCAAAGGTATGTTTCAACTAAGGTCGCAATGCTCAATACTCAATACAACAATAATGCGAAAATACGACGTCAGCAAACAGGAAAAACAATCCATCGAAGATATTGTCCAATTTTGGAAAAAGGAGAATCTATTGGATGAACAAAAAGCCAGTGAACTGATGGATAGCCTCGATGTTAAAAGTTTTGATTGGGGGCAACTGGCGCGTTATGCTTTTTGGATCGCCTTGGCCTCTTTGGTGTTCGCTGTTTTCTCGCTATTTACAGACGCTTCTTTCCTGGCTTTTGTGGATACTCTTTATGAAGCGCCCAACATTTTATTCTGCTTCTTTTTTGCTGCGGTCGCTGTGCTGTTCTATACGCTGGGGTTTCGTTATAAAAAGCGTTATCCCTATAAGAATCTTTCCACAGAGACCATGATGTTGATCGGAGTATTCGGAACGGCAGCCTGCATCGGGTTTATGGGTAAGGTATTGGATAAAGATACCATGCATTATTCGCTTTTATTTTTATTGTCCGTTGCGATCTATGGTATTCTTGCGGTAAAGCTCGATAGCAAGCTGATCTGGACCTTTATGCTTTTGGCCCTTGGCGTTTGGTTCGCCACCGAGACAGCCTATCATAGCAACTGGGGATTTAAATTCTGGGGAATGAATTATCCGCTACGCTTTACTATTTTCGGTGCAATGATCACAGCAGCTGCGGTTTGGCTGCAACCACGTTTTGAACGCTTGCAGATCTTTCAGCCGGTCAGTTATATCATTGGATTGATTTATCTCATGGTCTCTTTATGGACACTGTCCATTTTTGGTAACTATTCGGATTTTTATGAATGGACCACCGTACGTCAATACCATATGTTTTATTGGGGTATTTTATCAACTGCGGTGTCCGCTTTTCTCGTTATTTATGGGTTAAAAGCAAAAGATAATGTCACCCGTGAGGTAGGCTTTGTATTTTTGGTGCTGAATATCTATACACGCTATGTGGAGTATCTATGGGATAATATCAACAGAGCCGTATTTTTCTTGATCCTGGCAGTTTCCTTTTGGTTTGTCGGACGTTGGGCAGAGAAATTATGGAATAGACGAAAAGAGGAGCTCGAAAGGTAATAACAATTGAATCCTCCAATAGATGGCATCGCGAAACGGAAGCGTTATGAAAACGATGCTGTGGATTTTTTACTTAAACCGATTTTATTTGAACGTCTTAAACGGGCTGTAGAAAAGATTGAATCCATATAGCAACCCGAATGCAGGATAAACAACCTCTGGTGTAAGTTTCAGAAATGAACCGTAAACCCTACGCCTCGATTCGAATTGATGCTCAGATTCGGGTCATGACTTAGGTATTTTCGTATGCGGGTGATAAAAACGTCCATGCTTCTGCCGGTAAAAAAATCAGCGCTCCCCCATACCTTTTCAAGGATATCTTCCCGTGTCACGAGCTGACCATTGTGCTGGCAAAGGAACAAAAGTAATTGTGCTTCCCGCTCGGTGAGCCTATATTGTTCCAAAGCATGACTCAGCAACAGTTGGTCGGGAAAAAATAGGTACGAACCAATTGGAATGGAACCTGCGGATACATGTTTTTGATTGCGTTTTAGTATATTCTGTATACGAAGTAACAATTCTTCTGGGTCACAGGGTTTGGTAATATAATCGTCGGCACCGATTTTTAAACCGGTCAACTTATCTATCTTCTGTTCTTTGGCCGTTAAAAAGATAAAAGGAAGTGATGGGAAAAGTGTATTGATCTCTTTGGCCAGCGTAAAGCCGCTCACCTGGGGGAGCATCACATCCAAAATAATTAAATCATATCCCACAAGCTGCTGAAAGTCTGCTATAAGATCATTCGGCTGTAAAATCCATTCCACCTGAAAGTCCGACAGCTCGAGGTATTGTTTCAGCATGAATCCGAAATCCGGATCATCTTCTACCAACAATAGTTTATTCTTCATAACCCGATAAATTAGCGCGGCAATAGCACCACAAAAGTTGTTCCTTGCTGCAATTTACTCATCACGCTGATATCGCCCGCATATTTTTTGATGATATTCTTAACCAAAAATAGACCGATTCCTAAACCCTTCGTGTCATGGATATTATTTTTTTGGATACGGTAAAACTTTTCAAAAATATAAGGCAATTCGCTTTCTTCCATTCCTTGTCCATTATCGCTGACCTGAATGGATAGCTGGTTTTTCTGCTCTTCAAAACGGATATTCAGTTGTGTAGCACCGTATTTGGCCGCGTTATTCATCAGGTTTGAAAATAATGTCGCTGCATCTAGAGGATTAAGGCAAATCTGCATGTTGGAGCTTGGCGCAACAATGAGTTTGACCGTTGGATTGCACAGCTGAAAATCACTAAAAATACTCGCTAGTTCATCCGGAGTTATGGGGGCTAAACTCGTCGTCGTTTGGTGCTCATTCAGCGGATCTAGTGTCTGTTCCAAGCGGTTAACCTGGCGTTCAATAACCGCTATGATCGTGTCATCCGGAGATTTTCGGAGTGTTTTAGCCGCAATTTTAAGGGTAGCGATAGGCGTTTTTAGCTCGTGCGAGATATTGTCCACCACATCGTGCAAGACAGCGATCTGTTTATCTTGTTTTCGGAGATTAGTGATGGTTCGATAAAACAGCCAGATAAATGCTGCAAGAATCAATAAAGTGCTCAGTAATAGCGAAGTCAGCTCCCTGAACAAAATCCAGCGCAGATTGACCACTTCAAAAGACGTCTTTCGCGGAACAGAAAAAACATATAAGATTTCTCTGCTCTGGACGCTATCCTGAACTTTGTTTGTTTCAGTTTTCTCTGTAAGCCATTTGCTGCTTGATAATTCCGTAGGGTTGTGAAAAGTGCCCCTTGTGGTATACACGGTGATGGGTCCATTAACCAATGGGGTTGCTACATCCTTATAATAAATACCCAATATTTCCTGTCGGAGGATCACATGCATACCCAGTGGCCGGAATATACTGTCGACATATTTTGTTAGCTCCAGGGATGTTTTCTGCGCATGTGTTTTATATAAATTTTTTAGACCTTCTGCCGTGATCTCCTTTTTAACCAGTTTAATGTAATAATCACGGGCGATATCCTTGCTTAATAAGTTGTTGTCAAAAATAGAATCGGAGTCTTCTAATCTGTCCAGGTTCTTTTTGACATCAGCGAATACTTCACGTTGTTTGAGCCGATAGGTATTGTACAATTGATAACCTTGTATGCCAATGAGGATGGCAAAAAATAGGGTGAAAAGGATGATATAATTTTTAGGTTTCAATTCCATATACAAATATAATTGCTTACTAGCAACATCATACACCTTAACGCAGCATTAACTCTTCATTAACCATATTTAGCGGAGGTAATGGACAATTTTGGAGCATTAAATACCGAAATATGAAAGGATTATTATTTTTGCTCTTAGCTCCTTTGCTTTCCACAGCACAGACTAGACAAGTAGCGGGACAGATTCAAAAGGGAAATAGCGAGCAACTGGCTGATGTATCTATTGTGTTATTGGATAGTACTTATCAACAAATTAGAGAAATGAAGACTGATCTTTCCGGAAAGTTTGAATTAACATTGAAACAGCATACGAAATACTATCTCAAAGCATCACATTTGAATTTTGGCACGAAGGAATTATTTTTTTACAGCGATACCATAAAAAGTCCGTTGATCGTGACACTTCTTCCTAAAGCGAAAGAGCTTGAGGAAGTTAATGTTGTAGGCCGGCAGCCTCGATTGATCCGCAAGTTGGATCGCCTAGAATTTAACGTACAGCATAGTAATCTCTCTGCACTCAATACCTGGGATATCCTTAAACGTACACCTTTGGTGATGGCTAATGGCTCGGACTTAATGGTTCGGGGAAGTAAAAAGATTATGGTGCTGATCAATGACCGCAAGATTCTGCTCAGTGGCGAGGAGCTGAAAACCTATCTGGAGAATACCGCTGGCAACGATGTCCAGTCCATCGAGGTGATTACCAATCCCCCTGCAAAATATGAAGCGGAGGGAAGTACAATCATCAATATCAAGCTTTCCAAATCTACCTTATATGGGTATCGGGGTACGTTAGTGGGGTTGGCGGAAAAAAGCACGACCTGGAAACAGTTGTTTGGACTGACACAGTATTACAAGAATGAAAAATTCAATCTACGGGCGACATACAATTTTGGGCGTGGTACCTATGCACGTTATGAAACAAACTACGTGTATTACCCGAAAGAACAGACCTCATGGGAAGGCACGATGGATCGTTTCGATACCAATAATAGCCAAAATAGTTATGTGCTTTCGATGGAATATACACCAGACACAACATGGTCGGTCAATATGGGCTTAACGGGTTATTATGGGCCGAGGTCCTACGGGGTCTATGAGGTACCTACAGCAATCTATAATAAAGACCGTGTGCAAGAATCCAGCTATTTTACAACAAATGATCATGAACGGTCCAATAAAAACAACAATCTTTACCTTCAGGTAAGCAAGAAACTCAGCTCCAAATGGAGTATCAATTGGTCTTCTTATTTTACGTCCAGCAATGCTACCAACGATCAAGATGTTTTGACGGCATTGAATTTTAAAGGGGAAAAACCATCAAGTACGCGTTTTATTAGCAATAACGAGAGCGAAAACCGACTTTTATCCACACAAATGGACATTACGGGAAAGATAAAAGAGCTAGAGGTCGAGTTCGGTGGAAAGTTTAGCGCTGTAAAAACAACAAGTGACTTAATATTTTCGGACGATGAATCAGGTACCCTGCAATATCGGCCCGACAAGAGTAGCCTGTTTGATTATAAAGAGCGTAATGCCGCCTTATACACATCGTTTAACTATAGCTGGAAGAAATGGAGCTGGAAGGCGGGGTTAAGAGGGGAGTATACCGACCTAGAAGGACGGGTTTCAGAACCGGAGGACATTAATAAGAAGGATTATTTTGTGTTGTTTCCCACTTTCTACATGCAATATGCGCTCTCGGATCAGCAACAATTCGGATTTTCCTATGGTAAACGCATCAGCCGTCCCGCTTATTCATGGCTTAATCCGGCGAAATCCTATTATAACCTGTTTTCATATTTCCAGGGAGATCCCCGCTTGAGAGCTACGATTGTGCATAATCTCAATCTGACCTGGACAAAGAACAATTGGAATGTGGATCTATTTTATCGTTTTGAAAAATGGCCTAATATGGAAATTGCTTTGCAGGACAACGTCAATCACCAGCTGATCTTTCAATATACCAATATTAAGAAAGGGCAAGGGGCAGGTATAGATTTGGGGAAGAGCTTTCAATTGACCTCCCGTTGGGGATTAAATCTTCAACTGGAAGGAATGTACAATGAGAATTATTTTATGGGGGCCGATGCGGTGCTACATAAGAACGATGTTTATATCGGTAATGGCAACATAAGTTCAAACTATGTCTTGGACAAAAATGCGGGTTGGAATCTGGAACTCGGCAATACGTTTACCTCACCGACTATTCAGGGACCATTCCGGATTACAGGCTACTCCAGTACCTACGTGATGACCAACCGAAAGTTTTTTAATAAGCGACTGGAAGTCAACCTTGCATTTATGGATATTTTTAGGACAGAGAAAATGAGGATATCGTCAAAATATGCTGATCAGAACAATTATTTTGATGATTATCGGGATACAAGAAAGGTAAATGTGACGTTGCGGTATCACTTTGGGAACCAAAAGGTCAAGAGCAGCAACCAACCGAATAAGACCGAAGAGCAATCAAGACTTTAGCCCGCTATTCTTTAAATAGCGGGGCTGTCCTTCCTATTTCAGATTCGTTTGAAATAGGAAGGACAGACATACTGAAATTTAGTTTATTTTTAGCGAATAAGTGATGTTGATACCACCCGCTGCAAGCATATCATGTACTGAACAATATTTTTTCACAGCTAGCTCGGCTGCTTTCGCCGCCTTCACTTCATCAATTTCCCCTTTGAGGAAAAAGTTGATATGAATATCCGTAAACACTTGGGGCACTTCTTCACGACGCTTTCCTTCCACTTCCACTTGAACATCATCAATTTGCTGACGCTGTTTTACCAGGATACTATGTAGGTCAAAAACGCTGCAAGAACCCAATGCCATCAATACCAACTCCATGGGGCGAACACCTTTTCCTTCACCACCGATCGCTTCAGAACCATCGATATTCACTTTGACGGAAGATAATTCACTGCTGGCTTCGAAATGCACAGCTTGGTTGACACGGTTTAATTTGATTTTCATAAGAATAATTATTTACGCGTATTTTATTTGTCTGTTAACACATCCACGCGGCCATCAATAATGACTCCCACTGTACCATTCTCATCTTATGCAGATTTGTCTGGTGTAGCTTTTGAGACGGATGAATGTTAAACAAAAATAAGCATTGTTTAACAAAAAAAGGTCATCTGAATGTTCAATTCAGATGACCTTTTTTTGTTATCCTTTTGGCTAATTTATAGCACTAAGGTAAGGCAACTCCACCATACTGGCTGACATTTACTTTCCCTAATTTGGTACTATATTTTGCATTGATCGCATCAACAAAAACATTGGCCATAATGGCATAGCCCATAGGTGTTAAGTGAACTCCATCCAATGAAAAGATGTTTCCAGTAATATATTTATTGCTGATGGCGATACCGTTAATCTGATAGCCCGATTTTACTTTGTTCAAGAAGCTGTAGATATCCGCTACTGCAAGTTTTTTGCTGTCCGCAATTTGTTTGATCGTTGTGTTTAGCGCGACGATACGATCTTGGACCATTTTTGCCTCAGCCTCATCCAAGACAAAATTGTCACCAACAGGATTTGCTGGATGTAGACCGTAAGGAGCCGGATTGACAACGCCAGTTACAGGGTCTTTGAGATCTCGTCTGCCCAATAAGCCAGCCGAAGAAAATGGCAGAATAAACATGTCTTTATCCGTTGCTGCACGTGGGATTGTCTTTGTTTTAATGTAGATATCCGTGAGTGGTGCGGCATTGGGATCTTGCGCTTTTAATGCCGCATTCGCTGCAGCCAATAATGCCTGGCGTGTCACTGTTGTGAAGTAAGGAACGGCCGTCACATCAGGAATGGTGGCAACAACTCCTTTTTGTTCTTTGCTGGTTAATTTGGTGATAAAGCCGGTATAAAACCTCGCAAAGTCCTGTTCAGAAATCAAGGTGTTTGTGGCATCAGTAGTTACGGCACCATTTGTTGCATAGCCCAATACATCATTATTTCCTAATGAGAAGGAAAAGAAGGTATGGTCTTTAGTCGTTGCATAATCTACATAAGTTGTGGTAACTGGCGCATTGTCGGGTAGCAATCGCTCAAAATAAGGATTCCCTTTTGTAGTACCTATTCCTGGCGCAAATGCCATATCCAAACGCATTCCCGGTACGCCCAGATTATTGATGGGACCAGTGTACTTGATGTAAAGCGGCTTTTTGTCTTCCGTTTGTCCACGGATGGCCAGGTGGTCAGTAACTGTACCCAATTGCGGTTGACCGTTCACCAGTGCTTTTAAATATAAGAACCCACTACCATTATAGTTTTCCGCAGGAAAATAAGGTTGCAAAAACTCTCCTCCGCCTACTTTTTTCATTTCTTGAGCAAGCATATTCGGGAAAGATTGTTCCTGACCCTTGAGACTGAGCCCACTATTGGCGTATCCAGAAGTTAGTGAGTTACCGACAGCTATATACTTGCTGAAATCTACATTTTCGGGGTTTCCACCTTTGGTGTCAAGGTCGATAGACGGTTTACAGGACGCAGCCAATGCTATCGCCGCAAAACCAATATAAAGCTTAATATTTTTTTGAAATCTTTTCATAATCTATTACCATTTATAGGTGAATGAAATTGAAGGAGCATGAATGTTAGTTTTGTAAGCACCCTCAATTTGTGTAGCTGGGCTTACGACAGTACGCTCTTTCAATTTTTGTAAAACATAAGCTGCGTGCAGGCTGAATTTGTCGTTAATTGCATAAGACAATCCCAATGCCCCCATGATACGGTCGTTGTCCGGTGTCTCCGCATAAACATGGTCTTTGTCAACCGGTGTTTTTACATAACCTACTCCGGCACGTACAGCCAAATGCTCGCAGGCTTTATAATTCACCCCAATTTTCCCTGAAAATGCATTCTTATAATTTTTTATCTGCTCAGTATCCTGTAGCAGCGGAGTATTGTCTGCATAATCAAATACTAACTTTTTATAAATATTATATTGGATAAAAGTTCCATCGGCAACAACATCTACTTTGTCACTAACTGGGACCGAAATGCCTAGGTTGAGTGATGCCGGTAAAGGAAGCTCTGCACTGAATTTGGTATCAGGAAACGAAGCTGCAACAGCATCAGGTACCGTAAAATCAGCATCCCCTTTTTTCAGTTTGGTAACGACTTTCGATCGGTAAGATAGGGAGATCGCGACGTTGTTGTCAAAATTGTAATGTGCACCAACGTTGTAACCTATACCAGTACCAGTACCGGTTAATTTAGCGCTTGCAGAAGATCCGTCAGGTAAAAACAAAGGTAATGACCGCGCTAGATCGACCATACCGATGTTGTACACGAATCCGGCACCTACACTTAAGTTATCGGTAAGTTTATAACTAATGGTAGGCTGTATGTAAATCGCGCGCAACTTGAGGTGGTTGAGCTCGTATTTTCCAGGCCAACTGTCTCCCCAATCCACTGCTCCACCGTAAGGTGTATAAACACCTAGACCAGCTTTCCAACGGGCATTGTCAGGGCCAAATGTAGCAAAGACAGAAAATGGTGGGGTAACTTGCGAGCGTGTGTTGTAGACTTGATTACTTCCTGATTCTTTGAAGGCTGATCGATACATTACCGTAGATATCCCTGCAGATACCGCATTATGGTCCATTTTTGCTAAACCTCCCGGATTGTAGAATATACTTGTTTCGTCTGTGAATAGTGCAGATCCAGCACCAGCCATACCTAATGCTCGTACGCCTTGCGTATTCACTTGAGACCCTTGTGCAAAGAGCAGTGATGGTGATGCACAAAGTATTGAGAATAATAATTTCTTCATACTAGTGTTTATTGTTGGTTAACATTCCTCTTTAAAATACAATGCTAACATAATAAATGTTTGGCTAATATTAATAAATGTTGTGTAATATTTTTTTTGCTCGTACCTTTAAGAGCAAGGAAACTAAAAATTAAACGATCATATTTTATGGCTACAATCACTTTTAAGGGCAATCCAGTGAACACAAAAGGCAATTTACCACAAGTTGGTGAGCAAGCGCCTGATTTTAAATTAACTGCAGGAGATCTTTCAGATAAGTCACTCGCAGACTTCAAAGGGAAAAAAATTGTGTTAAATATTTTTCCTAGTGTGGATACTGGAACTTGTGCGGCATCTGTACGTGCGTTTAACAAAGAAGCATCTCAATTGGACAATACGGTTGTATTATGTATATCAAAAGATTTGCCATTTGCACAAGGTCGTTTTTGCGCAGCCGAAGGCTTGAGCAATGTGGTGACATTATCAGAATATAAAGATGCGAATTTCTCTGATGCTTATCAATTGGCAATCGCCGATGGACCATTAGCAGGTCTATTGAGCCGAGTTGTGATTACTTTGGACGAGAATGGTAAAGTCTTGTACGAAGAGCAAGTTGCCGAAATCGCTGACGAACCAAACTATGCTGCAGCGATTGCTTCGTTGAACTAGGAAATCATGAGTAGTACGAGGATAAAGAAGGCAGAACTATCAGCCGAAAGGCTTATAAAACCAGCATCTCATATCTCAATACTAAATACTAAAAAAGCGTGCTAAGCACGCTTTTTTAGTATTTATTTTGTCTTCTCTAGGGCTTGTAAGATATCGTTGATAATATCTTCCTGATCTTCTAATCCAACCGACAATCGAATACTGCCCGGTTGTATACCTAAGTTCAGTCGTTCGTCCTCAGACAGCTTGGAGTGTGTCGTGGATGCTGGATGCGTAGCGATTGATCTGGAATCACCTAAGTTGGATGTGTATAAAATCATTTCCAATTGGTCAACAAAAGCTTTTGCACGTTCAAAACCACCCTTGACAACCAGTGTAACAATGCCACCGCCTGCTTTCATCTGCTTCTTAGCTAGCTCATATTGTGGATGGCTTGGTAGAAAAGGATATTTTACATCTTCGATCTCCGGATGATTTTCTAACGCTTGTGCCAGTGCGAGTGCATTGGAACAATGGCGATCCATACGGATACCTAGGGTGTCCAGACTTTTGGAAATAATCCAGGCATTAAATGGTGACAATGCGGGGCCTGTGTGACGGATAAAGAACATCAATTTGTCTATCAATTCCTGTTTTCCAACGACAATACCACCCAAAACACGTCCCTGTCCATCCATGTATTTAGTCGCTGAATGGATGACCAAGTCAAATCCATACTGAATTGGTTTCTGAAGATATGGCGTCGCAAAACAGTTGTCGATCGAAAGAATAATATTTGGATATTTTTCTTTGAACTTGCCCAACCATTCTAAATCAACCAATTCCAATCCGGGATTGGATGGTGATTCCAAAAATATAATTTTCGTATTTGGCTGTATAGCCTTTTCCCATTCCTCAGGATTAGCCGCGTCTACATAAGTTGTGGTAACACCCCAACGCGGAAAAAGTTCTGTAAATAACTGATGGGTAGAACCAAATATCGCGCGTGAAGAAACAATATGGTCTCCACTTTCGATAATTGCAGCAAAGGATGCAAATACTGCAGCCATACCAGATGCGAAAGATAAGCCCGATTCAGCACCTTCCATAATACAAACCTTGTTGATGAACTCGGAAGTATTCGGGTTTGCATAGCGAGAATAAATCATTGCATCCTCTTCTCCAGCAAAGACCGCCCGACCTTGTTCAGCGCTGTCGAAGATAAAACTTGATGTGAGGTATAAAGGAGTCGAATGTTCGCGAAGTGCTGAACGATCGACCTGTTCACGTATGATTTTAGATTGATCTTTTTTCATGATGTGTAAAGTTACGAGATGAAATTTTTATATTCGTATAATTACCAATGAAATGACCCATTTTATGAAAAAAATCTGGCTATTTTTTTTCCATGGAATTTTATTCCTTTGTTTTTCCTGTTCAAAAGATATAGAATTACTCTCTGATCAGGGCCTCAAAGAAATACCTGTGTTCTTGTTGAGCCCCGATTTTCTATCTAACTATAATTTTTATCCGTTTGATAATAAGCTAAAACTGGCATACAAAGACCACCAACTTTCTCGAATTACTGGAGGCTTTTTGACGATTCCCACAGCAACCGGATTGAGCTATCATTTTACCGATATTATCTATTGGGATATCAACGTTATTGGGGATCGGGTTAAATTGGAAAAAAAGAGCTCCGATAAGGGAGTCTCATTTGATGAAAGGCATGAGTTACGTTATCACAATAAACTGATCACCGAAAGAAGAATAAACCGAGGAAATCAATCCATTAGCATATATAAATATGAATATGAGAACAACCTATTGAAAAAAGAATATTGCTATTTAGGTGATCGATTACCCCTTGAGAAAACGTTCTATTTTAATGCGAGCAAAAATTTAGATAGCATTGTGTATGAATACCCATATAGTACTTCTAAAATAATTGAGATATTTACTAATTATGATCAGAAACCAAATAAATTAAGGGGCTTTTGGTGTTAGAAGACTTTTTGCCAAGAGCGCTCTCGATAAACAATTATATGGAAATGAATAGATTGTATGTTGATGAGGCAGGGAATCGAAGCCCATCTGGGGAAAGAAGATGGGATGATAAGCTTTTCAATTAATGACGAACTTAAATAAAAGAGGCCGATAACTATATCGGCCCCTTTTATTTAAATTGAGTATTTCCTTATTTTTTTACAAATTGCATCACGACAATATCGCCAGAAATAAATGTTAACTCATTATCTCTAACGTCAAAGTTTGTCGTAGATTTTAAGCCATTCATAAATTCATTGTAAGCCGCATTTTCACAGTGCATCATCGTAGATACCAATTTATCACCGATCTTAATGGAATTGCCTTTTTCACTTTCGTAAGTACCACCGATACCATTACAACCGTTGTTACCTTCTACTTTGTGGTCTTTGCTTGTGAAAGTTAATGTTGGGATTTTGTCCTTATACAATTCCTTCAGTGCTTTTCCTGCTGTCTCTGGTGTGGTAATAGACTTAAGCTCCCATGTTCCTTCCAAAGATGCGTTATCCACTACACTTGGTTTTTGCACTGTAGTTGCGGTATCGCCAGCTCCTGTTGCTTCAGATTTTTTTCCTGTTGTGTTACATGCAACAGTTGAAAATGCCAATGCAACTGCTAAAATCATTAAATTTACTTTCATAATAATTTCTAATAATATA
>NZ_JBWKUH010000017.1:0-124971 GCF_059420745.1 Sphingobacterium sp. GW821-FHT03E03
ACCTGATATTAAAAAATTGTTCCCAAACAAAATATTTAGAGAAAGATTTGTAGAAACCTGAACCATACAACCTATATCTAGACTGTAAACAAGTAATGAGTGATCGAAACTTTTTGGCTGTTTTAGAGATTCGATTTTGTTCCAAGTAGCAATGGCATAATTATAACCTATTCCACTCTGAATTCCGATTTCTGAAATGATATCTAATATGTTAATTGTACGCCCATAATTTACTTCAAGATTATATTTTTTGATAATATATCTGCTATCCAAATCCGGAACGGCCTTTGAGTGCAATTTTAAATTATCTTTATCCAACCCAAAGGCCACTACAAGTTTTTCTTTCGATTTCTTAATTAACTCCGCCCCAATCTGTAAATTGACAAACATACTTCTATCGCTCTGAAATTTGGATTCTATTTCAGCGCCAGAGCTAAATTTATCGACATCTGTACCACCCCCAGAAATCGTCCCTAAAATCTCTAATTCCGAAAAAAAAATCCTATTTAAAATTACTCTCTCATAGCCAAAAGACAAACCAGCTTTTAAATTATTATGCCAAGTCAACCTAGAAGAGAAATCTTTATCGCGAACCATCCATGCTAAATTATATAGTTCCATTTTAGGCATGATATAAAAAGAAGATTTACTCATCATCTCCGTTTCATTATCTTGTCCCATCAATAAATTGATGTTTCCAAAAAAAACAATTAATAGAAATAGCCTGAACATTTACAAATTTAATTGGCGATTAATATACATCAATAAACATACATAAATACTATTAAAAAAGGAATTAAATAAATAAAAATAACAATTAATTTTCATTAAGTTTACAAACAAGGCATCAAAAAGCTTATTTCTAACATTACATAACTATTCAATAAGACACATTCAACCTACTACAGAAAAAGGGGCAAAAATAAAAAGCAAGGTTGTTTCAAACACTTCAATGACATGATAATAAACCACTACCAGATTTTACGATAAAGAACCTAGGGACCTAATTAATGAGCAACGTTATTTTCAAACAATAATTACCTTTCGTTACTGGTTAAAAAAAATCCTAGCTATAATCGCTAGGATCTCTATAATCGACGTCTCTTTGAGTCAATATATATAATCTTATACCAACATGCATTTTCCATGTGATAGATAAAGTACTTAAATTTCGAAATGCAGTTTTTAATTAATATGCCCAGTTTCTTTTGTGGAAAATTAATTCGCGAACTCTTTGGACAGATCATTTTTACCTGATAATCAAGCAAAAACTCAATATCAACAAGTATAAGAAATAGGGTAAAATATCGTTTAGACTTCTTTAAATTTTGCTTTCATATCTTGTTTTTTTGATAATATTCAATTTATGCTATACAATTCTTAGTTTAAATCACTTCATCATTTCTTTTTCGAAAGTAATCATTCATATTAATCGACATCAGTATTTAACCAGTATTTAACATAGCAATTACTATACAGACGCTTTCCTTAAAAGATCTTCTACGATTACGTCAAGTCTCACCTACTATTCCCCTATATTTTTCACAATGTTGGTATACCACTGTAAGGAAGCAGGAGGAAAATTGTCTGCCAAATGCCGGGCAAGACCCGAGTAAGCTCAGAAAAAATAGTAAAGAAAGTAGGAAAATACTTGATTGGAGAGAACAAAATATAGATTAATTTATTTAGGCTAACATTTCCTTTTTGGTTTTTGATTTTCAGAAACACAAAAAAGCCTCAAGAACAAATTCCTGAGGCTTTCTATTTACTGACGTACTATCTAAAATGAATATCTCAAACCAATCATAGCTGACCATGTTGTTGCCGTTGTACTCGCCGGAACAAAAGGAGACGTAACTAATTTTCCATCATATTGTAACATTTGGAAAGTTGGATCAGCTACAGCATTTTTTTCTACCTTACCTAATATTGCTCTTCCGTTAGTCAATATTACATCTTGTACTCCCCACTTAGAGTTGAATAAATTACCAACATTTATAATATCCACTGTGAATTGTAATTTATCTTTCTCTGTTGCGATATTGTTAAACAAATTCTGTGTCCAACGAATATCAAATCTATTCAGCCAAGGCATTAAGAATTGATTACGCGGTAAAATTTGCCCTCTGTATTTCTCTAATCCGTTATCGCTAACAAACTTATCAAAAGCTTCAATTTGTTGCTCTTTAGAGAACAAAACGTCAGATCCCTTCATGATATTGGCAAATTTCATGTCACTAGTATTCTTCGGGAGGAAGATTAGGTCATTTGTAATTCCATCACCATTTAAGTCAAAACTATGATAGTAGGAGAAACGCCCTTGATTAGCACCATTATAATAAATACCTAATGTTGTGTTTTTAATAGTATAACTCACATTAGCAACAATTCGATGAGGAATTGCATAGTCAGAAATACTTAAAAAATCTTGATTAGGACTGTTTATTACAGGAGAGCCTAACCATGCAGAACTTGCATTAGATCCATTATTAGCAGAAACCTCTTTAGCTTCTGAATACGTATAAAAAATAGATCCAGATAAGCCGTTCCATTGTGATAATGAACCTCCAAATGTAGCAGAGAAAGCATGCCCTTTAGTTTTTGTGTTGGTTAAAACGACCGCACTGTTTCCACCGATAGATTGATTATATTGGTAAGATCCGTTATTTGGATAAAAGTCACGATCTACACCTGCATAAGTCATTTTCTCAGTTGTTGCTTTTCTATTCGCCCCGAATTGATATGCCGCATTTACATCTCTAGTATACAAAATATCAGTGGTTAAAGTTATTGGTGTATTAGGGATTCTATAATCTGCACCGATACTTGACCTCCAAATTGTTGGCATTTTAAAATTATCATCGACCAAAGCAAACGAATCAGGAGCTCCGTCCTTTGGATTTGTAATAAATGGCGTTACGTCTTTACCTTCTTTATCTTTATAATAGATTGGATTTTTTACATAATAATAAGGATCCTCCGGATGGAATTGAACTTTTCCAATCCAACCTGCTACATCGTCATAACTTTTGGGTTCTAATACATTTTGTAGAACACCTGCATTTGTTGGCATATTCGTTAACCATACGAATGGTACACGACCTGAGAAAATACCGGTTCCACCTCGTACCACGAAGGACTTATCTCCAAATACATCATAATTAAAACCTACCCTCGGAGACAAAATAACACGTGATTTAGGCCATTTACCCGATGCATAGTTACGTTCATTCCCATCGACTCCTAATAGTTTTAATGCATCAATCGAGCTATTAGGAGTGAGTTTATTCATATAAATCGGCAATTCTGCTCTCAATCCCACCGTCACATTAAATTGATCATTTACAGTAATTTTATCTTGAGCATAAAGAGAAGCTAAACCGTAACTGATTCTCGAATATGTATCCTGACCTTCGTAAGGATAAGTAAGCGAATACATTATTGGAGCGACCTCCTCTGGAGTGCCTGTTTTTAAGAAATCTGCTACGGAAGCATAACGGTAATAACCTGTTCCTGAACGAGTATAAGAGTTACCAAATTTCTGTATATCAAATGCGGCACCACCAGTAAATGTATGTTTTCCAATTGAATAAGTTAAGTTGTTGGTAAATGAAAAATTATCATTTACAACGTCATTCAAATAAGAAAACAACTCTGTTCCGAAACTCATATAGTTGCTTCCTGAACTGCTACCATCCCAAATATCAACAAACGGAAACAATCCTTTACTAGGTGATTTTCGCTTATCCTGTACCCGTGTATAAGTAAATAAAAACTTATTTGAAAGTTGTGAATTGAAGTTAGAATTTAACTCTGCAGCTAACGAACTCACTGTATTTTCAAAAGAATAATTAGCGTTTTCAAATACCATTGAATTTTCACTTACCCTACCTGAAGCGGATCTTGGAGATGGTCCAGAGTTAAAATTCGCTTGTTGCATCGAGGTTCCTTTTAGTAAATTATATCTAAAGGAAGCCTTATGTTTTTCACTAATATTCCAATCAATTCTAGTTAAAAATTTGTTACCATGTTGTTTTGCCTCATCAGCATAGCCTTGATATCTTCCAGGATCATAGCCCCATACGTTTTTTAAATGTTCACTTACAGCAATTAAATCTGATTCTTTCACTCTGGTTATATTCTGAGCAACATTTGCTACACCGTCTTGAGATGCTTTCCATAAGTTCGCACCAGAAGCATTAACACCAGTAGCAGCTTCACGTTCACCACTTACGAAGAAAAATAATTTATTTTTGATGATTGGTCCACCTAAAGTAAAACCATAATTTTGTTTTGTGCCTTCACCGTAATCTATTTTCTTTTTATTGATTCTAAACCCATTGAGGTTCTGATTATTATAATACCCATAAACAGATCCGTGAAATTGGTTAGTACCGGATTTTGTAACCGCGTTTATTCCTGCACCTGTAAATCCCGATTGTGTAATATCGAATGGCGCGATATTAACAGATATTTCTTCGATTGCATCTAATGAAATAGGTTGTGAATTCCCCCCAGGTAAAGGATTCTTTGTATCTGTTCCAAAGCCATTATTAAAATTTGCACCGTCAATCTGTAGATTGTTGTAACGAGAGTCTCTACCCGCAAACGAAGTTCCATTAGCCTGAGGAGTCATACGAGTAAATTCTGTAATACTTCTGCTGATTTGCGGCAACTCTTGAATTTGCTTTAATCCAACATTTGTTGCAACCCCACTTTTTGTAGCATTTAATTTACCACCTTTTGCTGTTACTAAAACTTCATTTAAAGTTGTACCTGAATTTGTAAAAACAGGATTAAGTGAAAAAGCTTCCCCTAACTTTAAATAAATATCTTCATACACAATAGGCTGTTGTCCTACATAGGTTACCTCTACTTTGTAAGGACCGCCAATACGCATCGCTGGCAGATTAAACCGACCTGCAGCATTCGAAGACCCCGAATAAACCGTTCCCGATGGCACGTGCGTTGCCTTGATTGTAGCTCCTGAAGTTAGACTGCCGTTTGCTTCTTTTACAATACCTGTAACGCTACTTGTCGTGACCTGAGCTTGTACAGCACCATAACTGGCCATTACAAGAGCGAAAAAGAGTAAAGATCTTTTCATATAATGTGATTTGTTAAAAAATGTTAAGCAAAATTACTAAGAGATTTCAAATAACAAAGGACTTAATATAAACTTAACATACTATAGCACATCTACTTCCTTCCATCTATTCGAAAATCCTTACTTTCGCACATAATTTTTTAATAAAAAAAACGTTATAACACCTTTTAAACCACCATTTCCAAAGAACCAATTCTATATAAAATAGTTTTCCACACTCTTGCGGGCTTTTCTGATTGTAACAACAAAATAAACTTTTGAATACAACATTTCACAAATGATTATATAGCATAAGTTTTTATAGCTTTCTCAGACTAATAAGCCTGTGAAAGCTATAACTACATCTTTGTTATTTAATAAATTTTGGTTTCTGCTGTGAACGTTTTTATTATTTTCGTTCGTGGGGATCCGTTATTTGGTACTACATCAAATACAAACCTTACTCCTAACTCATTAAGTCCAGGAACAGCTCCAGTATATCTATTTCCTCTCGCCATAATAAATGGTTCATTCGAATTTGGCTTAGATAAAGCTAAAATTTGCTTACCATTATTTTCTGTTACTATATTGCCCCCCGCATAGCAATCTTGATGACCTTGGATCGGCCCCATCCAATTCCCTATACTTATTAAATCAAAAGGATTTTTCCTATATATACCATTATTAAAATCACTCACTGCATATTCATTCATTATCTGCATTTGCAAATTTTCTATTCGGGCACCATCGGCACTATTATTTATGATATCTGGGTTCCATTGGATATTAAAGCTACTTTGATCTATTTTCAAGTAATTTACAGTAACTTCATGATATTCATCTTCATTATATTGGTCATCTTTTATTATAAATGTATGCACTTCTGGGTTATTTCTAATTACAGGAGTTGCTGATAAACTAAAAACACCTAGATTTTTATGATAATTTACTCCAAAAATGCTTGTACTATTTGACTGACCTGGAATAGCAAATTTCATATCGAAAAGAGAACCGCTGGAAGTAATACTACCATTCAATTTTATATCGGTATTAAGATTTAGCTTCACTTTTTGATAAGACGCCCCTGTTGTTCCAATACCTAGGATGCCATTTATTATACCTTTTACAACCCCTTTTCCCCCATCACTTAAGGTTTTTGTTAACTCGCCTGTATTATCAGTTGAAGTTTTGGGAACTAATGCACCTAAAATTGTTGAACTAATCATCCCTCCGACTACAGTAGTAGTAGCTTTTTGCAAAAGCCCAGTCAAATTGAAGCTGGGAGCAGGATTCCCTATTGTTCCTTCAATGTTACCAGTAGACGTTCCATTTATATTGATTTGTGATAAATTTACCCAAGAAGGAACTGAAGCAAGTCCAAATGACGGAAATGAAGTATTTTTTATATTTGGATCATAAGCCATCTCATACTC
The DNA here is from genome assembly GCF_059420745.1 of Sphingobacterium sp. GW821-FHT03E03. NCBI lineage: Bacteria > Pseudomonadati > Bacteroidota > Sphingobacteriia > Sphingobacteriales > Sphingobacteriaceae > Sphingobacterium > Sphingobacterium sp. GW821-FHT03E03. The sequence goes on from NZ_JBWKUH010000017.1 coordinate 6,520, forward strand.
AAAAATATACCAAGTACCTCCGGAATAAGTCAGCTTTTGGTTCTCAATCATAGAAAACGATTTTTGATTTATCGGATTGATTCTCTCAACAGCATTATAATTTAAAATATTCGAATTATAACTTCCGTACAGCTTTAGTCCATGCTCTACATATGTACTAGCAACTGAACTAGAAGGTAGCCAATGATAAAATCTCAAAACGCCTCGGTATTTATTATACAAGGCAAAATAATAGTTATAATTAACATCATTCAGAAAAACATTAGGATTAAATGTATTATAGGCCAATTCCCATCCATGAATTTTCTTATAATCATCTGCATATTCTGGATTAATAGTTGTCGTACCTGACTTCCAGGGCAATAGTAGTTGATTTGTATTATTTTTTGATGGCAAATAAGTTACATTCTCCCAGTCAAAAGTGTAAGTACTTAATGAAGTTGAAACATCTGCTTTTTTCTGTAAGGAATTTTCATTTGAGTTGAATTCATTAGTTTTTTCCTTCTGACAAGAAATGGTAAGCGCTATTAAACCAAGCGCCAAAAATCGAATACTTTTCATAAAATTAAATTTATATTAATAAAATCAAATATAACACTATATAATTGTTTATTATATATCAAAACAACCCTATAGAGAAAGTTAATAAAAAAATAACATAAAAAGAACAAACATTAACCATTAAATATCCATCCTTTTGTTTTTGTAACAACATTCTTCCTTTGTGTACTTGAACTTTTCGAAAAAAATTCATTAACTTTCTATCAAGCGAGAATTTTATTGATCAACTCGTTTTTTGTAGCAATTGCGCTACTACGCCTTGTATTTATTTAAAAATTAGAAACTATTGTCCGAGCGAACTGGTTTTCTATAAAAATCTGTTTTAAAAAACGGAGAACTTTTTAGAAATTCGCACACCTTTATAATTCAACTTTTTTCATGGAAGTCGGTATTCAAAATTCTTCTTTTCAGGAACCCGCAGACATTAAATTGTCTCCAGCAGGACTTTCCTTCTTAGCTTCAGCAGCTAAATGGGCCAATTTTTTGGCCATTCTCTGTTTTATCCTTATTGGGTTATCGGCCATAACCATGATTAGTTTGATGTTCGGAGCAAGTGCGCTATCATTAGATCAAGGTGAATATATCTCAGCCGGTACGATATCAACGTTCGGCATACTTTACCTGCTGATGATGGCTTTCTCCTGTCTCCCGATCTATTTCCTCTATAATTTTGGATCCAAAGCAAAAAAAGCAGTCGAAAATCGCGATAGCATCCAGCTCGAACTCTGCCTCGAGGCTCTAAAAAAACATTATAAGTTTATCGGGATCATAGCCATCATCACGATCGGATTTAATTTCTTGGGGCTTGTAGTAGGCATTATATTAGGTATCCATGACGCAATCGCTGGCGTATAGATTGGAATTAACAGAACAATATCTTCATAAGCATTTCCAAGGCTAGCAACGGAATAGCTTCGCTATTCCGTTGTCTATCGATCCCCTCCTCTTTCTTCTCCTACTTATACCAATCCTAACAATACGATCAGAGAAACAAATTGTTTCGAAGTTTTTTTTGGTAATATTTTTCATTTAATTTAATTTTTTCCAAACAATATCTTGCTTAAATCGTTATAGCAATAATGAAAGGAAAAATAAGATCAACAGTTCTTATACTTTCAGTTTGAAAACAACCAATTTGTATAATCTAAAACCTAACCTTTATGCAAAAAAATAGCGCATTCATTTACTATTACACCCTGTTTTAGCTAATTAGGGAACTAGCTAAAACAGACAGTCAAGGCTGTACAGAAAACCTGAATAAGAAGAAATAACCAAATTATTTAAACAAACTTAAACCATTTTTATTTTTTTAGGGCAACTCCTGTCTTGGGGGCTCCTTGTCTTTAAAAAGGAAGAATTGCTGAGCGCATTATGCGTAATCTTCCCAGAAGTAAATAAACCAATTAATTCACCTAATTACCTAACATTATGCAAAAACGAAAAGAAAAACTGTTTCTTTTCCTATTGCTCTTTACCCTACCCATGCTGTCTTTTGCTCAAAAGCAGCTTACCGGTATTGTGAAAGATGCATCAAATGGAGAAAAAATCGAAGGCGTTACCATTCTCAAGAACAGGGTTCCGCTAACGAAGACCAACGCGAATGGAGAGTTTCAACTCTCCGGTATTGTGGGCGACAGCCTAATCTTTAAGTTTGTGGGAAAGAAAGATGAAACCCGTGTCATCGGTCCACAGAACATTATTGAAGTATTATTATACGATGATGGAAAGAGTCTTGATGAAGTTACCGTCGTCGCCTTCGGAACGCAGAAAAAAGCAACAGTAGTTGGTGCCATTACCACTGTAAAAGCTTCGGAGTTGAGAATTCCGGCAACCAACCTCACTAGCGCCTTCGCGGGGCGCATACCCGGTGTGATTTCCTTTCAGAACTCAGGCGAACCGGGTGCAGATAATGCCCAGTTCTTCGTCCGAGGGGTAACAACATTCGGCTATCAGGCTTCCCCATTGATCCTAATTGACGGTTTTGAATCGACCGCTGACAATCTCGCCCGGATGCAGCCAGATGATATTGAAAGCTTCTCCATATTAAAAGATGCCTCAGCAACCGTACTCTATGGAGCCCGTGGTGCGAATGGTATTATCATGGTCACGACCAAAGCGGGAAGAGAGGGTCCTGTAGGATTGAATGCCCGTGTAGATGTCAATACCGCATCACCGACTCGAATGATTAAAATGGTTGATGGTATTGACTACATGAAACTCTATAATGAGGCGCGCATGACCAGAGATCCTATTCTTGGTCCTTATTATTCCCAGCAGAAAATACAGTCGACTATAGATAACGAAAATCCCATGATCTTCCCTAATATTGACTGGTACAATACCCTGCTCAAGAACTATACAGTCAATACCAAAGCCAATGTCAATCTCAGCGGTGGTGGACAGGTCGCGACATACTATGTATCAGGTGGTTTTGATAAAGAGTCTGGCTTGCTTAAAGTCGATGATCGAAATAATTTCAATAATAATATCAATATCAATCGTTTTTTTATTCGGTCAAATGTGATCTTTAAACTGACAAAAACGACCACCTTAGACACCCGGATCCAAGGTCGGTTTGAGCGTTATAACGGGCCTTTCCGATCGGCAAGCGATATCTTCCGGATGGTCATGAACAGCAATCCTGTTGATTTTCCGGCAGTGTTTTCCCCTGATGCCAAAAACGAATTTGCGCAACACACTTTATTTGGAAACACCTTTGTAACAGGATCACTCAAAAACAATCCCTATGCCGAGATGGTGCGGGGTTATGAAGACCGTAATGAAAATACTATCACAGCGCAAGCTACCTTGATGCAGGATCTGGCATTTCTGACACCGGGTCTGAAACTCCAAGGCCGGGCTTCGGTGACAACTTGGAGCAAATATGCTGGTACCAGGAGCTATGATCCCTTTTATTACGATCTGGAAAATTACAACCAGATTACAGGCGAATACAGTCTCTATAGTCTCAACCCGACAACAGGTCGAGCAACGCTGGGCGATGTAGAGCCCAAAAGAGATGCCAGCTCCAATTATTATTTCGAGGCTCGTTTTAACTGGAACCGTAGTTTTGGTAATCACAACTTAGGCGCCATGACCGTAGGTATGATCGAGGAAAAATTACTGACATCCGGAAATAGCAACTCCATTTACGAAACCTTACCCGAACGCAATATGGGTAACTCGGGACGTCTAACCTATGATTTCGACAATAAATACTTTGCGGAATTTGCCTATGGTTTAAATGGCTCGGAAAAATTTATGGGACAAAAACGCTTCGGTTTTTTCCCTTCCTTGGGTGGAGGCTGGATGGTCTCGAGCGAACGCTTTTTTGAACCACTCAAATCTGTCGTCAGTACATTAAAACTGCGCGGTACCTGGGGGCGTGTCGGAAACGACGCCATTGCCGAACGGAAAGATCGTTTCTTTTACCTATCGGATATTTCAAGGGGTAATAATGCTATGTATCGTTGGGGAACCGATTTTATGAATGCTTATAATGGATTTAATGTAAACCGCTACGCTAATCCAGATATCACCTGGGAAGAGTCCGAAAAATGGAATGTTGGTGTGGAAGTCAATTTCTTTAATGAGTCGCTCAAATTGCAGGGGGACTTTTTTAAAGATGTGCGGAACAAAATCTACATGCGACGGGAAAACTTCCCTGCATCTGCAGGACTTGAAGCGGCCATCAGTGGTAATGTGGGCAAAGTCAGTTCACAGGGATTTGATGGCTCGCTGACCTATCAAAAATTCTTCGGTACAGATCTCTGGCTCTCGGCCCGGGCCAATTTCACCTATGCTACCAATAAATACCTTGCACTGGACGAGAAAAACTATGCAGATACCTACCTCAAAAAACTCGGCCACAATTTGAGGCAAGAATGGGGATTACTTGCTGAGCGGCTATTTGTCGATCAGTATGAAATTGATAATTCTCCAAGGCAGGATTTTGGCGAATACATGGCCGGCGATATCAAATACAAGGATATCAATGGTGACGGCATTATCAATGATAACGACAGGATCCCAATGGGATACCCTACTGTTCCGGAGATCCAATACGGTTTCGGTATGTCTGCAGGTTATAAAGCTTTTGATTTTTCCTTCTTCTTTCAGGGAAATAAAAATGTCTCTTTCTTTATTAACTCCACCGCTGAATCTAATCCAAACACTGGATCTTATGGAATAGCTCCCTTTGCTTTCCGCAGAAATGCATTGGCTATTATTGCCGAAGACTACTGGAGCGAAACTAATCCCAATACCCATGCCTTCTGGCCGCGTCTGTCTACAGACCCCATCAATAATAATACACAGCAATCTTCCTGGTGGTTGCGCGATGGCTCTTTTATCCGTCTCAAATCACTCGAAATCGGTTACAGTCCGCGAAATTTAGAACGTTTTGGCTTCGGCAAAGGCAGCCGGATCTATATCAGTGGCGAAAATCTGGCTGTATTCAGCCCATTCAAACTCTGGGATCCGGAATCGGGACGAAATGGACTCGGCTATCCGCCAAACCGACGGTTTAATGTTGGTATTCAATTATCATTTTAACGCATAACGGACTTACACATGAAAACAATAAAATACATCGCAATCGCAATAGCTTTCGTTTTGGGTTCCTGCTCCAAGTACCTTGATGTGGTGCCTGACAATACCCTAAAACTGGAAGATATATTCAACATCAAAGTTGAAGCTTACAATGCACTAGCCAAAGTATACAGCTACCTGCCCAATGATGATCAGACGCATGTCACTTCCTGGTCGCTGGGAGACGAATGGCTCGGCCGGCTAGATCTTAACACCAATACAGGCAATCTGCGGGCAATCCGTATTATGCGGGGTTTACAATCGCAGACCTCACCTCAACTCGGACTTTGGTCCGGTACCGAAGGTGGCAAACCGCTCTATCAGGGTATACGTCAATGTGAGGTATTCCTGGCCAATATTGATAAAGTACGTGATATGACCGAAGGGGAAAAAGCAGAGTGGAAGGCGCAAGTCAAATTTCTAAAAGGCTATTTTGCTTTTTTGCTGATTCAGCGTTATGGTCCTATCGTTCTACCTACGGGCCTCGCTTCCCCAACATCCACGCCAGAGGAATTATTTTTGAGCCGATCCAAAGTAGAGGATTGCTTTAATTACGTATTAAACCTGATGAATGAGGCTATTCCGAATCTGACCGAACGGGTAACATCCAACAACCTCGGACAGATTGACCAGGTGGCAGCCAAAGCAATCAAAGCTAGGGTGCTTGTGTTTAGAGCAAGTCCATTTTTCAATGGCAACCGCGAATATTTTGGCGATTTTATGGACAGTGATGGCCAACCTTTCTTTCCGCAGGCCGAGGATAAAGAGAAATGGAAAGCAGCCATTGATGCCCTTAACGAATCGATTACATTGTGCGAAGCAAACGGACTGGGACTCTATCATTTTGCCAAAGAACCTTTTATTTACGACCGTCCTGCATTTACCACCAATCCCGAAAGAATGCAAACATTGTATAACCTGCGTATGCTTATCGTGGATCCTTGGAATAAAGAACTGGTATGGGGAAATTCAAACCTCAATTATTACAACGAAGGCGAACTAGCCCATTCCTCCAATATCCGTTTGCCCGAAGGCTATGGTGACGGGGTTGTCAATACCCCCTCCTATTCCTGGCAATGGATGGGCGCCACTTACCAGATGGCCGAACGCTACTACACCGAAAATGGATTGCCTATTGATGAGGATCTGACCTATGATTTCACCAACAAATATGAAATCATCAAAACACCGGCATCCAGTGAAAGCAGCTATACGCACTGGAACGGTTATATGCAGCCCAATACCGAAACCATCAGATTATACATGAACAGAGAGCCCCGATTCTATGCCAACCTGGGTATTACAGCGGGCTATTGGCGGGCACATACCGTTCGCATCAATACCATGTTTTATGGAAATTCACATGGCGGCTATAACTCCTCGCAGCATACCACAGACTTTTTTGCTACGGGTATAGGTACACAAAAAATGGTGCACCCAGAGTCACAGTCCGGCGCTTGGCAACGTACGATAAAATTCCCTTATCCCATTATCCGAATGGCTGATCTATATCTGATGAAAGCGGAAGCTTTAAACGAATATTCGGGCCCATCACCGGAAGTATATGCCCTCCTGGATCGTATCCGAGAGCGTGCCGGAATCCCCTCCGTGGAAAAAGCCTGGTCTGACGCTTCGCTCGCCAAGACGGTCAACAAGCATCGCTCAAAAGAGGGGCTGCGGGATATTATTCTGCAGGAACGTGGTATTGAGTTTGCATTTGAAGGCATCCATTTCTGGGATATGATGCGTCACAAACGGGCGACATCAGCGTTTTCAATGCCGATATGGGGCTGGAACCATATGGGTACCTCTGGCACTTCATTCTTTGTCCTTGATGTCAAACAGGAAAGACGCTTCACCATCCGGGACTGCCTATGGCCAATTGATCTCAATGAGATGAATACAAATGGCAAACTTATTCAAAACCCAGGCTGGTAACGTCAAATTCTTATTGTAACAATTAATAACGATAAACATGATCAGATTAAATCTCCAATATATCGCATTTAGTTTACTATTGCTTTTCTTTTCCTGTAAAGAGGTTGAGCGATTTTCTCCGGCGGCGGACGATAGTACGCCACCCGGAAAGATAGAACTGCGCAGGTATACACCTTTATACGGTGGAGCCCGCTTTTTTTACAATATACCAAAGGATGAAGACCTTATCAGCATCGATGCCGTCTATACCAATCCCAATGGCAAATCATTCACCTTTTCAGCATCTTATTTTGTGGATTCTTTAGATGTATATGGATTGCCAAGCACCGATGAATACACTATACAACTGTATGCGGTAGACCGCACCGGCAACAGATCAGAGCCACTGGATGTAAAAGTGAAGTCACTGGAACCTGCTTTTACGAGGGTGGCCAGTTCTATACAAGTGAAACCGGGCTTCAGTTCCTTCTTCCTGGACTGGGAAAATGAGCTCAAACAGGACGTCAATGTTTATGTAGACTTTACATTTAACCAAAATGGCACACCTCGCAGCCTGACATCAGTCTTTTCGTCCAATCTGCCAACCGACCGTAGGTTTATAAACGACCTGGTGCTACCACCGACAGAGAAAGTAAGCGTGAAAGTTCGTGTCGAAGACAGCTATGGGAATACCACCGCTATCATAGACAAAGGGAATATTTCCCTACTCGAAGATACGAAAATACCGAAAAAAGATTGGGTATTACCCAAAACGGCTGATCTCATTGGTGGTGTCCCGATGGCTTTTGGCGACGGACTAGAAGGGCGCTCGCGCTATGTCATAGACGATATCATAGACCGTGGTGACAACCTCAACTTTATGCACACCCACGGAAGGGGACGAACCGGAAAAACGGCTGATGGCAATATGCCATGGAACTTTATCATCGACCTGGGTGCTTATTATGAGCTGAGCCGCATTATTACCGTACAACGGCACTCCGGGGGATTGGCCAATATCTCCAGAGGGCAGTACTACCGCAGCGAAAATGTCGGAAGGTTCAAAATGTATATCTGGGATGATGCCAAACAAGACTGGGAACCTGTATCAGAGCACTTTATTCCGGTACCTTTTGGAATCAGTGAACTTGAATTTGTGAAGAAAGGCGAAGCTGGCGATATGGCTTATATGTATCCCGATAATCCGAAGTACACGAAGAAGACAAGATGGTTCAGGTATGAAGCTGTAAAGGGTTTTACATCTGACTATACCTTAGATGATGCGAACTGTCTTTCCGAAATCACCCTTTACGGACGCAAAAGTAACTAAATAGAGACCTCAAAGACATAAAGTATGAAAACAAAAAATAAGTTCAGAAAAATAGCTGGGTTTTTAGTTGTCTTGACGTTAATGGCTTTTAGCTTTTCCTGCAAGAAAATGTACGATAATATAAAACCCTATGCGGAGGAAACTGTGTATCCGCAACGCTATGATACCATTGCTGCCAAGATAGGCTATGAACGGGTCGAAATTGATCTGATAAAGGCAGGACGGATTCCCTCGAGTCAGATCCGGATGGGAAAATCCAAAAAAACGATTGTTGAATATGACAATCAGAAAATCATCATTGATTCATTGGTTTCCTGGTTAAATATCAAAGGACTCAAGCAGTCTAAACTATACCGCTTTAAAGTCTATACAATAGACGAATTTGACAATAAGTCGGTACCACAGCAAATCGCTGTCATTCCATTTACCGAAAGCGATGTAAAAAACCTGGTCATCGCTTCTCCGCGGATTATGACCTCGCCGAATGCAATGGTCATCGACTGGACGAGCTCGCTATCATCGATCCTATTGACTTATAAAAGTCTTTCTTATGAATATAAAGATAAGACCGGAAAAGTAATTACAGGAACCCGAGGGGCCTCACCGCGTATATTTGCGGCAAACCTCAATCCCGGATCAACGGTGGCAATGAAGCTGTCTTATAATGTCATCCCGAAAGTAGGTGGACAGGAAATAGTAGACTCGATCACCTATACGCAGACGCTCGATATCACTTTACCGACCGGAGAGACAACCTTCAATCCAACTGAGCGGGATATCCTCATCGCGAACGGGGTCACAACCTTCAATGCGAATGTCGCTGCGGGAATTAAGAAATTGACCTTTCCGATTCACACGAATAGTTTACAGGATTTATTCTATTTTTCCAATGTAACTGAATTGGATCTGACCGGCGGTGAGCTGTTTAACGTTAAAACCCTTGATTACAATAGAAATGGCGTGGTCAAAACGATAGGTGGTGGCAAGTTTCAGCCTTTTATACGCCATGTATCGGCCATATCAAATGCGAATGCACAAGCGATGTTAGATCTGCTGGATCTGGGGATAATCAAAAAAATTAAATATATCCCCAATTCGCTAGGAATAGACGAGTTACTGAAACGCTATGATGGCAAAAACATTGTCGAATGGGTGACACCTCCGGATGAAAGTTTGATTCCGATGAACTTCTTCCTAGACGGGAAGATTCAGGACAATAACTGGGCAACGGATATTGTCAATCCAGCGACGGACGCCCCGGCGGGAACAGATATTGTGAATCCGATGAAAATAACGTTAAAGGCAGCGAGTGCTTCCTTTGTATTTACACTTCCAAAGGAATATCGATTTAATATCGCAACCTACAAATATCTTAAATTTAAGGTCTATGCACCCGACAAATCTAAATTCACTGGCAGTTACAGCGCATTTCAAAAATTGTGGCCTAGATTTATGAACTATATGTGGGCATTTTCCAGTGAAAGTGCTTTTGGTCAGGAGTACTGGGAGCTGGACAGAAATGCCACCCCGATTCCAGACAGCGATCTGACAAAATGGAAGGATGTGACCATTGATTTGTCTTCGGCAAAAGACAAACACAACAGGGTAATTGTCATTAACATTGGTGGTGAACCTGGCGGAACATTCAGTCCACCAGCAGATATTATTTATTACTTTGCTAATTTCAGGTTTTCAAAATAACGCAAAGAAATGATCCCCTCAAAAAACCGCTAGCGTTGAATAGTCGAAAATAGACCATAAGGGGGATTCGAAAAAATGAAATAAAAAACGGGAGTGTCCAAAAAGATTGGACACTCCCGTTTTTTATTATTCAACATGAAGCATATAAACTATGCCTATATTTTTTTCTACTTTTTGTAATACCGCATTGCATTTGGAATCTGCTTCTCAATATCGGCAATACGTCGCGCATCACTTGGGTGAGTGCTCAAGAACTCTGGTTGTCCTTTTTGGCTACCCGCTGCCATGCGCTTCCAAAATCCAATGGCTTCGTTTGGATCGTAGCCCGCCAATGCCATAATAATTAACCCAGCCTGATCTGCAGAAGATTCATCGCTACGTGAGAATTTTAACTGGGCCAAGCTGCCCCCCAAACCATACAGGTTATTAAAAATCCCAAGGGAGCTACTACCAGTCATTCCTGCTGCTGAGCCCAGAATCTGACCACCCATTTGTAAAGCCATCTGGTTGGATGCCTGCGCTACGGAGTGCTCTTCAATGGCGTGGGCAATTTCGTGCCCCATCACTGTCGCCATACCAGCCTCGGTACGCGTTACCTGAAGTATTCCTGTATACACAGCAACTTTCCCGCCTGGCATACACCAAGCGTTCACATCATCACTCTTCACCAGATTAAATTCCCAATTGAAATTATATTTATTGGCTATACCTTTGCTCTGCAAATATTGATTCACAGCTGTTGCCAATCGGTTACCTACACGTTTTACCATCGCCGCGTCAGCCGTACCGGTAATAACCTTTGTATTATTTTTTGACAAGAAATCTTTGTACGCCAGCGCAGCCTGTTGGTTGACCTGGTCAGCACTGACTAATTTCAAATATTTTTTTCCAGTAACAGCTGAAGTAGCACAACCTGACAACCCCGATGCCAGCGCTACACAGGCCAATACGATAGCCGAATACTTAAACATGCTTTTCATATGTATCTTATTATTCATCTGTGTTTGTTTCAATTGCATTCATGAGCTCGCAGGCCCAGTCTCGTTTTCAATGGTTATATGAAATGTCTAGACTAGATTCGGCAGGGTCTCTGCTTCTCCAGCGCAGCTATCTCATAATATTCTATTAAATACTTTTTTAGGATGCAATTATTGTGCCTATTCTTTTGCCTTTGTTTTTTTCTTGAATAGATAAATCTTGGACTCATGTCCTTTTAGCAGGCGCTCAATATTCTTTTGATGGGTAATTAATAGCAGCGTACAGATGGCAATACCATAAAGCAATACCGAAGGAATGGTAGTTTTAAAAATAAATGCCAAGCTAAATGGAAAAGCAAAACCGGCCGAAATTGAACTTAGGGATACATAATGTGTCGTCAATAGGATAATGACAAATACCGATACACAAACTAAGGCTGCCGGTGTATGTATCGCCAGGATCATCCCACACAATGTCGCCACCCCTTTTCCTCCCCGGAAGCCCGCAAATACAGGAAATAGGTGCCCTATCACGGCAATCACACCCAAAGCCAACTGAAAATTAACGAACTGAACATCACTGGTATTTTGGCCCAACTCAATTAGATAGGCGAGATTTGTTGCTGTCCAACCCTTGAATATATCCACAAACATCACGATAGAGCCGGCACGCGGTCCTAATACACGAAAGGTGTTAGTCGCTCCAGCATTACCACTCCCATACTCACGAACATCTACGCCATAAAATGCCTGACCTAACCAAACTGCTGTAGGTATAGAACCAAACAAATAAGCTAGTAATACTGCAATTACTAAATAAATCGATATCATTAAATTAAATCAGTTCTTATAATAATTTGGCTTTCAGACTAAGATCTAAGCTCTTGACACTGTGTGTCAAAGCGCCCACCGAGATATAGTCTACTCCGGCCTCTGCATAGGCCCGAATGGTTTCAAATGTTATTCCCCCAGAAGCTTCTGTCTTAAATCGATGATCGATAATTTTAACAGCTTTAGCCACATCCGCAGGTGAAAAATTATCCAACATGATTCGGTCCACTTCGCCAAAGTTAAGAACTTCGTCAAGTTCCGCAAAATTTCGGACCTCTATTTCTATTTCAATTGGTTTATTTAATTTCTTTCGATAGTCATTTGCGCGTGTCAACGCCGGTATAATCCCCCCACTATAATCCACATGATTGTCTTTGATCAGAATCATATCGAATAATCCAAACCGATGATTGGTGCCCCCTCCTATTTTGACCGCTTCCTTTTCCAATACGCGAAGTAAAGGTGTTGTCTTACGGGTATCCAATACCTCTGTATCCGTACCTTTCAACAGCTCCACATATTTTCGGGTTGTCGTCGCTATACCACTCATACGTTGCATCACATTCAATACCAAACGCTCTGCCAACAGAATACTCTGGATATTTCCGCGAATGTAAAACGCGATATCACCAACTTTTACCTGGCTTCCATCGGGAATAAATACCTCACAGGCCAAGGTTTCATCGATGTAACTCATGATCGCCTGAGCAACCTCTACGCCTGCCAAAATACCGTTGTCCTTAACAATCAGTTTCGCTTCTCCCTGTGCTCCCACCTCTATCGTGGATAAAGAGGTATGATCACCATCTCCGAGATCTTCCGCGACTGATTGTTTTACAAACTGCGCCAAATAATCCTTGATTTCCTTCTCCATAAATACAATTTATTAGGCTAAGATGTGGAATAATTTTTTAATCGAAAAATAGAATGATAAAAAAATAGCGTCTGACTTAACTTTTATCGATCCGAAGTTCTTCTATTGTCTGACTATTGGATCCCGCACTTATCTTGATAAACACACGGTAATTGGCTTGTTCGGTCGCTAATGAAAAGGTGAAATACTGATAACCATTGTTTGCATTACTGGCCTGGGTCAATTTGATGGTCTTGGGTTTATGTTGGTTAAAAAATGTACCCAGCATAATCTCGGACTGGTATTTGGTATACACTCCATTTTCTCCCAATAGGGACAGGGTTAGATTGGAACCAAAATATTTCGCAATATTCTTTGCATTCCCCTCCTTTAAATAGGTTTTTAGTTCTTCGGAAATACTTCCAAAAGACTCCTCTCCTCCCCATGCAACAGGCTGTGACGAATAGTTTAAATCTTTCAAAAGATGCCCCGAGGCGTTAGTGTGTATAAAAAGACTATAAACAAATATAAAGACGCAATAGCTTAAAAGTTTCATATAGCTCAAAATAAGACAGAACAGTTTCCACAAATAGATATATCAATCATTAGGTAGCATTGCTTATACGTAAACATAAACTATGCCACAAACCTATAAAATTATTGCATATAAACAAGGGAAGTTTTTAAAGACACATTGATAGATTCTAAAATTAAGATTATCTTTGTTATACGATGAATAAGAAAAAAGTTGCACTCATGATCCTAGACGGGCTAGGATACGGAAAACATGATAAATCAAATGCAGTTGAAGCTGCAAATACCCCATTTTTAGATCATTTATTGGAAACATACCCAAATTCAAGTCTGGAAGCTTCCGGTGAAGCCGTTGGCCTTCCTGATGGACAGATGGGTAACTCTGAGGTTGGCCACATGAATCTTGGCGCTGGACGGGTTGTCTATCAAGAATTAGGGCGTATCCACAAAGCGGTAAATGACGGCGTATTCAATACAGATATCGTTATCCAGGACGCATTTAAATATGCGCTTGAAAATAATAAAAAAGTACACTTTATCGGTTTACTCTCTGATGGTGGTGTACATGCACACACCAAGCACCTAAAAGGTCTCTGTGATGCAGCAAAACATGCTGGACTAAATAGTGAGCAGGTTTTTATCCATGCTTTTCTGGATGGTCGTGATACCGACCCTAATTCGGGGATCGGCTATGTCAAAGATTTACAGGAATATCTAAAAACAACTTCAGGAACTTTTGCTTCTGCCATCGGTCGATATTACGCAATGGACCGTGACAACAGATGGGAACGCGTCAAGTTGGCTTATGATCTTTTGGTGAAAGCCGAAGGTGAAAAAACCAATGACCTGGTTGCTGCGATCCAAAGATCATACGATGCAGGGGTGACAGACGAATTTGTTAAACCAATCGCATTGGTCAATGAAGATGGCACCGCTGTAGCAACAATTCAAGAAGGTGATGTGGTCTTCTGTTACAATTTCAGAACAGACCGCGGTCGTGAAATCAGCATTGCACTTACACAGAAAGCCTTCCCTGAGTATGATCTTGTACCGTTAAATCTGTACTATGTCACGCTAACAGCCTATGACGAAACCTTCAAAAATGTACGTGTTGTTTTCCAAAAAGATAACCTGACAAACACCTTGGGTGAGGTTTTGGAAGCCAATCATAAAACACAGACCCGTATTGCCGAAACTGAAAAATATCCACACGTGACATTCTTCTTTTCGGGTGGCCGTGAACAGCAATTCGAAGGTGAGAACCGTCTTTTGGTGCCTTCTCCAAAAGTGGCTACTTACGATCTTCAACCTGAAATGTCTGCAAGTGGAATCACCGAAGCAATCGTCAATGATATGGAAACTCTTCAGCCGGACTTTATCTGCCTCAATTTTGCAAACCCTGATATGGTAGGCCATACTGGTGTATTTGAGGCTGTCGTAAAAGCAGTAGAAACAGTAGATCAATGCACAAAAACAGTGGTGGAAACAGGATTGAAAAATGGTTATTCATTTATCATTTTGGCTGATCACGGTAATTCAGAATTTATGGTCAATGAAGATGGTTCACCAAATACAGCACATACAACAAATTTGGTTCCTTGTATCTTGATTGATGATCACTACAAAAAAATCGCAGATGGTAAATTGGGTGATATCGCTCCAACCGTTCTAAAACTTTTGGGCGTAGATATCCCCGTTGAAATGACAGGAAATGTGTTGGTATCAGAATAAGAATTTATATAAAAAATTAAGCAGCGCACTTCCACTACTGGTGGGAAGTGCGCTGCTTTTTTGGAGCTGTAGCTCCCCCTCAGGCCAACAGAAAGCTAAAAAGACGACGGATATATTTTCGGTAGACTCTTTTTTCAGTGCCGAAGCACAACGCTTGCAGCAACTCAACCCTTCGGTGTTAAAATCCGTCAATAAAGATGGTGAAAAGGAACAACGTGAGCTCAAAATTGAAAACTGGAAAAATGAACTTTCAGCTTTCCAGTCCGCTGATATCAGCAAAAATTTTGATCCCGCACTCTACGATGTCAAAGCCGTAGATTGTGTAACGGAATTTACTGCCAAAAAGGAAGAATTGCAAATACAAAAACTCCGAATCGAGTTTGATCGTAAAAACGAAAAGGTTAAACATATCCAAATCGATAAAAAGATTGCGAACTCCCTCTATGACAGTAATGAAAAACTAGATTATTATAGCGATTCATTGTACAGTATTGTAAAACTACAGGATGTACAAGGACTCGATGCAAACCAATATGAAATTATTGGGAGATTTGTGCAATCAAAAAAATAACTCATGCTGAAAAATGTCTTTATGCGCATTCATAAAGACATTTTTTGTTCCCCAATACAAACAAATAAATGCAACAACATTGCTTTATTTATAATTTTTCTTATATTTGCCTCATTAATTGTCTGCAAAGACATGGTATAGAAAAATAAAGTGCGCGATATTTCATTGAACAAATTAGCAGCGTTAACGCTTTTAATGACCTTTTTAATCGGTCAGTTCATTGTCTATACCCATTCCCATGAGTCGCCGGCATTAAGTATAGTGGACTGCAGCCCCAAAAAACACCATGCAGATCATCCAAAATGTTCTATTTGCGACCAAAGTTCACACCCACAGTTACTCTTTCGTTTTAGCCAAAGTGAAATTTCTCTTCCTGAACGGGAAATAGCATTTGGTTTCTTTGTACCCAGTGACCAGATGATCAGTGCATTGCTATCTGGCAATCGTGGTCCCCCTATTTGTTAAATTTCATCCACTATGCGACAACAAAGCTTTTATGGAAAGCCTTGTTTACTATGATCAGGAAGCAAAGGCCAACGTTTTGGCAATTGTTGCTGGCGTATTCATATTGGATCTTCCTCCTATTTAGCAATCAAGCAATTCAATGATGAATTCCTCCGTATTGGACAGGCTATTTTTTCACGACTGATGAAAATATAGGTTTAATGCGAAGGTTATCATTTGGATAGGCTCCATCGACAGATGGCATAAAAATATTTACAGATGAAACTCAAAATTAAAGGCGGCATATGTATGCTTGTCTGCTATTTCCTTCTATTCTCTGTCAACGCCGCTACTATATCGGGTAAAGTGACAGATGCAAAAACAAATCAACCGATCGCTGGAGCGACCATATCTTTGCTCCAACTCCGTTCGAGTACCTCTTCAGACCAACAGGGGCGTTATACCTTCAAATCACTGCCCTCGAGTGGACGTTATCTTGTCGAAGTACGTTTTATTGGCTACCAATCGCTGATCAAAACGATAGATCTGACATCAGCGGATGTATCGGTCGATTTTGCACTGACTGAAAGTATAATCGAGACAAATGAAGTGGTGGTTACAGGTACGCTCGTGACTGCACAAAGCCGTCGCAACAGTACCTCTGTCTCTGTTATCTCCAAAGACGAATTACAGGGTGGTGCGACAAATCTGATCGACGCGCTAGCCCGTCAGGTACCTGGTTTAAGTCAGATTACAACAGGACAGGGCATTTCCAAACCAGTCATCCGCGGTCTTGGTTATAACCGTGTTGTCACGGTCAATGATGGCGTGAAGCAAATGGGGCAACAATGGGGCGACGAACATGGTATCGAGATCGACCAAAACCAGCCCGACCGGGTAGAGGTACTTCGGGGAGCAGCTTCACTGATGTACGGATCTGATGCCATCGGTGGTGTTATCAATATCCTCGAGCCCAGCGTCCCCACTGCAGGCGAAATAAAAGGCGAGCTGTTATCCAGTTATTCAACCAACAACGGACTGACCAATAATTCACTGATGCTTACAGGCAATGAAAACGGCTTTGTATGGCGCGGACGTGGATCTTATCAAAATGCATATTCCTACAATACACCAGCTGGACGCTATATGAATAGCGGTTTTAATAATACCAGCTTCAGTGGAATGCTGGGTTTAAATAAACAATGGGGGTATTCACACCTTAATTTTTCCTACCTCAAAAATAACATTGGTTTTTACGATGCCGACCCCGGAGATCCGTTATACAATACATCCAAAAGCCGGACATTGGATTTCCCCAAACAGGATATCCGCCATTATAAGCTCGCGCTCAATAATAATTTTGTGATCGGTTCAGGAAATTTAAAACTGGACCTGGGCTACCAGAAAAATCAACGTCGCGAACTTGAGGAAGCAACACCCTCGTTATTTTTTGATTTAAATACCTACTCTCTTGATGCGAAATATTACCTAGCTGAAAGAAACGGTTGGCAGCATGTCGTTGGCATTAGCGCCAGTCAAGAGCATAGTGTAAACAAGGGCGTTGAATTTCTAATCCCTGCTTATGACCAGATCGAATTAGGTGCTTTTGGCTATGCAAAAAAAACCTGGGGTGATAACACCTTCAATATGGGACTACGCTACGATTATGTCAATAGCAAGGGCAAACAGCTTCTCGTTGATGATGAGGAGCAATTCCCGGGTTTTAAAAATAAATTCAGCAATATTAGCGGTGCTTTAGGTTTTACACATAGTTTCAGCGAGGATTTCAACTTCAAAGCAAATGCAGGATCGGCTTTTAGAGCGCCCAATCCAGCAGAATTAGGTTCTAACGGTGTACACGAAGGTACATCACGCTACGAAATCGGCAATGAGAACCTCAAAGCTGAACGTAGTTTCCAAGCGGATGCAACCCTCGAATTTGGACATAGCATCGTCACCGGTAGTATCGGGATCTATGAAAATTATATTCATAATTTTATCTATGCTTCAGCAAAAAAGGACGACACAAAAACCATCATTGATGAGGACAATAATGAACAGACCTACGATGTCTATCGCTATGGTCAGGTGAACGCCAATCTTTATGGTTTTGAGGGAAGTCTAAACTTCCATCCACTGAACTGGGTACACTTGGACAACACCTTTACCTATACTCATGCACAAAACAGGACCTTTGACAGGCCATTGGCATTGATTCCGGCAGGTGTTTTACATAACACACTACGTCTCGAGCCCAAGATAAATGGATTACATGCTTTTTATGTATCGGTAGGTTTAGACAATTATTTTAAACAGAATCGCGTTGACGAAACTTTTGAAACGGCTGCAGATTCGTATTCACTGATCAATGCTGGAATAGGTACTACCCTCTACTTAGGAAAACAACAAGTGAAGCTGTACGCGGCTGCATCTAATCTTACTAACAAGCGCTATTATGATGCTTTGAGCAGACTACGTCCGGGAAGATTATCGCAGGAGAACCCCACTTATGGTGTTTATAATATGGGAAGGAATGTTACTTTTGGAATCTACCTTCCACTCAGCATAAAAAAATAGCCTTCCGGAGCTTTCCCAAAATGTAGCTTTCGGCAAATGGGCTGAGTAATATTTTTAGGCTTCAATCTAAAAAATAATGTCCGAGTTCTTAACGAACTCGGACATTATTTTTATACAATTCCCCTTCTATTTAGGATCATCTGCTGTACCTTCCCGTGCCAAAGGCACATCGTCAGGCATGCTTTCCAATGAGGAATCTAATGCAAATAACGATTCGTCTGAAGCCCGATCTCCACCTGCTATCTTTAATTTATCGATCAGCTCAAGAGCAAGTTTCTCTTCTTCAATCTGTTCTTTGACAAACCATTGTGCAAAGTTCCATGTCGCCCAATCTTTCTGCTCCATAGACAGATTGACGATATTATAAATCGCTTCGGTATTATCTACCTCATGTTTAAATACCCGTTGGAAACACTCGGTTAAGGTCTTCGGATCTGCTGGCGGTGCTGAAATGGCCTGAATCCGGGGACGCCCCCCTCTTTCCAGTATGTACCCCATAATTTTGGTCATATGATTCCGTTCCTCCTGGGCATGTCGATATAGAAAATTGGCGATCCCACCATAACCCTGATCATCGGCCCATACACCCAAAGCCAGATAAATTTGTGCAGCTTCGGCTTCTTTTGTCATTTGACTGATTAAAATATCCTGCATTTCTGCAGACAATCGATTCGTTTCCATATACTAAATTCCTGTTGATTCAATAAAAGAACAGTATTGCGAAGTATTTCGTTTGCAAATTTGTCAAAGACAGACTGGAGAGCGAATCAATCTCATCAGGAAAACCATCGGAAGCCATTGGGATAGCATGAAGAATAAAAAGAGCAGGACGGGTAATTGCACAAAAAAAGGGAAACTCAGTTGAGTTTCCCTTTTTTATCTGTTCTATAGGTAAGCCTATTTCAGGTTATCTCTATATACTTTTGCTTTTTTGACTTCTGTTTGAATATCTTTTTTAGAAGAATCAAAACTCAATACTTTTTCATAATCCTTGATCGCATTATTATAAGCATCTGTAGCCATTGCTTTGTTGTAGTTAGGCGTACCAGCAGTACCGATCAAAATACCCAAATCGCGGTTTGCAACTGCTCTATTTTGATAAAATTTAGAGTCAGTAGGAGTGATTGTGATCGCTTTTGAATAATCTTCAATCGCTACGCGCAACAGCTGTTCTTTGTTTGCCGCAGACACTTTGTTTGCTTGAACTGCAAGTGTATTGTTCGCTTTCGCTTTAAAGTATAATGCATTTGCATTTTTAGGGCTTAATGCGACAACCTTTCCGAAAGTTTCAGCTGACTTTTTATAATCACCATTTTGAAATTGGGAGTAACCCAACATATACAAGACATCCGGATCTTTGCCTTCCTGTGGTAAAGCTTTTGTCAAGTATGATTCTGCATTTTTGAAGTCACCATCCAAAAGAGCTTTTTGGCCCATTCTCACATTGGCATTGCTATGCTCAGCTTGTTTTTGTTGTGCATTGGCACTAAGTGCAACCAAAGCAAAAACTCCTGTGAACAAACCTAATTTAAGTGATTTTAAGTTCATATCTAAATAGTTACGTTTTTTTCAATATACCTTATTAATGATCAATATTGATCGTTTATTATCCCTAGAAAAAATAATCTTATTGCTTCACCCCTCGCAAGAATCTGCCATCGTTTATTCTTTCACATTCCAATATTACAATTATTATGCCTATTTATCCAACAAATGGCAGATAAATTTTATTTAACCTGCCTTTTTTTCATATTCTAGAAAATAGATTAGTAATTTTGCTACCTTTTAGCAATTGGCACTTCCCTTGCAATATAGGGGAAACAATATTTGAAGCTTAAAATTTGAAGGTCTGCCGACAACATGTCAGCGACTGCCAAATACACAAAATAAACACTATGAGCAAATTCGAAACTTTTGATTTCAGTCAGGCTATTCCAATCGTTACGGAAGACACAGAATTCTTCCCCCTATTGACACAGCAGGATGAAGACGATATGGCGAATGCTGAAATTCCAGAAGCACTATCTATTTTGCCTTTACGTAATACCGTATTATTTCCCGGTGTCGTCATTCCGATCACTGTAGGAAGGGATAAATCCATCAAATTGGTTAAAGAAGCCTATAAGGGCAGCAAAACAATTGGTGTGGTCTCCCAAAAGGATATGACAGTAGAGGACCCTGGGTTTGAGGAGTTGAATAAGGTGGGTACTGTTGCCCATATTATCAAAGTGCTCCAGATGCCTGATGGAAACACCACGGTCATCATCCAGGGAAAGCAACGTTTCAACCTGGTGGAGATCTTAGAAACTGAACCTTATCTCAAGGCGCGTGTCGAGAAATTCAACGAGGCAAAACCAAAAATGACTAAACATTTCAAGGCCACAATATCCACCTTGAAGGAAATGGCATTGCAGATTATTCAGCTTTCACCCAATCTACCCAGTGAAGCCGGTATCGCAATCAAAAATATTGAAAGCCCTTCTTTTCTGATCAATTTTATTTCGTCTAACATCAATGTCGAAATGATCAAAAAACAAGAGCTTCTTCAAATTCCAAAGGTCGAAAACCGTGCAAAGCTCTTGTTGGAATTGTTGACGTTGGAAATCCAGATGCTGGAACTGAAACATCAGATCCAGAATAAGGTGCGTGTCGACCTAGACAAGCAACAACGGGATTATTTCTTGAACCAACAATTGAAAACCATCCAGGAAGAGCTTGGCGGAAATACACCTGACCTGGAGCTGGAAGAGCTTAAAAAGCGTGGTAAAACAAAAAAATGGGGCCTTGATGTCGAAAAACATTTTAACAAGGAACTTGAAAAGCTATCACGTATCAATCCAGCTGCGGCAGATTATTCTGTTCAGTTAAACTATCTTGAACTGCTTCTTGATCTTCCATGGAATGAAACGACCAAAGATAATTTTGACTTAAATAAAGCACAAAAAGTCTTGGACAAGGATCACTATGGGTTGGAAAAAGTCAAAAAACGTATCATTGAATACCTTGCAGTATTGAAATTAAAAAATGATATGAAAGCCCCTATCCTTTGTTTGGTCGGCCCTCCAGGAGTTGGTAAAACCTCTTTGGGAAGATCTATAGCCAAAGCATTGGGTCGTAAATATACACGTATGGCCCTGGGTGGTGTGCGCGACGAAGCCGAAATCAGAGGCCACCGTAAGACGTACATCGGTGCAATGCCCGGCCGTATTATCCAATCGTTGAAAAAAGCAGGAGCTGCCAATCCGGTCTTTATCCTAGATGAGATCGATAAAATGAGTGCAGATTTTAAAGGTGATCCTTCTTCTGCCCTGCTAGAGGTATTGGATCCGGAGCAAAACACACATTTCTACGACCATTATGTAGAAATGGAATTTGACCTTTCTAAAGTGATGTTTATTGCAACGGCCAATTCGCTAAGTGCTATCCAGCCAGCTTTATTGGACCGTATGGAAATCATCGAAGTCAATGGATATACCATTGAAGAAAAGATTGAGATAGCAAAAAAACACCTACTTCCCAAACAACGTGAAATGCACGGTATGGCTGCCAAGGATGTTGCTCTAAAAGGTAAGATTATCGAAAAAATCATTGAAGACTATACCCGCGAATCCGGCGTACGTGGACTGGAAAAGAAAATTGGCTCGATCGTACGTGGTATTGCGACACGTATTGTCATGGAGAAAGATTATAACCCAACTATCAACGATCAGGATGTCGTGGATATCCTGGGCGCTCCGATCTTTGATAAAGATATCTACGAAAACAATAATGTTGCTGGTGTAGTAACTGGCTTGGCCTGGACTTCTGTGGGAGGTGATATTTTATTTATCGAATCCTCTTTAAGTCCCGGTAAAGGACGCTTGAGCCTAACAGGTAATCTTGGCGATGTGATGAAAGAATCCGCTTCTATTGCTTTAGCTTACTTAAAAGCTCATGCTGCTGATTTCGGGATCGACTACAGGATATTCGATCATTGGGATATCCATATCCACGTTCCTGCAGGTGCTATTCCTAAGGATGGTCCATCTGCTGGGGTAACGATGCTGACTGCGCTAACATCTCTATTTACCCAACGTAAGGTTAAAGAGAAATTGGCTATGACTGGCGAAATTACGCTTCGTGGAAAAGTATTACCAGTAGGCGGTATCAAAGAAAAAATACTTGCGGCCAAACGTGCGAACATCAAGGATATTATCCTTTGCAAATCCAACGAAAAAGATATCCTTGAAATCAAGGAAGATTATATCAAAGATATGCAGTTCCATTATGTGACCGAAATGGCACAGGTGATCAAACTAGCACTTCTAGAAGAAAAAGTAGATGGTGCTTTGGATCTAACCCAAGGAATTGAAAACACAAAAAAAGAGGCTTAATCCCCTCTCAAGAGTTTAGATAAATTTATTCAGAAAAACGGGGTGTCCAAAAAAATTGGACACCCCGTTTTTCTTTTAAGATCTACATCGTTTAGACAAGCATGAGTGTCCGGTTTTGTAAGATATCAACCAAGTTTCTCATGGAGAATTTCCTCATCCAGGCTATTTTCATATTTGGAAATCACGAGTGTTGCTGCCGAATTGCCAATCAGATTGGTGATAGCCCTTGCTTCACTCATAAACCGATCCACCCCAAACACCAATGCCACGGACTCAACAGGCACATGTCCGACTACAGGCAAGGTTAGCGCCAAGGTCACAAAACCACTTCCCGTTACACCCGCAGCTCCTTTGGAGGTTAGCAACAGGACCAACAGTAAGGTAATTTCCTGCTGCAAGGTCAGGTGCATATTGAGTGCCTGCGAAATGAATACCGCTGCCATAGTCAGGTAAATACTCGTACCATCTAGGTTAAAGGAATATCCAGTCGGGATCACCAAACCTACCACGGACTTCGCACAACCTGCATCCTCCATTTTCTGCATAATGCCAGGCAATGCCGATTCCGAAGAAGAGGTTCCCAATACAATCAAAATCTCATCTTTGATATATTTCAGGAATTTGAAAATATTAACCTTGAGATAGAAGTGTAATACCGCCCCGATGACAATAATGACAAAGATAAAACAGGTTAGATAGAAACTTAACATCAACATACCCAACTTGGTCAGCGCCTGAATACCAAACTTTCCAATGGTAAATCCCATCGCTCCCATGGCTCCCAATGGGGCCAAATACATCACCATCTTAATAATGGAGAAAAGTACCTTTAGAAAAGATTGCAGCACATTGATAACGGGTTCAGCAGCTTTTTGACCGATCTTGGTCATCCCTATCCCAAAAAGCACCGCAAAAACCAGCACTTGCAATATATTATCTGAGGCAACCGAAGCTATAACGTTCTCCGGAATAATATCCATGATAAAGTCCATGAAACTGTGTGGTTTCTGGGACTCGGTAATATAATGTGATACCGAAGATGTATCCAAACTCGCCAGATCGGCATTCATGCCTGTC
This sequence comes from Sphingobacterium sp. GW821-FHT03E03, assembly GCF_059420745.1. Lineage (NCBI taxonomy): Bacteria > Pseudomonadati > Bacteroidota > Sphingobacteriia > Sphingobacteriales > Sphingobacteriaceae > Sphingobacterium > Sphingobacterium sp. GW821-FHT03E03. Next base: position 30,587 of record NZ_JBWKUH010000017.1, read on the forward strand.
CCGGGTTGAATCAGGTTGACAAAGATCAAACCGATAATCAATGCAATCGTGGTCATGACTTCGAAATAGATAATCGATGTCAGTCCAATCTTCCCTACTTTCTTTACGTCCTGCATCCCTGCAATACCGATCACGATCGAACTAAAGATCAGAGGTGCTATCACCATCTTGATCAATTTGATAAAGACATCACCCAGCGGCTTTAGTTTAACGGCAAAATCTGGGAAATAGACCCCACAGAAAATACCGATCAATATACCAACGATAACCTGAAAATAGAGACTCTTAAAAATATGCTTCATTGTCTTAACGATTGACGGCAATTCCCTCCGCCTTCAACATGGTCTTGAATTTGGGGTTCCGGATGTATTTATTAAAATCGTGGCTCTGCATGCCTGTAAAATCAGTATACTTCATCATCGGGTAATGCTTTACCAACTCATTACAGACATCAGCTTTATAGCCCAAATCTGTAGCCTTCAATTTATTGGACAGAAAACCAACAAACTTCTTTAACATCACATCGGTATTGTTAATGGTAATATGGATCTTCTTAACTTGCTTGCTCAAGTTACAGAATGACTCTGTTCCCTTAGCGACATCTCTTATCTTAAAGTCCTCCAGCCCTATTGCTGGAGCGAGCATAATACAGGTAATGTCATTGCCGTTTTCAGCAAGCTTTTTTGCCCCATCGACGTCTACGTTGTGGTTCTCCAGCGTACCTTTAGCAAAACTCTCACTAAAGGTTGCACTGCTCAAAGCACTCAACACGACTGATGCACCACGGCTATGTGAGATCAGAATAATCTTCTTATTACTGATGCTATTCAGGAGGTTACGCAGTCCAAACTCACCCGCCATTTGGCTGAATGAGGTTGCGGAAAACCAAACTTTGGCGCCACCAAAGGGATTGGTTGTATGTAAACCATCCCAATAAAACTTAACGACTTCATCATCATTGGGATTGAGCTTCAATAATTTGCGCATATACTCGTAGCTCTCATTGACCTCGTCTGATGGCGCATTGAATCCATGTACAAATATAAATACACGGTCTTTGGCCTTCACTTTGCTGCCCACAGCCAACATTCGGGTCTTCTCAAAAGCTTTCAGCTGGCTTTCAATTCCTTTTTCTGTTGCGATCTTCATCAGGGAATAGGCATTGACATCACCGCTTTTAGGCGGTTCACCATAAGTTTTGCGCCAATTGTCTGGATAGAAGTTTCCATTCTGATCCACGAAGGAATTCACGATATTTGGCTTGTCAAATGAATTGGGGTAAGGATCCTTGGGCACATTATGGGCTATGTCACAGGAAACCATTGAAAAAAGAAGAAAAAGATAGAAAAGTTGTCCTCTCATGGAGCTATTTATTTACGCTGTTAAAAACCTTAATTTCAGTAAGGCTAAAGGTTGATTGAATCATAAAAGTATATATTGGCAAAATACAGCAAATACCTTATGATGCGCTTGCTGTGTCATTATAATCAATTCCGTATTACGAATATATAAAAAAAGAAGCTGTACAAAAAGTAAAAGCGTCCCTTGAGAATTGAATAATAAAAAAGAGACTGGAAAGGAGTATGAGGAAATGCAAAAAATAAAAGAGACCCCCTTGGGTCTCGAATATAAAAAATGACCTCGCAGCATAAAAACAAGATGAAAGAAAAAGGGGCAGTCCTTTTTGAACGCCCCCTTCTCCTGATATTTTTATACTTAGTTGCTGAAGTATGCACGTACATTTTTACCTTCAATCCAGTTCATATAGGCTTTATTAACAACCTTATTACCACCTGGAGTAGGGTAATCGCCGGAGAAATACCAATCACCGCTATGTGCTGGACATGCTTTATGCAAATTATCCAAGGTTTGATACACCACCTCAAGTTCGGCTTTCAAATGGTGAGGTCTAACGATACGGCCAATTTCTTCGGAAATCTCTTCATCTGTAAATGGCGCATAAATGGCTTTTACATAGTTTTCGATTTCATTGACATCCTGCGTCATCGACAACAGACATTTTTGATACACTTCATCAATAATATGTGCCATGCCGCGTTGTTTCAACAGGTTGATCGCCGCTTCGAATGCGACGAATTCACCCATACGTGACATATCGATACCATAACAATCTGGGTAGCGAATTTGTGGTGCGGAGGAAACGATTACAATTTTCTTCGGATTCAAACGATCCAAGATCGTCAAGATACTTTGCTTCAACGTCGTTCCACGTACAATGGAATCATCGATTGCAACGATCGTATCTTCATGATCTTTAACAATGCCGTAAGTGGTATCATACACATGTTGTACCATATCTGTACGATCGGCGTCCTGTGTAATGAAGGTACGCAATTTAGCATCCTTTACATTCAGTTTTTCAAAACGAGGTTTGATGCTCAAGATCTCATCCAATTCCTCGTCAGAAATTTTCTCTGCACGTTTTAATAAGGTCTCTTTTTGAAAATCCCTGACGTAGGTATTGATACCATCCATCAAACCATAGTACGATACTTCGGCCGTATTGGGGATAAAAGAGAATACGGTATTCTTAATATTACTTTTAACAGATTCCAGTACCTGTGGCACTAATAATCTACCCAATTCTTTACGCTCTTTATAGATATCAGCATCTGACCCACGGGAGAAATAGATACGCTCAAAAGAACAAGAACGTTGTTCAACAGGCTGTCTAAACATTTCCTGTGACACAGTACCATCTTTTTTAGCAATCAAGGCATGGCCCGGCTTAATTTCTTTCACGGCACCGATAGGCACATTGAATGCAGTCTGAATGACTGGTCTTTCGGAAGCTACAACTAAAATTTCTTCATCTTGATAGTAGAATGCCGGACGGATACCCGCAGGATCACGCATCACGAAAGCATCGCCATGACCAAAGATACCAGCGATGGTATAACCCCCATCCCAAGTCTTCGCTGAACGCTTTAAGATCTTGGAGACATCGATATTTTTGGCAATCAATGAACTAATCTCGACATTGGAATACCCTTCTTTTTTGAAGTGATCAAAAAGCTCCTGGTTTTCATCATCTAAGAAATGTCCAATTTTTTCCAAAACGGTTACGGTATCCGCTTTTTCTTTTGGATGTTGTCCCAACTCATACAATTGTTGCAAAAGTTCATCCACATTGGTCATGTTGAAGTTACCCGCAACAACAAGATTGCGTGACATCCAGTTGTTTTGTCTTAAAAATGGGTGACAGCTTTCGATACTGTTCTTTCCATGCGTTCCATAGCGCAAATGTCCTAAAAGTACTTCTCCAGTAAAACTGACATTATCTTTTAACCATTGGGTATCCTTTGACTCATCTGGAAATGCCTTCTGAACAGAAGCAAATTTTTTCTGTACATATTCGAATATGTCTGCCACAGCAGTTGAGCCCATAGCTCTGTAACGCGAAATGTAACGATTTCCAGGTTTAACATCAAATTTAATGGTTGCAATTCCAGCCCCGTCTTGTCCACGGTTGTGCTGTTTTTCCATTAATAGGTACAATTTGTTGATGCCATAGAATGGCGTACCATATTTTTCCTGATAATAAGATAAGGGTTTTAACAGGCGAATTAGTGCGATTCCGCACTCGTGTTTAATAGCGTCGCTCATATCTTGATTTGATGACGCAAAAGTAAGAATTATTTAGCACTTACCGATCCCTCCCTACACTTTTTCCGCAATAAAATTACAGTGAATAGACAGTGTCTCTTTGGGATAGGTCTCCAAGCCTTATTGTGCGATAAAAACCGGAACTTTTACAGCATGACGCAACTTGTTTACTGTCTCACCAAACACAAAGTCTTTGACTCCGGTATGACCATGGCTCCCCACGACCAAGAGGTCTGCATGGTATTTTTCGCAGACTTCGGCAATGCTCTTGATCCGATTGTTATAGCCGAGTTCATATTCCGTTTGATGTCCTTTGGACAATAAAAAGTCAGCATACAGCTTTAGGCGTTCCAAATCTTGTCGTGACTCAAAATCATCGGTAGACTCACCTGTATATTTGACGGAGGCGCTTTCGACAATGTGGACAACGACAAAGCTGGTATCGGAATCTGACAGTTGCAAAGCATACTGTATCACTTTCTGATCTGAACTAGAATAATCTAAGGCAATTACCACCTTCTTGAAAGACCCTCGGTCCTCAAAATGTAAAGCTTCAAATGGTGGGTGCACTTCCAACTCGATCGGTTTTGATTTGCGCATAATAGGAATTAACACCGTCATGATCAGCAGAAAGAGCAGACCAGCGGCTCCCAGAATAAGTAACACTGTTACAAAAAGATTGTTTGCTTCGGTAATCCATCCGGTGACCTCGTCATAAACCAACTTAAAATTCAGTACGGCTATCACAGCGGCTATCAACCAGGCAAAAGCTTTGGTCAGGGGTTTTATAGCAAAGATTCCCATCTTTGCCTTGTCGCTGACAAAGTGAATCAGTGGTATGACCGCAAAGGCCAGCTGCATACTCAAGATCACCTGACTAAAGATCAACAACTGCCCTACTCGCCCTTCACCGGAAATCAGGATCACCAGGACGGCGGGTATAATTGCCAAAAGCCGCGTGATAATCCGGCGCAGTGTCGGACTGATCCGCAACCGTAGGTAACCCTCCATCACGATCTGTCCAGCCAGGGTTCCCGTGACCGTAGAACTTTGACCCGCTAGGATTAATGCCACAGCAAATAGCTTCGAGGCCCATTCTGTACCGAGTAAATTGCCCAATAGGTGGTAGGCGTCTTCCAATTCGGCGACATCATGCATACCATTCTTATGAAATACGGATGCGGCAAGGATCAATATTGCTGCATTGACCAGGAATGCCAGATTTAATGCAATGGCACTATCCCAAAAATTATATTTTAATGATTTTCGTATGGAGACTTCATTTCGGTCAATCTTTCGGGTCTGTACCAGGGCGGAATGCAGGTAAAGGTTGTGTGGCATGACAGTAGCACCAATAATACCAATCGCTATATAAAGTGCGGCACTATTGGGGATGCTCGGAATAAAACCTGTGACTACTTCAGAGAAATCAGGCTTGGCCAAAAACATTTCCACCATAAAGCACATGCCGATCATGGATATCAAACCGATAATAAAGAGTTCCATTTTGCGCATGCCTAACTTCTGTAAGTAGAGTAACAGGAAGGTGTCGGCAAAACTGATCAGTACCCCCCAGAGTAGATCAATACCAAACAGCAGGTTAAGACCAATGGCCATACCCAATACTTCGGCCAGATCACAGGCTGCAATAGCAATCTCGGCTAGGACATATAGCACAAAATTCATACGCTTGGGGTAAGTCTCGCGGTTACATTGCGCCAGATCCTTACCTCTCACGATCCCCAAACGTGCACAGAGGTTTTGCAGCAATAGTGCCATAATATTGCTCATCAGCAAGACCCAGATCAAAGCATAGCCAAACTGACTTCCCCCAGCAAGGTCCGTCGCCCAGTTGCCCGGATCCATATACCCCACACTGATCAGATAGGCTGGGCCAAAAAAACTGAGTACCTTTTTGAATTTGGATTTTCCTTGATTGACATCCACACTTTCATGGATATCAGATAATGATTTATGATGGGAGTCGTCGTGATGCATAGCTTACATTAGGACAATATCTTTTATTGCTAGGGCTAAAGATAAAAAGCTTTACATTACTAGACAATTAAACAGCCATATAATTAGAATTTAAATGAAAGTTGCCCGGAATTTTCTTTCGACTGATTACCAAATTTGACAAAATCAACGGGCTCATACTGTCCCATGCCGGGATTAAAGCGACGGATATGCACACCGGCACACATAAAACTCAGATCAACCGAGCACAATATTTTTTTTGCGAAATCGAGCCGTTCCGGCTCCAATCTACGTCCAATAGAAATATGCGGTTCATCACTAATCTCGATCAGATCAAACGAGCTGAGGGTATGTACCACCTTTCGGGTTCGATCCTTTAGGTAACTTCGGGCATGTACTGTGGGGGCAATATAAAAAGCTCCTCCAGCGAAAGAAGAAAAATGGTCAAAATAGACGTACTGACTACGTTCATATAGCATCGTTTGTTGCAAAGCTGCAATAGCCTGTGCCAATGTTTCCTCGTTTCCGGCAAAAGCACAGATGGTCACATGAGCTTTGGAATTGCAGCTGTGGTACCAGCCTTTGTCCTTATCTGGAAACTCTTCGGCCAATGCCGCTCTCAACTGCTGCTTTAAACCATCCACTAATACTAAACCCGCTTCATCAGGTTGAAAAACAAACGAATACTTATTGACACTACCCTCCATAACAAAAAATCACCTTTTGATCAGTAGGTAAGATACCAAATACGATGGAGATAACAAAACGATGTTACTTTTCTGTTCAGGCTACCATCCTATTCCATAGTCCTCCCCATTATTACTACTACCGCCCCAGAGTGTACCATGCTGCTGATCGAAATAGATCGCATTGATCGGACCACTGTTTCGTTCGCCGAGCTGTATGCTATAGCCCATTGTCTTAAGCTTTTCGACAACTTCCTTCGGAGTACGTTTATCCAGTAACAAGCTTCCGGCACGAGGTTTTCGGTCGCCAATTTTGGTACCACCCAAAGATAACCACAGTTGATTACTATTGATATTCGGCGCCTCACTTGCCTGTTGTGGTGTCATGCCGAACTCCACAGTATTCAGAAAGAATTGCAACAGATTCTGGTCCTGTGTGTCACCACCCTGCACCGCAAAAGAAAGATATGGTTTTCCCTCTTTTAGCGCCAGCGCGGGTGTAAGCGTTACACGTGGTCTTTTGCCCGGCGCCACGACATTGAACGGATTGATCAGCGAATCGAGGACAAAACTTTGTAAGCGTTGGCTCATCCCTACCCCAGTATTTCCAGCGATACAGGCAGGTAACCAACCTCCACTTGGTGTGATCGAAACAACCCAACCTTCGGCATCTGCCGCTTCCACACTGGTCGTTCCACGCAATAGCCGATCCATATAGACACTATCTGTTGCCAGAGAGGCCCATAGGGTTGTATCCGGCAGCGATGACAATGATGATGTTGAATTCGCATCGTGCTTGGGAACAAAATCTTTTTTTGACTCCGTATCCGGAGTGAATTCTTTGCTACGTTGTTGAAGTAGCTTGGCAAAAGGATTCTTCTTCCCTTCATAAGGATAAGGATCGCCAGGAAGAACCTGTGGATTGTTCTGCTTTGGATCAATCGTAGCGGCCCGTCCCTTGGCATAAGACTCACTTAATAGACCTTGAATAGGTGCCTTAGGTTTGAAATAGGGATCCCCATAATAAAAATCCCGGTCTGCAAAGGCCAGATTCATGACCTGATATATTGTATGTATATAGGGCGCAGAGTTATAGCCCATAGCTTTTAGATCAAAATTTTTCAGCAGCTGTAAACTCTGCAGCATGGCCGGTCCCTGCGTCCACTCCTGTAATTTATAGACATCTATCCCCTTATAATTGACATGCAAAGGTTCTTCTTCAATGGGTTTCCAGTTGGCAAGGTCTTCTTTGGTAATCAAGCCCCCCTGTTCTTTACTGCCACGGACAAATTCATCCGCGATATCTCCTTTATAAAAGCGGTCGTAGGCAGCCATAATAGCGGCTTTTCTATCCTTCCCGGCGGCAATCGCTTTCTTCTCGGCCTCAACCAGTTTTGAAAGTGTCTGCAGTAGATCTTGCTGTACAAAGATTTCGCCGGCTTCGGGAGCTTCCCTTTCTTTCCCTTGATGAACCAAGAAGACTTTTTTGCTGTATGGCCATTCTTTGATACGCTCTTTACCACGTTCGATACTGTTAGCTGTCTGTGCATCGATGGGATAACCGGCCGCCATTTCTAGCGCTGGTGCAAGCACTTCGGCCAGACTCTTGGTGCCATATTGAGCCAGCATGTAACATAAGCCCCCCGGTGTACCAGGCGTAACTGCGGCAAGAGGGCCGTATTCTGGAGGAAATTCATAACCCTTTGACCGAAAGAAATCAACCGTTGCCCCTGTCGGCGCAACACCGAGGGCATTGATGGCAATCACCTTCTTTAATTTCGGATGATAGATTAGCGCCTGTGTCTCTCCTCCCCAGCTAAGCACATCCCACATGGTACAGGTTGCAGCGAGCATTGCACAAGCGGCATCAACAGCATTGCCCCCTTGATGGAACAACTGGGCTCCAGCGGTTGCAGCCAAAGGCTTTCCTGTAATCGCCATCCAATGTTTACCATGCAATGGCGGCTTCTCGGTACGTTGTACCTGCCCCTGAACTGGCGCAAATGCTGTTATCATCCCAGCAAAAACGATAAATAGCGCATATCTTCTTTTCATCTGTGTTATTCTTTTAGCGTGTTGATTTTCTAAATAGTTATTGAAGACAAGATAGGAATTTTTTAAAAATCATCTGACTACTGGTGTAAACCCTCAGGATAAAACGGTATAAATTTTTAAAAACAAAGAGCCCATATCAACTGCAGTCGATATGGGCTCTCTATATTGCTTTTTTGATGATCAGATTACCAATAGATGGAATACAATGCTGTCACCAATAAGGCAACAATCAATGCTCCTATCAAAAATGCTTTATGTGGTTTAAACATCGTTGTATCTACTTCCAGACCAGCAGGTACTACTCCGCGTTTGTTGTCAATCAAACTGATAATGATCATACCGATGATACAGATTGCAAAGACAAAGCCCATTCGGTCCAAAAACGGAATTTCGTAAATCCCCGTTGTCGGATTTGGAATAGAGAAGCCAGTAGAAGCCAAGAAGGAAAGATCCGCCCAATCTGGTAATTTTTTGAAAATAATGGATAAGATAAATCCACCGATCGTTGCAAATAATGCAGCATTTGATGTTGTCTTTTTCCAGAAAAATCCCAAGATGAACATGGCAAAGATACCCGGTGATACAAATCCGGTATACTCCTGGATGTATTGAAATCCACCTTTTTTGTCGATACCCAAATGTGGCGCGATAATCACAGCCAAAATCATGGCAACAACAACTGTCAATTTACCAATATTGACCAACTTCTTATCAGAAGCTTCGGTATTAAATACCTTTTTATAAATATCCAATGAAAAGATCGTGGCAATACTATTTGCTTTACCCGCCAATGAAGCAACGACCGCAGCTGTCAAAGCCGCAAATGAAAGCCCTTTCAGTCCTGCAGGCAACAAATTCAATAAAACGGGGTAAGCATGATCCGGATTTACCTCACCATGTTGCATCATTTCATTTTGAAATAAGCCATCTTTCCACATAACGTAAGCGGCAATACCCGGCAATACCACGATAATCGGCATCAACAACTTCAAGAATGCGGCAAACAAAATCCCGTTACGTGCAGTCTTCAAATCAGCTCCCAAAGCGCGCTGTGTGATGTACTGATTACAACCCCAATAGTTCAGATTCACAATCCACATACCACCGATCAGAACTGTCAGCCCCGGTAAATCCAGGTAGTTCTCGTTTTTACGGTCTAGGATCATATGGAAATGATCAGAAGCTTTCTCGGTCATCAGGTGATAGCCCTCCAATATGCCCGAACCACCATAATGTTCTGAAACTAGATTCAATGCCAAATAGGTTGTTGCCAAACCACCCAACACCAAAAAGAACACTTGAATAATATCCGTATATCCAATCACCTTCATACCACCCAGTGTGATAATAACGGCAAAAATAGCAATAGCATACATACAGGCATCCAGGCTAATACCAGAGATACTGCTCACCGCAATAGCACCTAAGTAAAGGATAGAAGTCAGGTTGACCACCACATATAATAGTAACCAAAAGACAGCCATAATCATGGCTACAGTACCATTATAACGTTTGTGCAGAAATTGCGGCATCGTAAAGATCTTATTCTTGAGGTATACCGGAATAAAAAACACCGCCACAACAATCAGGGTAATTGCCGCCATCCACTCGTAAGTCGCAATAGCAAGTCCCATCTTGAAGCCCGACCCACTCATGCCGATAAATTGTTCCGCAGAAATATTGGATGCAATAAGGGAGGCTCCAATCGCCCACCAAGTCAGGGATCCTTCGGCAAGGAAATAATCCTTGGAGCCTACAGATTCAGACTTTTTGCGATAATACACCCATAATCCATAACCTGCGACAATGACAAAGTATATCAGGAAAACGATGTAATCTTTTGTACTTAAATAATTATTCATGTATTTGGTAATTGGTTTAATTTGATCGCCTAATATAGAAATATTTTAAATAACTATATATATCTATTGATCAAATTTTCTAAATACTCCTGTCTTCCACTGATCGTTTGTGGCTCACCAAATTCTACAGCTAAATCTCTTAAAGACTCCAAAGTCAGGGTACCTTTCTCAAAAGAGGCACCATTGCCACTATCGAAGGACGCATAACGGTCTGTTCTTATTTTACGGTATTCACCGTCTTCCAAGATACGTTCAGCAGTAAGCAAAGCCCGTGCGAAAAGATCCATTCCGCCGATATGTGCGTAGAATAAATCTTGAGGATCAGTCGAGTTACGACGGATTTTGGCATCAAAATTAACACCACCACCCTGGAAGCCGCCACCTTCTAAAATGATCAGCATGGACTCGGTCAGTTCATTGATATCATTAGGAAATTGGTCGGTATCCCAGCCATTTTGATAATCACCACGATTGGCGTCAATAGACCCCAGTTTTCCAGCATCAATAGCAACCTGTAATTCATGTTGGAAGGTATGCCCAGCTAAAGTTGCATGGTTTACTTCAAGATTGAGTTTGAAATCGTCCAATAGATCATACTGTCTCAAAAAGCCCAATACAGTGGCCGCATCATAGTCATATTGATGTTTGGTCGGTTCACATGGTTTTGGTTCGATAAAGAATGTTCCTTTGAAACCATTTTTACGGGCATAATCCTTAGCCAGATGTAAAAACTGTGCAAGATGTTCCTGCTCCCTTTTCATATTGGTATTCAGCAAGCTCATGTAACCTTCCCGTCCACCCCAGAACACGTAGTTTTCACCACCAAGTGCAATGGTAGCATCCAATGCCGCTTTTACCTGTGCAGCACCATGGGTCAATACCTGAAAATCCGGATTGGTCGCGGCGCCATTCATGTAACGTCTGTGACTAAAGAGATTGGCTGTACCCCAAAGAAGCTTGACACCGCTCGCCTGCTGTTTCTCTTTCGCGTAGTCAACGATTGTTGCCAGTCTTTTTTCGTTTTCCAGCACATTATCCGTATAATCCACCAAGTCTACATCATGAAAACAGTAGTATGGAATATTCATTTTGCTGATAAATTCAAAAGCAGCATCCATCTTATCTTTTGCACGTGTGATCGGGTCATTACTCTCATCCCAGGGGAATCTGTGGGTTGACCCGCCAAATGGATCGGATCCGTCACCATTGAAGGAATGCCAATAGGAACAGGCAAATTTAAAATACTCTTCCATCGTTTTACCTGCAACGACTTGTTTTGGGTTGTAATAACGAAAAGCAAATGGATTTTTACTTTCCTGTCCTTCAAATTCGATCTGTCCGATCCCTTTAAAAAACTCTTTTTGTCCTTTGATAATATTCATTTTATTTTGTTTTGATTTTTGTTTCTAAAATTCCTTTCCATTGTTGATAACTTTCTTCATATTGATCAACATGTTTAGGTGCTACGGAATACACGGGCTTTAAGTTCCTGAAAGCTTCGGTGAGATCAGTATAATAGCTGCTGCCGATGCCTGCTCCCATGGCTGCACCAACACTTCCGTCATGATCATATACTTCTACTGGGACATTCGTAGCGCCCACAAATGCCTCCCGGAATACTGGACTGAGGAATAAATTGGCGTGTCCGGCACGGATCATCTGCGGATATAACCCATTTTCACGCATAATATCCAGTCCATAGCGAAAGGCAAATGCTATTCCCTCCTGAATCGCCCGCAGGATATCTGCGGTTTCATGTCTATTCAGATCAATGGATGTGATCGATGCACCCACCAGTTGATTATTCAACATACGTTCGGCTCCGTTTCCAAATGGGATAACCTGCAATCCCTGGCTTCCAATAGGTGCGGTTGCAGCCATAGTATTGATCTGATCGTAGGATAACTCTTTTCCCAAGAGCTTCCGGCCCCAGCTGTTCATAATCCCGGTACCATTGATACAGAGCAATACACCTGTCCGGACTTCATCTTTGCGGTAGTTGACATGTGCAAATGTATTGACACGTGACTCGCGGTCGGCAATCAGTTGGTCGCTTACCCCATAGATAACACCCGAAGTACCCGCTGTGGCTGCTACTTCACCGGGGTGAAGTACATTCAAGGAAAGCGCATTATTCGGTTGATCTCCGGCCTTGTAATTGATCGTTACTTGGGGTGATAACCCCAACTCTTCTGCCACAGCGCGTTTAACTTGACCGTGCTCAGCAAAAACAGGTAGTATTGCCGGAATCAGATTTGGGTCAAAACCATAATAGTCCATCAGGGTAGCCGACAGCTCATTCTGTTGAAAATCCCAGAATATGCCCTCCGATAAAGCAGATATGGATGTGCTGATGGTGCCTGAAAGTTTCATGGCAATAAAATCACCAGGAAGCATGATCTTGTCAATTTTCTGATAGATTTCGGGCTCATTCGCTTTTACCCAAGCCAGTTTGGAAGCTGTAAAATTACCCGGAGAATTGAGATGGTGTGTTAAGTTAAAATCCTTCCCTATCTCTTCAAAAGCTTTATTTCCCAACGTGACAGCACGACTATCACACCAGATAATCGCATTGCGCAATACCTGCTGATCCTTATCGACAACAACGAGTCCATGCATTTGATAAGCGATACCAATCGCTGTGATTTGTTTGGGATCATACAGCCCGGAAGCATTTGCCTTGGAAAGGGCCTGTTTGAAATAGACCCACCAATCGCAGGGATCCTGCTCTGCCCAACCGGGTTGTGGCGAATAAATGGGTGCTTCAACAGAGGGATACTGCGCGGAGCAGATCTTTCCTTGTGAGGATGCTTCGACAATGGAAACCTTTACTGAAGAAGTACCAATATCTATACCTAAAAAATACATCTGATTTTTTTAAACTGGTTATTAAAACAAATAGCGGAAACAATTTTGCAACCGGTTGCATAAAAGTAGGATATGTTTCTGAATTTTCCAAAATATTCAATAAAATTATTTACTTTGGGGCGTGAATAAAAAAACAACGATTTATGATATTGCCCGGGCACTTGGAATCACGGTTTCAACGGTTTCCCGTGCCTTGAATAATGTACCCACCATTAGTGAAGCTACGCGACAGTTGGTCCTGGCGAAAGCAAAAGAGCTGAATTACAGTGTCAATAAAATCGCGTCTTCACTCTCTTCGGGGCGCTCCAATACGATTGGTGTTATCGTACCTACAATGCAAATCCATTTTTTTGCTGAGGCTGTTCACAGTATTGAAAAAGAATTAAAGAAACACAACTATAGCCTGCTGCTTTATCAATCGAATGAATCTTATTCGGATGAGGTAAATGGTGTCAAAACCTTACTGGAAGCGCAAGTGGATGGTATCATTGCTTCAATCTCTTTAGAAACTCAGCAAATAACGCATTTTCAGGAGGTCATCAAGCAGGGCAAATGTCTAATCATCTTTGACCGTACACACCGGGACATTGCGGCGCCAGTAGTCAAATTGAACGATTTTGAGGCGGGCTATCTGGCGACCAAACACCTGATTGAACAAGGGTATAAAAATATTGGCTTTATCACCACAAACAAAGAAATCGCTATCTTTCAAGATCGTTTCAGTGGTTTTGAAACAGCCTTAAAAGAGGCTAGTCTTCCGCAACTGGATGATCTTATTGTCCGTGGGGAGCTATCTATTGAAGCGGGGATTAAAGGTACGGAACAGATCTTGCAATCCTCCATTCAACCGGATGCTATCATTGGTGGTGACGACTTTACAGCCGTGGGGATTATCCAAGCGCTGAAAGCAGCTGAGATTGCTATTCCAGCGACCGGTGTCATCGGTTTTGCGAACCAGACTTTCTCTTCGTTTATTACGCCGACTTTATCAAGTATCGATCAACAGGCCAACAAAATGGGCGAAGAATGTGCTAAACTCTTTTTGAAGATGGTCAAACAAAAAGATCCTTATGAAGATATCGAGCAAGTTGTTCTCGACCCAATTCTGATAAAAAGAAAATCTACCTGTAGAATAGACAAATAATTGATAACTTTGCCGAAATTTGAAATAAATGCAAGCCAGGCAGAAGTTTAGAATTTTAAGTATTTGCTTATTATTTGTTATCCAGGCACTCTTTCTAGTCGCCATCTTTGTTGAAAACACCAACTCATATATTGTACTGTCATTCATCGGATTACTTTCCCTATTCATCTTATATAGTTATCTCAAATCGCCGATACACCACCACATCCATGAATATGAGTCGATCAAAATTGCGGTTTGGGTGCCAATAGGTGCTATCATCTCCTATTATTTTAATCAGATTTTTGGTCTCGGGCCAGTCATGGGGGCTGCACTGACGGGTACATTGGCGTCGTTCATTCCCAATATCAATAAAGATTCCGGCTACCTTCCCCATCTTCCTGCAGCCATCTATTGTGGTGCTTTTGTAGGTATGTCGAGTTCCCAAGTTGCTCATGGTTTTTCTTTTATATTGACGGCGAGTGTCTTTACCGCAGTCTTTCTGGTCATTTCAAAAAGCTTACTGAATGGTGTCGGTGGCAAATTGGGGACACTGGCTTTCCTCGGTGTTTCGCTTACCTATTTACTACTTTATCTTTTCAAATAACATGGAAACATTCATTCTATATCTTGTTGGAATTATCGGAAGTACAGCGACATATTATGTAAACACAAAATACAAACAGGGCGCAGTACGCTCCTCCGCATTACTGACGTTAATCGTATCCGGCTTCCTATATTTCTTTCCCCATCTACTCTCCACCTATCTCACACAGTATATTCCGGCCGTATTTATCGGTGCATCTTTTATTGGTATGGTATCCAAAACACAGCTGTCCACCTATTTTGGACTTTCGCTAGCGGGTGTTATCTTTACCACCATCCTACTCAACACCAGTAAGTTTTTCAATGGGTATGGTGGCGCATTGGGAACATCGGCCTGTATATCCTTGCTTGTGATATTAAGTATCCCCTATTTCAAATCGCCCAGAAAAATGACAGTTGGCTTACTCCTATTGAGGAAAACGATATTGAAAAAAGGACGTAAAGCATCCCGCAGAGATGTAGATTTGTCTAAATAATATGCGTAGATTTACCGTAACAATGCGAATGGATTTACTGCAATAATACAACTGAATTTATTGCAATAACTAGTATAACCACATGAAGCCACTATTTCTTCTCTTTCTCGTTCAGGTCTTTCTTATTGAAAGTCTATCTGCACAAAAAAACACAATTCAGCTGTTGAACCAAGAACGTAATAGCAGCTATCGGGGACTAAGTGTTGTCGATGACCAAACACTTTGGGTCAGCGGAAGCAATGGCACAGTAGGCTTGAGTACCGATGCTGGAAAAAATTGGCAGTGGGTCAATCCAATCGGTTATGAAAAGATAGACTTTAGGGATATCGAAGCTTTTGATGAAAATCAGGCCCTGATTATTTCAGCAGGTTCTCCAGCCTTAGTATTGCTTACAACTGATGCGGGTAGAAGCTGGAAAGAGGTTTTTAAAGATATACGACCTGAAATATTTTATGATGGCTTTGCTTTTACACCAAAAGGTGTTGGTATCGCTTTTGGCGATGCCATCAACGGGAAGATGCCTTTACTAAAAACAACAGATTTTGGACTGACCTGGAAGGATATATCCTCCAATCTAAGCTATACCATTTTAGAAGGTGAGGCTGGTTTTGCCGCCAGTGGTACATCTATCTTTAGTCTTGCAACCGGAGATTTCTGGATCGCAACTGGCGGAACGGTTTCCAATATTTACACGAGCAGTGATCAGGGGGACACCTGGCAGCGTTACAGTTGCCCCATCACGCAAGGGCAAAATAGCACTGGCCCTTTTTCCATTGCATTTAGTTCACCTAAGTCAGGGATCGTCGTTGGTGGTGATTACAGAAATGACAAAAACAAGGAAAAAGCCTGTTTTTTGAGCAATGATGGTGGCAAAACCTGGCAGGCTTCAAATCAACCAGTATCGGGTTTTAAATCGGCTGTAATCTATCTTTCGAACAAACAACTGATCTGTACCGGAACCTCAGGAACGGATCTGTCAGCGGACAAAGGAAAAACATGGCATACGATCTCCCAGGAAAGCTACAATGCGGTGCAGAAGGCTAAGAAAGGTAAAGCCGTCTTTCTGGCTGGAGATAAAGGAAAAATAGCAAGGCTGGTCCAATAGACCAACCTTGCTATTTTTTGAGCCTTTGAGCCTTTAGGCAGTTTTGAGCCTTCCGGCATTTGGAGGAAGAATCAGCTTATTTGCGCGTCAGGCGCGACTCTTCTAAATCCAATGAATATTCCAGATCTTTGATAACATCACTGTCGTACTCTTTGCTTTCTTTCATCTTCGCTAAACCGTTGCGACGTACAACCAGAATTTCGAGCATAATTTTATTGTACAATCCCCGAACGGCTGATAGCTGTGCTCGGGTATCCTCTTCTTTGGCCCGTTCAGATGCATTTATACTTCGGATAAGCTGTTCTTTTACCCGTGCGATTGTCTCGTACTCCATCATCTCCTTGGCATAATGCTTATCGAGATAGGCTATAGAGTCTCTACCGAGCCTAACACGGATTTCATCAATTTGCTCTTCCATCGGCACCTGCTCATCAACCTCCTCGATCTTGATCAATTTTATCAGCAGGGGAAGTGTAAGTCCCTGAAACACCAGAGTCACCAGAATAACGACAAAAGTGATAAACAAAATAAGATTACGATGCGGGAAAGCTGTTCCGTCATATAACGTCATCGGGATAGCCAGGGCTGAGGCAAGTGAAACGACACCTCGCATACCAGCCCAACCGACGATCAATGGCAATTTCCACCCCGGACCTTTTTCTCTGACGCGAACTCTTTTGAACAATAAGCGTGGAACATAAGCCGAAAGATAAACGGCCACCAATCGCAAAACAATAACAATAACACAGATGGCCAAAGAAAAATCAATAGCCTCTTCCATGGAGTATTCACCCAATCCATTGATGATCACCGGAAGTTCAAGACCGATCAGGATAAAAACAAAACCGTTCAGTAGAAACCCTATTGTTGCCCAAACCTCCTTGGTTTGGATACGAGTATGATAATTGAGATAATCACCTGCCCGGAAAGAAAGAAATAAACCACCACTGACCACTGCCAAGACGCCTGACCATTCAAAATGTTCGGCAACGATATACATTAGGTAAGGGGCGATCAGTGTAATGGGGGTTGATATACTGGAGGACTTAGCGACATAACGCAAGAAGAAATACAAGATATGGCCGATCACAAGTCCAACAACAACACCCATGACTGACAGCACAAGAAATTGAGTTGTTGCTGTACCCATCGCAAATTGCCCCGTTAGGATAGCGATGGAAGCAAACCGAAACACTGTCAAAGAAGCCGCATCATTAACCAAACTCTCCCCCTCCAGGATAGCAATACCGCGTTTGGGTATACTCACGCCTTTTAATACTGAACTTGCGGCTACAGCATCCGGTGGAGAAATAATACCACCCAAAAGAAAACCTAAAGCCAAGGTGAAGCCTGGAATAATACTGACTGAAAAATAAGCAATTGCCAAGGATGTAAAAAAGACAAGACCAAAACCCATGATGAAAATAGATCGGCGCCATTTCAGAAAATTGTTCCAGTTGGTATACCAGGCTGCTTCAAACAGCAAGGGTGGCAAAAACACTAAAAAAACAATATCGGGATCTATGCTAATCACGGGCGCTCCAGGAATAAGAGAAATCCCTAAGCCCCCAATAACCAATAAAATGGGATAGGATATCTTTAACCGTTGACTTAGGACAAATAGCATCGCCATAAAGAAAAACAACACCATTACCAGGAGTACATTATTATGAACATTGTGCCCCAGCTTTCCGCCAATAGCAGATTTGACCTCCTGATAAGGTGCGAGCATAGACAGATTATATTGTTGAATTTTCCAATCGTTGTCTATTTTGCTCAATACACCGGTACCACGAAAGTACTTTGTGTTTATCTTAAAGGTTTCGTCAAACCATGCTGTTGTACTGTCGTTATTAAAATGGACAGATCTGTTTTGGTAGGTATAATTCCAGGCATATTTGGGGTTAAAATACTGCTCAGAGAATTTATCGCTATGGTTTTTATCCCAACGTTCCTCCCGGTCGGCACCCAATATTACCGCATCTGTCGCAAGTGAATTGATAAAGGGGCCAAACTTCACCTCGCCTGAAGATTTGTGCCAGGTATCTAATGTCTTATTGATCGCATCAAGGGGCTCCTGGGCCATCAGGGGAACCGTAAATAAAAATAGACTCAAAAAACAATAAATCGCTATAAAGGTTTTTTTAATCATAAATTATGAAAACGTGTTTTTATTTTCTGGAAATATCTTTCCATGTAGATCATAAAACAAAAAGCTGCGGATGCAGCTTTTTGTTTTTATTTAATTATTTCTTCGATCTCGCGAATGATTTTCTGCGCAATCTGCTCAGCGGCTTCCGGTGTCGGTCCTTCAGAGTAGATCCGAATGATTGGTTCGGTATTGGATTTACGCAAATGCACCCATTCATTTTCAAAGTCTATTTTCAGACCATCGATGGTACTGTGTTCTTCATTTTTATATTTCTCCTCCATTTTCGCCAAAAGATTGTCGATATCCAGTTCTGGAGTCAACGTGATCTTATTCTTAGACATGAAATATTGTGGTAGTGAAGCACGGTATTCAGAAGCTTTCTTGCCCAGCTTAGCCAAATGCGTCAGAAAAATAGCTACACCGACCAAAGCATCACGACCATAGTGTGAGGCTGGATAGATTACCCCACCGTTACCTTCACCACCGATCACTGCATCTACTTCTTTCATTTTAGTAACCACATTGACCTCGCCAACAGCAGCAGCATAATATTCACCACCATGTGCTTTGGTTACATCGCGCAATGCACGTGTAGATGATAAATTGGAAACCGTATTACCTTTTTTATGTTGTAAGAGATAATCTGCAACTGCAACAAGTGTATATTCCTCACCAAATAACTCACCATCTTCCATCATAAAGACCAAACGGTCCACATCTGGATCAACGGCAATTCCCAAATCAGCTTTATTTTCGATTACAGCAGCAGATAAATCTGTCAAATGTTCTTTTAAAGGTTCTGGATTATGTGGAAAATTACCATTAGGCTCACAGTGAATTTTATAAATTGTCTGCACACCAAGCGCATCCAACAAAGCCGGGATAAATGTACCACCCGTGCTATTCACCGCATCCAAAGCAACTTTAAAGTTCGCCGCTTTGATTGCTTCCTTATCTACATATTCCAATGCCAAAACAGCATCAACATGTTTTTGTAGGTAAGAATAATCTTTGTGCACTGATCCTAGTTCTTCCACAGCAGAAAAATCAAAATCCAGGGATTCTCCAAGGGCTAATACTTCCTGACCTTCCGCATCAGATATAAATTCGCCTTTCGCATTTAACAGTTTAAGCGCATTCCATTGTCCTGGGTTATGCGACGCTGTCAGGATAATACCACCAGCTGCTTTTTCCAGGGGAACAGCAATCTCTACTGTTGGTGTTGTCGATAATCCCAAATCAATCACATCAACACCGATACTTTGCAGGGTTCCAATAACCAGGTTGCTGACCATTTCGCCAGAAACACGGGCATCCCTTCCAACCACAATTTTCTTTATTCCGCTTTGCTTTACGATGATAGTTCCGTAAGCAGCTGTAAATTTAACGATATCTATCGGCGTAAGTCCTTCTCCCGCACGACCGCCTATCGTACCTCGTATTCCTGAGATTGATTTAATTAAAGTCATTTCCTTTGAATTGATTAACGTGTAAATTTAGCATTATGGCAATAAAATATCGAATTAAAATTATAATTATTGAATATTTAATGTATCTTTGTTGCAACAAAGTTGTTTTTAAAAGAAACAATCGTTTGCAATGAAATTATTTTTACTTTTGAAAAGCGAGTTTTTAAAAGTTTGGGAATTTCATTGTAATCAACAAGATTTATGATTCAACAATTAGTACACATCGACCAAGAAATTTTTCTTGCCATCAATCAAGGTTTAAGTAACCCTGTATTTGATTGGCTGTTGCCTATATTGCGTAATCCGTACACATGGGCTCCATTGTATCTATTTCTGGTTATTTTTTTCATCAAAACCTATGGAAAAACAGGTATACTGATTGTGGCGATGACATTGGCTACTTTCGGTATTTCCGATGGTATCTCATCTCATTTGATCAAAAAAACTGTCAAAAGAATCAGGCCCTGCAATGATGTGGAATTTAAGGAAAATGTCAATATCCGGGTACGATGTGGCTCCGGATTTAGCTTTACATCCTCTCATGCGGCCAATCACTTTTCCTTGGCTTTCTTTTGGATTGTGCTATTCCGAAGAAGATGGAAATATGTACTTTGGTTGTGTATTGCCTGGGCATTCCTGATTTCAGTCTCCCAAATCTATGTTG
The DNA here is from genome assembly GCF_059420745.1 of Sphingobacterium sp. GW821-FHT03E03. Lineage (NCBI taxonomy): Bacteria > Pseudomonadati > Bacteroidota > Sphingobacteriia > Sphingobacteriales > Sphingobacteriaceae > Sphingobacterium > Sphingobacterium sp. GW821-FHT03E03. The sequence goes on from NZ_JBWKUH010000017.1 coordinate 51,257, forward strand.
GTGTTCATTACCCGTTTGATATACTCTGTGGCTCCGCGTTGGGAATCCTCGTTGGGTTGGCTACAGGCTATCTGTTTAAGCGGTTCGTGCCTAGCTTTTTTTAAACTGAACAAGTATAATGAATTCAATTTTATTGATTTTAATTTTATTCGTACCTGCATTTGCAAGTGGTATCGCTGTCTTTTTTGTACAGAAAAAAGGGACAAATTTTCTAAAATTGATCCTTTCTTTTAGTGGGGCTTACCTATTCTCCATTACTGTACTGCATTTAATTCCACATGTTTATCAGTCGACAAACACCTCACCCGAAATATTGGGTATCTATGTACTTGGAGGCTTTCTGTTCCAGTTATTCCTTGAGCAATTTTCGCAGGGAATTGAACATGGGCATATACATACCGAAAATGAGCATGGTCATCACAGCCATAGTTTTCCGATCGGTATAATGTTTAGTTTATGTCTACATGCCTTCCTGGAGGGAATGCCATTGGCGGCAACACATCAGACCGAACTTGCATTAGGGATTTCGATCCATCATATTCCAGCTGCATTTGCCCTAGGCAGCATCTTGATCAGCACACACCTAAAAAAAAATACGATTATCATCACACTGGCGCTCTTCGCCGCTATGACTCCTTTCGGCTTTCTATTGAGTAAAGCAATTAGTGCCGGTGAGGTGGGTAATATTCAACAATATTTTGATAAAATCATGGCTGTGGTAATTGGTATATTTCTGCATATATCCACGACAATATTGTTCGAGTCCGGATCTATAGACCATCATAAATTCAACAAAAGAAAGATGATTGCAGTAATTGCCGGTGTGGCCATTGCTCTGGCAAGTTTTGCTTTTGGCGGTGAACACGACCATGCACATGGACATGATGAAGGCCATCAAGAGCTGCATGATCATGACCACCATGACCATGCACATTAATTAGCCTCTTAGCTTGTCCAATAAAGTACTGAGCTGGATTGCTTCCTTTTCACTGATTCTATTGGTTAAAATATCCGTCATCAGCATCGGCTCTTCGAGATTTTCAAGGATCTTCAGGCCTTTATCGGTGATAACCAGATCAACGGCGCGTTTATCACCACCCGATTGACAGCGGGAAACAAGTCCTTTCGTCACCATCCGATCTATCATACGGGAAATATCGGGTGTTGTACTTAGCATTCTTGATTTGATCAGGTTATTGGTTGCAGGTTTTGGATATTGGCCTCGGAGGATACGTAAGACATTAAATTGTTTCAAAGTGATCCCTTCTTCGGCTGCTCTTTGTTCAAGTTCATTATTCAGCCAATTGTACGTATATAGAATGTTTACGGTACAACGATGCCATTCATTACTGAATTTACTTACTTTGATTTCGTCCTCGATTTTCATTTTGGTTGATAATTAATCCCTTTTACTCGTAAAGATAGCTGTTTTTTGCGCTAAATACATAACTATGACATTAGAATCATTCTAAATGGTAGAAAATCTGTATATTTGGAGAATACAAAAAATTAGGTAGATGCGTAATAAAACTAGCTTAGACAAGCTAAAAAAAGGGGAAAAAGCGGTGATTATTGATTTTGATTCGCACGATATTCCAGCTAAATTTTTCGAATTAGGTTTTGTGCCTGGTACAGAAGTAGAAGTGAAACATATCGCACCTTTAGATGGTCCTATATGTTTAAATATTATTGCTAATAACGCCTTGATTGCCATTCGCAAATCCGAAGCTAAAGTCATCCTTATTGATCAGAAATAATGAATAACCCGATTATTGCACTTTTGGGTAATCCAAATGTGGGTAAAACATCCCTTTTTAACCGGATTACAAAATTAAATCAGAAAGTAGGAAACTATCCTGGTATCACTGTAGAAAAACGTGAAGGACAAGTTAAAGCCAACAACAAAACCTATCGTATTATTGACCTTCCAGGAACCTATACCTTGTTTCCGAGTTCAATGGACGAAGAAGTCGTCTTCAATACCTTGGTCAACAAAGAAAACAGTTTTAGACCAAACCTTGTTATTGTTGTTGCCGAACCAACAAACCTGAAAAGGTCTGTCATCCTCTATCAACAAGCGCGAGAGCTCGGGCTTCCGGCCATCTTTGTCATCAACATGATTGATGAGGCCAAAGAAAAAGGAATAAGTATAGATATCCCAAAGCTTGAACAGCTACTTAATACAAAAGTTTACGAAACAAATGCACGTACGGGACAGGGTATCGATCAGTTGATCAAGAATTTCGATGCTACCCCGCCGATGTATGTCAGCAAATTTCAGTTGCCCCCAATAGCAAACGAAGCATTGGAAGAAACCAAAAGACTGTTTCCTTTGGACACTGAATACCATACCTGGCAGTATCTGGCTAAAGGGGAGGTCTCTTTTCTATCGAAAGAAAAAAACGATTCTATTCAGCAAATTCGTGACAAGCATCAGTTAAAAGCGGAGAAACTACAGAAAGAAGAGGCCATTCTTCGGAGCAAATCCTTAGATGGCAACTTAGCTGAAATCTATACCAAGGACGATGCTTCCAACAAAAACAAGACAAACGCGATCGACAAAATATTGCTCCATCCAATCTTTGGGTATCTGATCTTCTTTGGTATTCTCTTCCTGATTTTCCAGGCAATCTATACCTGGTCAGGACCGGCTATGGACTTTATTGATGGTCTCTTTGGCGATTTCGCAGCCTACACCCAAACAACCTTGCCAGCAGGACCTCTGACGGATCTGTTGAGCAATGGTATTATCAAAGGTATCGGTGGTATCGTAATATTTATCCCACAGATCGTAATTTTATACATTTTTATTTCCATTATGGAAGAGACTGGCTATATGAGCCGTGTGGTTTTCCTGATGGATCGTTGGCTCAGACCTTTCGGGTTAAACGGAAAATCCGTTATACCTTTAATCTCTGGTGTAGCCTGTGCTGTTCCAGCGGTCATGTCTGCACGTAATATCGAAAATGCAAAGGAACGACTTGTCACCATATTGGTCACGCCGTTCATGACCTGTTCTGCCCGTCTACCCATCTACATCGTATTGATCGGATTAGTTATTCCAGACACCAAATATGCAGGATTTCAATTGCAGGGTATGGTTTTATTTGTCATGTACCTCCTTGGGATATTTGCAGCATTGTTTTCGGCCATACTCTTGACCAAAATCATTAAATCCAAACACAAGTCTTTTTTAATCTTTGAGCTTCCGACCTATAAATCTCCAGACTGGAAAAACGTTGTTTTAAATGTTTGGGAGAAAACATCAAGTTTTGTCTTCGGAGCAGGTAAAATTATCTTGGCAATCTCTGTTATTCTGTGGGCACTAGGTAGTTTTGGCCCGAACGACAAGTTCAGTAAGGCCGAGGAATACGTGACGCAAAACAACCCTAATCTTTCGGGAGACGACCTTGACCATGAGATCTCTTCTTATCGTCTTGAGCATTCCTTTTTGGGCTATCTTGGCATGGCAATTGAACCAGTTGTAGAACCCCTGGGGTATGACTGGAAAATGGGAATCGGTTTGATCTCTTCATTTGCGGCAAGGGAAGTTTTTGTCGGAACAATGGCAACTGTGTACAGCCTTGGAGACGAGGTTGATATCGAAGATGAAGCCAGCAAGACAACGGTATTGAGTAAGATGCGCAGCGAGATCAATCGTAACACAGGCTTACCGGCCTACAATTTTGCTTCGGGTATATCGCTGCTTTTATTTTATGCTTTTGCCATGCAATGTATGAGTACAATAGCCGCGGTAAAAAGGGAAACAGGATCGTGGAAATGGACATTAATTCAAGTTGGTTTTATGACAGGCCTGGCTTATTTCAGTGCCTTGATTGCCTATCAGCTATTAAAATAAATTGACAGATTGTGGATTGGGGAACTTTTCAACTTTCACAAATAAAAAATAAAAGATCATGGATAATTTAACAGTACAATATCTCATCGTTGGAATTTTGGTGTTAGCGGCTGTATGGTATGTCGTTAGAAATGTCCGTAAATCACTGAAAGGTAAATCAGGTTGCTCCAAAGGTTGTGGATGCAGCTGCGGAACAGTGGAAAAACCACAGAAAGCAAATTAATTTATCTTTTATTGTATCATTTACAAACAAAATTTCGTTCTAAGGTGGAGTGGCCAAAAATCACACTAGCTACGAATAAATGAAACGCTACCATTCTCATGGTAGCGTTTTCTATTAAAAACCTGTCTTCCAGTAGTATTAATCAAGATTACTTTCTAGTCCAGCAAAAAGCAAAGCCTAAGCTGCATAAAAATACCTAAGTGTTTATTAACTTTATGCACTTAGGTCAAAATGCGGTAGTACCAAATTAAATAATTTGTAGTACTTTGCAGATAAACCGATTTTCATCTCAATCCCGCGTTGGAAAAGAGATGAGTAGAATATTCAGGATCAAGACTGATCGACACTAAATAAGTAACCGTATTAACCATACAAATGGAGAAACAGAATAACAAGGATTCGAAACAATTAAAAAGGGGACTTCAAAATAGACATATTCAGCTGATCGCTCTTGGTGGCGCCATTGGAACTGGATTGTTTCTTGGAATAGGAAAAGCTGCTACACTAGCGGGACCAGCGGTGATACTTGGTTATGCCTTTGCAGGGATAATTGCTTTCTTCATTATGCGCCAATTGGGAGAAATGGTGGTTGAAGAACCTGTATCTGGTAGCTTTAGTTACTTCGCTAATAAATATTGGGGTTCTTTTGCCGGTTACGCCTCTGGCTGGAACTACTGGGTGCTCTATATTTTAGTAAGCATGGCCGAACTAACAGCCATTGGAGTATATGTCCAATTCTGGTGGCCGGAAATTCCATTATGGGGATCAAGCTTATTTTTCTTCTTCGCTATCAATGCCCTGAACCTTGCTTCTGTAAAAATTTATGGCGAGACCGAATTTTGGTTTTCAATCATTAAGGTTGTCGCTATTATTGCCATGATTGTCTTTGGTGTCTATCTCCTGGTTAGTGGTACAGGAGGTGAACAGGCTAGCCTGAGCAACCTCACTTCGCATGGTGGTTTTTTTCCAAAAGGCTGGTTTAACCAGACTGGAGATGGCAGCTATGAAGGTCTGCTATCCGCCATGGCACTGATCATGTTTTCTTTCGGTGGACTCGAATTGGTGGGTATTACTGCTGCCGAAGCCGAGCATCCGGAAAAAAATATCCCCAAAGCGACCAATCAGGTTATCTACCGGATATTAATCTTTTATGTAGGCGCTTTGATTATCTTGTTTTCGCTTACTCCATGGACAAATATCAACGCGGATACAAGCCCTTTTGTGCTGGTGTTTGACAAACTCAATGGTTTTGAATTTACATTATTCGGAAAAACATTCTATTTCACAAAAATTATCGCAAATGCACTCAATCTGATCGTGCTCACCGCAGCCTTATCAGTTTACAATAGCAGTGTCTACAGTAATAGTAGAATGCTCTTTGGGCTTGCTGAACAGGGTAATGCACCCAAGTTTTTATCTAAGCTAAACAAAAATCATGCACCTATAAATGCTATTTTGGTTTCGGCAGTATTTGCTGCGATCTGTGTTTTTATCAATTATGTCGCACCTAAGAATGCATTGGAGATCCTGATGTCGCTGGTTGTATCTTCGTTGATCATCAACTGGGTAATGATTTCAATCACGCATTTATATTTTAGAAAAAACAAAATCGATGTACATGTAAAAACGAAATTCCCTTCGTTTCTATATCCATTGAGCAATTATATCTGTCTTATCTTTCTGATCGCTGTACTGGGTATCATGTGGGTAACAGGCATGAAATTGCCAGTTGAACTGATCCCTGCCTGGTTATTATTGTTATATATCAGCTATATATTGATTAAAAGAAAAAAGTAAGAATTTGTGAGTCAGTTTTATCGGCTTCATAATTTCGGAGGCTATCAGCCTCCGGTCAAAATAAAGGGCCAGATTCGTTTAGAAATCTGGCCCTTTATTTTATTAAAACAATCCCAACTGCATTCCCGCATCGGGCAAGCGGAAAAGATCCCTTCTCAGGGGCGGAAGCACCCCGTTATCCATATATTTCTTAACAGAAAGCTTAAACAGGTGCTGCAGGCTCTCTGCCATATTGCCATCCCCTTTTATCCGTCGTCCGAAATCAGTGTCATTAATCTTTCCACCATGACAAGCTTCGATCCAATGCAGGACCTTCTCGGCGCGATCGGGATAATTCTGATACAACCAATCTTTAAAGATACCACCGATTTGCCCGTTGAGTCTAACAATGGTATACGAGGCTGTAATTGCTCCCGCATCTGCTCCCGAGCGGATCAAATCTGAAATTTCGTCGCTATTGATTCCCGGAACGATGGGGGCCATCATCAGCATCACAGGTACTCCTATCCCCGTCAATCCCTCGATCAGTTTTAAACGGGCCGAAGCTGTAGCGGTCCTGGGCTCCATCTTTTGGCGTACCTCTTCACGAAGCGAATTGATGGTCACGGCAACAGATACCAGATTTAGTGCTGCAAGCTCACCTAGGAGATCAAAATCTCGTCGCATCAATACATTCTTACTGATAATAGAAACTGGATTCCTGTATTTAAGCATCAATTCTAAAAGTGAGCGTGTGATCCCCAATTTCCGTTCAATAGGTTGGTAGCAATCTGTATTGCCGGAGAGCATAATCAAATCAGGCTGATAGCTTGACTTGCGGAATTCATGCTCCAATAGTTGAGCGGCATTGTGTTTGACCAGGATCTTGCGTTCGAAATCTAATCCAGCACTAAAACCCCAATACTCATGCGAATTGCGGGCATAGCAATAAATACAACCATGCTCACAGCCCTGATAAGGATTAATTGACCTTTCAAAGCGCAGGTCTGGACTATTGGATTTGGAGATAATGGACTTCGGATGTGTCGGAATAAACTGTGTTTTTTCGGCCCCAAGAAATTCTTCGTCCAAACCTTCGATATGTTCCTGAACATATTGATTGGAAAAAAATTTGTTATTGGGATTGATCTGTGCCCCTCTGCCCTTAAAATATTCTGACGGATTCATAATTTAAAATTACTAAAATTATTAGTAAATAGAAAATAAAAATCTGTCTTTAAATATTCTCATTTGAACGATTATGGATACAATCTCGGCCACTTATCCATGTTCCAGATATCGATAAGTTTGAGGGCTTGCAAACGGCAGGCATAGTTATTCTCTTTCTTCTAGCAGAACCATGTGAAATAAATATGCTAGTTCAATAAACTTAGTACAATTCGTTTTTAAATCCCGCCAGCACAATAGCTGCAAATAACCTTAGAAATCCCTTATGAAACTAGAGTAGCACGATCGTTTACGCTGGGCGCACAAATAAAAATCCCTATACTGCATCTACAGTATAGGGATTAGATTTCTTCTGCTGAATTTCAGATCAGCTTTTATTATTTCATCAAGAAACCACCGCCTAAGAGATCATTTCCTTCGTAGAATACGGCTGATTGTCCCGGTGCAATACCTTTCACATTGTGTACAAAGTCTATACGCACTTTATCGCCTTCTTGCGAGATGGTAGACAAAGCACCTGAATCTTTATAACGCACTTTTGAAATTGCCTCCATTGGTTGTTCGAGACCTGCATATTTGACAAAGTTCACATTGCGTACATAGGCATGTGATTTTTCAAGCTCATGCTCCTCACCCAATACGACAGTATTACTTTCAGGGAGAATCTCAATCACAAACATCGGTTTACCCAAAGCAATACCTAAACCTTTACGTTGACCGATGGTAAAATAAGGGTAGCCAATATGTTTACCAACAACTGTTCCGTCTGAAAGGATAAAATTACCCGGACCGATCTGCTGATCTAATGTAGGTACTTTATGTCTCAGAAACGCACGGTAATCATTGTCTGGCACAAAACAGATTTCGTAGCTTTCCGATTTATTGGCAAGCTCCTTCTGTCCCATGTCAAGCGCCATTTGACGGATTTCTTTTTTCGTAAAGGATCCTAATGGGAACTGTGTCCGCGCCAGATTTTCCTGCGATACACCCCATAGGACATAAGATTGATCCTTATTTTCATCTTTACCCTTTGATATGACATAACGGCCATTATCGTGCATACGAATATTGGCGTAGTGTCCTGTAGCGATAAACTCGCAATCCAGTTTATCAGCACGTTTCATCAACGCTTCCCATTTGATGTGGGTATTACAAAGAACACAGGGATTGGGAGTACGCCCAGCAATGTATTCCTCTACAAAATTATCAATTACAAAGTCTCCAAACTCATCGCGTATATCTAATATATAATGAGGGAAACCATAGTTTACGGCTAATGTACGAGCGTCATTGATACTGTCGAGGCTACAACATCCAGTCTCCTTAGACGAACCACCTGCAGATGCATAATCCCAAGTCTTCATCGTGATACCTATGACCTCATATCCTTGTTCGTGGAGCATGACAGAAGCAACGGAGCTATCGACCCCTCCACTCATTGCAACTAAAACTCTTCCTCTTTTACTCATCGCTATTTATTGAAATGCAAAGATACAGCTTATTCCTTTTTCTCTATGTTAGTTTCTTGTAATTTTATCTCGATCAAAATCAACACTTTCGAAAAAAGAGCAAAAATAATCCACATAAAAATTTTAGAATTCAAATTATCACACTATATTTGCATCGCAATAGGGGAACAAACCCATAGCAGAAAGCGGTGCCATAGCTCAGCTGGTAGAGCAAAGGACTGAAAATCCTTGTGTCCCTGGTTCGAACCCAGGTGGCACCACGCTTCAATCTGATGATCACAGATTTAAATAAAAGGTCAACTGGTGCCATAGCTCAGCTGGTAGAGCAAAGGACTGAAAATCCTTGTGTCCCTGGTTCGAACCCAGGTGGCACCACAAAAAAAGCCTGTTCATTTGAGCAGGCTTTTTTTGTTTCTTAACTACCATACATTGGTAAAAGACTACAAGCCCTTCCCCTGCAAAAAATCCGTTCCATAATGGTCTAATATTCGATTATAGGCTTCCGCTGCAGCACCATTGCCCCAATCATAAATTGTAAACTCCCCTATGCCCAGACCTTTTGCATTTGTCTCGCCACCATGACCATAGTTTTCCATCATAAAGCCATAATCTTCTTTTCCAAAAAATGGCCACGCTTCTTCCCATTGTACTTGGGTATCCGGGTTTTCAGGACAGTACATCATAACAAAGGAAGCCCGTAAAGCCGCTAAACCACGCTGAAGGTATTCCTTTTGCTTCAATTCCTTACCATAGCGAATAATCAACTCAGCAAACAAACTCTGCCTGGCATCGTTCCATTCTCCATCTGCATTCATCACGCCAAATCCGCCCAAAGCTTTTATCGGAATAAAATGGGGCTGCCATGCGGCCTGTGTCATCAACAGTTCGTCCAAGGTACGCTGGCCAATCTTGAGGTATTGTTTCGATCTAGTGGCTTGATAACATTCCAATAGCGCCTCCGCTGTCCAAAACATAGAAAAATTATTCTGCTTGTACATGTCATTGCGCAATACCTTTTCCCCTACCCAATCTTCGGCACCGACACGCGAACAGGACCAATAGGTTTCAAAATCTTCCCAGCGCCCATTGGGTATAATTTCCTTTATAATTGCTTGCATTGCTCGTAGAGCCGCTACTTTATACTCCTCCTTTTGCGTCATGCGATAAAGAGTCAATAAAAAGGTAACCGACAACGCGCTTTCGGGTGAATCATTTAGGTGAGTAAGAGGCTTTAATGTCTCTACATCAAGCCAGCCTGGAAAAAATCCATCCGCTGATTGAACTTCGAGCAGAGACCTCGCGTAATCTTCGGCATAAGCGAGCAAACGAGGGTCTTTTTCGAGCTCGTCGTACCAACGCAACATCAGCAACGCCGTCCAGCTCATATCCAGCAGATGAAAAGGGGATTTACGGGCATCCCAGGTATAAGGATTTCGATTTGAATTTCCCCAATAATAGTGTTCCCAACCTTTACTACGAACGGATTTTTTATCGCCTTGTCCGTCGATAGTTTCTTCCATTTCAGTTCCGATCAGACCATAGAAAAATCCCCCCTTTTTGGGATAGGATAGCGCCAGTTCCTTGGTTAGATTCGCCTTATCCAGGAGTTCAGAGTCTCCTGTCCGCTTTGCAAAGCGATATAGGCCACTGGCTGAACGTAAAGAACTAAACCAGGCCTGATTCCATATTGAACGAAATTCCCGTTCATTGGTTTTCCCAGGATAATTCGGACTCTGTGTGGTATTGACGATAAAAGTCGGTGCACCTACTTTTTTTCCATTAATTTCAAACGACTGCCATACCTGCTTGACCCAGGATTGAAATGCCCAGTGATAGCTATGCCGCACATAGGCTTCCATATCTCCGGAGATTGGTTCGCCCTTCTCAAAAAGACCTGCGCCCCAATTTTTCCAGTAGAAAGCCAGCGGCCTACGAAAGGGATTTTCTGCCACTTCCCGATCGTCAAAGGCAAGAACATAAAATGCAAATTCAAATTTACCACGCGTGTATGTATTTCCGGATTTCCGTTTGAACAAAACATGTTCTCCGACTTGCGCCAGCGACCGTCCCAGTGTTAACTGTTTTTTTTGCGCGTCCATATCCATATACCAATCCTTGGCCAAAGTACTATTCAACAGATCTACATCGGGAATAATAACAAGTTGCTTCCGTTGATCAGTTAACATTATCATCGGCGCCCTAAAGACATGCTGTGCAATAATATGGCTATCCGAAGGTGTCAAATGTGGTGCCCAATGAAATGTGGGCTGAAATGCTGGCAAAATTCTGATCCGCCAATCATCACAACGCACATCTTCGGGCAGATCTACCGAAACCCGCACCTTCACTACCTGACTCGCAATTTTCTGATAGCTCAATTGGGGCAGTTGCCCCCCTATACTATCAACTTTAATTGCTTTAATCAATGCATTTATTTTCCCTGGATCCACATTCGCCCAGCATTGCTGGTATAAGCAACATAATGTCAACAGTATCAACAAACAGTAAGGAAATACATTATTCTTGATCAATAATTTTATCATCACACTTCGGTTTCATTTATAGTTATGAACTAATAGCCAGGATTTTGTACATAATTCCCTTTGGCCCAGTTAATCTGAGGTTGAGGAATCGGAAAATATTCATCACGTCCTGCTGTAAAACGTCCTGCTCCCAGCCACTTAAACCTATTTTTTTCTACTGAAAAGTAGGCATTCATTGTTGGCTCCAATATTCCCCAGCGTTGCAGATCAAAAAAACGGCGCCCCTCCGCGGCCAGCTCGAGACGATTTTCCCATTGTAATGCCTTCCAGGCAAAAGCTTTATCCCAAGTACAATTGACACCAGGTTGATAGGTCGCAATTTTGTAATTGAGAACCGGAGAACCATCCTTTTTCACTAACCTCGCTGTGCTTTTAGCAGCTCGTTCACGAATCTTGTTGATCAGTATCAATGATTCGTTCCAACGGTCCAGTTGAATCAGTACCTCGGCTTTCCAAAGTAAAACCTCATCATAGCGAATCATTTTCTTGTTCATCGAGTTAAATTGCCAGCCATCATATAACAAACATTTACAATCTGGTTGTGGCAATTCCTTAATAGATTTCAAGTAACCATACTCGGCACCATTTCGAATTCCCTTTGTTTCAAAAAGAAGATTCGGATTATATTTCCAAGGCTGCCCCGGCGCGGCGACAGTATGGCTAAATCGCGGATCAAAGCTGTTCCCACCAAAAAATACAGCGTCCCCATCCGCGTAACTCCCATTATTGTATGTATCAAATAAAGGAAGACCGTTTGTTCCAGTTTTAAATGCATTTGCCATCGTATAGCTGATCTGGTGAAATCCGCAACATTGAAAACCACCCCATTGGAATGGGTGATTTAATCCCTCACCTCGATTGATCTTACCTCCACTCGAACTTCCATCATCAATGGAATATTGAATCTCCCAAATAGATTCTTTTGTCTTGTTATCAAAATTTATGTCAAAATTTTCGGCAAAATCTGTTTGCAAACCAACCTTCCCTCCTTCCTGGTCGGTCAATTTGTTGAGATAAGTCAATGCTTCGCTCAACCTTTCTTTATTAATATTTACAACAGTATGTTTATCATTTTGTTCATACGCCATAAATAACAGCGTTCGGGCAACCATCGCTGTTGCCGCATTTTTATCAACACGTCCTTTCTCAGGCTGCGTCGCTGGTAACAACTGTTCGGCCTCTTTAAAATCAGCCAATATTCTTCCCCAAAGATACTGATCGTTGGGTTGGTCTTTTTCTCTATTCGGTACCGCTTCAAAGTCTGCACTGGTGCCAACGACTTTTTCATCAATATAAGGAATGTATTTCCAAAATTGCTTTAGCCTAAAAAAGGTGAATGTCCGTATAAATTTCACCTCTCCGAGACGGGCATTCTTTTGTGGAAAGTCTTCCTCCTTGATCTGCTCCAATTTTTGTATCGCCGTATTGCAACGTTGAATAATCTGGTAAGAGACATACCAGGGATAGTCTAGGGGCCATCCATTGGGATTGACTCCAACAAAGATCTCCATATTATGCCAGCCATCACCATCCCATGTTCCGCCACCACCTTTATAGGAATCATCTGCCCGCATAGAACCCGACCACCAGGGTGCAAAAGGTGAATCAAATGACGGAATATCGGTCATCCTTGCATAGGCGGCGGTCACAAAACCGTCCATATCCTCTGGTTTAACCAGAAAAGATTCGTCCAGCACCTGTTTGGGTGCAATATCAAGGGAATCAGTACAACTTACAATAGTTAATAGGAAAAGCGCAAGGCATATTTTTATTTTATACGTTTTCATAATAGGGAAGTTTAAAAGGTTACATTGATACCAAAGGTTAAAAACATCGGAGTCAGATAGCCATAGTCAGGCATTTCAGGATCAAAACTGGTATATCGGTCTTTTCCCCAACCTTTTTTGAATGTCAGGAGATTACGGCCAGAGACATAAAATCTTAAATTATTCATGGCTGCTTTCTTGGAAATCGCTTGTGGAAGTGTATACCCAAGTTCTATATTCCTCAATTTCAAATAAGATCCATCCTCCACAGTATAACTGGAGGGGCGCTGTTCCGCATTAAGGGTGGAATTGGAAATCGCCGGAATATCAGCATCCATCTGATCAAAATACCATCCATCCAAAATACGTGTGGGGTGATTTTTGTGTGCTGGGACATTGATATTCCACAGGTCAGATTCCAATTTCCATAGGTTATTTACTTTATTGCCAAAGACCCCCTGAAAGAAGATATTAAGGTCAAAATTGCGGTAACTAAAGTCAAAGGTTATCCCACCGAAAAACTTAGGATCTTTGACTCCAATATAAGTCCGGTCATAAAACTCTTCGATCTTTCCATTGCCATCGATGTCTTTGTAACGTATCCGCCCCACTGCCTTTCCAGGCTGCGCAGCATGATTATCAACTTCCTCTTGTGTCTTAAAGATACCATCTTCTACCATGCCATACAAGATATTTGGTGTCCTACCTAACACAAGGTCATTGACCCCATTTCCCGGGTATTTATTGATGACATCTTTAGGAAGGCTAACGATTTTGGTCTTATAAGTCCCCAGATTTGCAGAGATGGTATACCGAAACGCATTTTGCGGATTGTTGTGATAACTAATATCCAATTCTATCCCGCGGTTATTCATACTTGCACCATTGATCCAGGGTTCCCCACCTTCACCCATGGCGGCAATGTATGGAGTCTGAACCAAGATATCTTTTGTTTTCTTAAAATAGTAACCAAAAGATCCGCTAAGCCTGCTATCAAATAGGCTAAAATCTAGGGCGACATCAGTTTGTGTGGTTGTTTCCCATTTGAGATTAGGGTTGCCTAGCCAGGTCCGTCGATATCCCGAAAATATTGGTCCGGTTTCATTCCCTTCGATCGGGTAAGATGTTCCAAAATAGTCTGTTGTAAATGGTGTCGAGGTATAACCTCTTGGCAGCCCCTGTACACTTCCATTAGCTCCCCATCCGCCACGCAGCTTAAGGTCAGATATAAATGCATATTTTTTCATAAATGGTTCGTTGCTGATCCGCCAACCAGCAGAAAATGCTGGGAACATAGCGAATTTGTTGTTTGCGCCAAAAAGTGAGGATCCATCCCGACGCAAAGTCGCCGACAGCAGGTATTTTTGGTTATACACATAGTTGGCTTTGGCGAAATAAGACAGGTATACATATTCGTCGGCCGTGCTTCCAAGTGAATATTTGGTTCCATTGGTTACTCCAATATGCGCAAAATCACGATCTTCCAGATATATTCCTTCCCGTCGGGCAGAGAAACCTTCCTCGACAAATCGTGTGTATTCAGTTCCCAACACCGCATCTAAGCTATGTTTATCATTCTGCAGGCTGTAAGAAAGCGTATTTGTCCACACATAACTGAGGGGATGAGACTGGGTATTCCCCACATAATTTTCATCGTCACTATTTCGTCCACCTGTTTCCGACCATTTCTTCTCCACATTCCTTCGATAGGCATTCCCATAGTCTATACCAAATTGTGAGCGGGCAGAAATTCCCTTCCAGATATTTAGATCCACAAAGACATTACCGATCATTTTGACATAATTATTTACATTGTCTTTGTTATCGGTCAGTACACGCACAGGATTTGTGAAGTCGTCAAAACCCGCCGCACCAGCCCAGCCGCCATAAATATCATGTACAGGAACAGCTGGTGGATTGATCAATGCCCAACGCATTTCGTTTGCATCACGGTATCTTAAATACGAAACCGCAAAATTCTCCCCTACTTTTAGGCGGTTATTGATTAAATTAATCTCATTGTTAGCACGCAGTGAAAACTGTCTAAAAAAGGTATGGATCTGTGTTCCTTGGTTTTCAAAATAACCCAATGAAAACATGCTTTTTGATTTTTCCGTCCCACTGGAAACAGATACCTGATGATTTGTCATCAGGCCTGGACGGAGAATTTCATCAAGCCAGTCAGTATCGGCGCTTTTCACCGTTTTCTCGGCATTGAGATACTCCGCTGGTTTAACAGCATCGAGCACAGCGCGTCCTTCAGCATCCCTATGCCAGGTAAAATCATACGTTTTGGGCAAAGTCAATGGCACCCCATAGACCGCCTCATCGTAGGCATAAGCCCGAAAGGTCGCCCGCCCATATTCCTCGGCATTCATCAATCTGGGCTTGCGCACAATACTGCTTACTCCAACGCTACCATTATAGTCCACTTTTGTCTGTCCAATTTTGCCCTTCTTAGTTTGGACAAGAATAACCCCACCGGAAGCCCGTGCACCATAGATACTTGCGGAAGCCGCATCTTTCAGGACCTGAATAGATTCAATATCTGCTGCATTGATGTCGCGTAGATTGAGATTCTCGGTAGGCATACCATCCAAAACAATGAGCGGTTTAACTCCGCCGGAAAGTGACGACAAACCTCTGATCTGTACGTTCACACCCTCTGCCGGATTTCCACCATTGGTGGTGATGTGCACACCCGCTAATTTTCCCTGAAGTGATTTCATGGCATTCGCCGATGGGTTCCTAGCAATATCACTCGCATTTGCGATAGAAACGGAGCCTGTTAAATCGGCTTTCCGTTGCGTCATATAACCGACATATACTTCGGCAAGCATATTGCTCTCATCCGTAAGGCTCACATTAATCAAATCGTTTTCACCCACTAAACGTTCTTCAGTCTTCTTCCCGGTATACGAGAAAACAAGTACACTTTCTTTGGAGTCAATCGGGATTTCATATTTTCCGTCTGAGGTGGTGACAGTCCCGCCTGTTTTCCCTTTGACCTTCACATTGACGCCTGCAAGTGTTGTATTCGTACCACTTTCCCGCACTTCGCCCCTGATGATCCTTTGCTGTAATACGGTCGGGGATTCTATAGCTTTTGCATGCAAAAAAAATGTACAAAACAGAAAGGCTATACAGAGCCGGTGTGCTAAATTTAGGTAGCGTTTCATAGTCATTAATATTAGGTGTTATTAATCAGTTTATACTACGGCACAAAAATTTAATCGTTTAAGCTAAATATCGGTAATGATGCAGCAGCTATATACTTAATACGTTCGATCATACGAAATCCTCTGCTGGGAAACTATTTTTTTATTAAATCAACCCGTTCTGCGGGTGGATTCGTTTTCTCGTTGGTTATTGTTTCGTTGGTTAATGTTTGATATGCTGGATGAATGCTTCGGCCGAAAGCGGCGTAATCCCAAAAATAAAGGAATCTCCTGCCTTAAATGGTTCCTTCAATTCAAAATTTTCAATGGAGACGCCTCCGGGTATGGGTTCTTTACTCGCCCAATAAGTGAATCTTCCGGTTAGCAGTCCATTGAGCTGCTCGCTGGGATTCTTTTTTATCCAGTATTGGGTCGCCGGTTTACCCCGATACTTCCAATGCTGATTAGTCCCAGCTGTATAAACGGTTTTGAGATAATCTGCTTCATCAGGAGCTGCAATAAAATAAACATGCCCTTTTTTGTCTCTGATCATACGTTGTTGCGGAAAATAGGCATGTGGCGTAAAATGGATGTCTTTGTAATCGGACCATAACTCCAGCGAGGATTCTTTTCCATCTTGCAAGAAAAGTGTCCTTAGCCTAGATTTATTGCCCATTGTCGCGGTTAGTATGAAATAATCCAGTTCTTCAGATCCTTCATAGGTATAGGTCGCCAATTCAAATTCATAGGGTCTGGATGCAAAAAAACGAAGCCTAGCATAAACTTTTGCACCATTGTCAAAGGGTTCTGCAAATAGATATATTGTGAGGGTCTCCTCACCATTGTTTTGGGCAACGATCCCCCGTGCTGGATATCTTCCATCCAGGGCTGATACCCCTGTCGGATGGTCTGTACTCCAAAAATGCTTTCCGCGTTTTCCGGGATGGATACTACTCATTTCAAGTTCGGAAAATCCACGGGCCTCCTTTCCCTTGGGAATAGGCTCAAAGGCAATAAAATTCATGACTTCCGGAAACCCATAATTTAAATAAGGGGTATAAATCCGGATCAGTCCTCTTGGTCCCGGCAAAGGATCTAATCCGATCCTTATACCATTTACATGTCCCCAAACTGGCATCGCCGGCTTTCCCTGTACAGGTTGTACCCAAGCCCCCATCGTATCCGGTGGTGCCAGTTCCAGCCATGACATGGAACTTCCCTGACCATATAAAAGGTCTGCCACCAACACTAGTAAAGGGAGTAATAGCCGTTTCATTTTTATTTTTGACAAGACTTTCGTGCAACGATTTCCACATCCAACATAACCTTCTGTTCGCTGGAAACTTTCCCACGTAATTGTTCAAGCAATATCTTCACTGCTTCTTTCCCGATCATGGACAATGGTTGTTTGACATAGCTTATTGGGCAATAAAACAGATCATAGGCTTCACTCTCATCAAAGCAAAAAACTGCTAAATCATCTGGAACAGTAATATTCAGTTCGTTGATAATCTTTAAACCCATAATAGATAGGGTATTTGTTGAAAAGAGAATAGCGTCTACACCCCTATCCGGCTGCAACAGCTCGATAAATTGCTCCCTAAAGTAAGTCGCATTATTAAACTCCACCTCACATACCAAGCTACTGTCCTCGGTATTCCCCTGATCTAGTAACGCTTGCAGGTAACCGCTATAACGATCCTCTGTATGCTGCAGCTGGTTTTTATAACAGACATAGGCAACTTTAGTATGCCCTTGGTTCAGCAGCAGCTGGGTAGCCTGATAAGTTGCGTTAAAATTATCAACAACCACATAACTTGTTTCCAAATCCTTAAAATAACGGTCAATGAGTACGAAAGGAATATTGGCTTTCTTCAGATATTCCAGTTGCGAAGCTGTACCCTCTGCAGGTGCTATAATAAAACCGTCTATCTGCCGATTCATAAATGTATCGATCAATCGCTGCGAGTTTTCTAGATTCTCATCAGAACTTCCAAAAAGCACACTATAACCATGTTTTTTAGCTTCATCCTCTATCGCACGAGCGAGATTCCCAAAAAAAGGATTGGAAATATCAGCCACCAATAATCCAATCGCCTGCGACTTACCGCTTTTTAAGCTTTTCGCAATCTGATTGGGTTGGTAGTTCATCTCTTTTGCCATCTCCCGTATACGTTTTGCCGTGTCTTTATTTACCCTTGTCTGTTCGTCTTTATCGTTCAATACATAAGACACTAATGCGGTAGAAACGCCTACCGCTTCTGCTATATCCTTCAGTGAGATCTTCTTGCTCATATTTTTATACTAAATAGTGTGGACACCGTTATCATATTAGTTCCAATGCACTTTAATAAACTGCATAGCCTTAACGATGTGGTCACTTATTGTTGATGGTGAAATATGCAATAATTCGCTTACTTCTTCATAACTCCTTCGCTCAAATTTACACAGTTCAAACACCTGCTTTCTTCGCGGGGGTAATTTATTGATAATTCCTTCTAATTTAGAATATTTGTCCTCATGGAATATACATTCCTCATCAATTTGATCCACCACATTTATAAAATCACGATAGGTCAATGTAAAACCTTGCTCCCTTTTTTGCCTACGATAGTGATCCATAATTAAATTTCGGCCAATCTGAAACAGATAGCTTTTCAATGATTTTTCGGTCTTGATCGTATCCCGCAATTGCCAGGTCTTCAAAAAAACATCTTGAAGAATATCCTCTGCTGTCTCTTGAAAATTGAGCAGAAACATAAACTTTTTATACAAAGTCCCCTGATAGGTTGTATAGACCAGATTAAAAGTATCATGATCCAGAACACCCTGCAGCCCGCCCATATGGGCTTGTTTTTGCATTATCGTTTCCATCCTAAAAGCATTAAGTCAGCACTTTATTATCATGATTATTTTGAACAGCACCATAACGTAAATACTGTGCATACCGATGATCAAAATGCGCCCTATATTCAGGTCTAGGCTGTACAATTTCCTTATCTCCCTTTCCCATACGGGCTGCCGCTTCTTCTATTGTATCATAACTGTTGCTAACCACTGCTGCAAACATACAAGCTCCCAATGCGCAGACCTGTTCTGTAGCTGCAATATGTATCGGTCGATTTAATATATCAGCCATCATCTGCATAGCGAAGGGAGATTTACTAGCGATTCCGCCAATCGCATTGATCCCTTCCACCCTTACCCCTTCGCTTTCGATACGCTCCATAATCGCCCGTGAGCCAAAGCAAGTTGCCTCAACCAAAGCGCTAAAAATTGCAGGTGCCGTTGTCCCTAAGGAGAGACCACCGATCAGACCTTTCAGCGTTGGCGCTGCATCCGGTGTCCGTCGACCATTAAACCAGTCTAAAGCAAAAGGATCATCGATATGCAATGGTAACTGTGCAGCTGTA
The DNA here is from genome assembly GCF_059420745.1 of Sphingobacterium sp. GW821-FHT03E03. Taxonomy (NCBI): domain Bacteria; kingdom Pseudomonadati; phylum Bacteroidota; class Sphingobacteriia; order Sphingobacteriales; family Sphingobacteriaceae; genus Sphingobacterium; species Sphingobacterium sp. GW821-FHT03E03. The sequence continues at coordinate 70,652 of NZ_JBWKUH010000017.1, forward strand.
CGATTGAGTTCCTTTAACAGTTCTGTTTCCAAATGTTCATAAACAGCACTGAAATCGGCCGAAGAATTTAATTTTGCTGGCCAGAGAAGCAAATCCTTAAACCAAGAAAACACATCGCCAAAGGCAGACTGTCCAGCTTCAAGTCCCACCATCCCCGGAATAATGGAGTCTTCAACCTGACCACATATACCTTCCACAAATACGCCTTCCATCTCTGGTTTGGGCACGACCATCATATCGCATGTCGATGTACCTATAACTTTGCTGATGTAGTAGGGTTTTATTTCTCCTCCTACAGCGCCTACGTGCGCATCGATGGACCCGATACCGATTTGCACGTCGGTAGAAAGCCCCAGTCGCTCAGCCCATGCTGCGCAAAGGTATCCCGCGGATTCAGTAGCCGTATATACGCTATCCCCAAATCGTTCGGCATAGGTACCCAACATCGGATCGATCTCATTAAAAAACTCCGTATCGGGTAAACCGCCAAAAGCGGGTGACCAAAGTGCTTTATGTCCTGCCGCACATACATTCCGCTTCATCTGATTTGCATCATTGCCACCTACCAACAAAAAAGGCATCCAGTCACTGTGTTCTACCCAGGTATAACAAGCTTCCCTAACGGCTGGATCAACACGAAGTACATGTAATAATTTTGCCCAGTACCACTCCGAAGAATAGATTCCACCGACATATCGCAAGTAACCTCGGTGATCTTTTTTTCCGACCACATTGATTTCTGCCGCTTCATGGATAGCTGTATGATCCTTCCAAAGCACAAACATTGCATTGGGATTTTCCTTAAGAGTATCAAGAAGAGCCAGGGCCGTCCCCTGTTCATCAACAGCTACGGGTGTCGATCCCGTCATTGCCATAGATAAGGCGCCAATGCTTTGTCTAACTTCCGGATCCACCGTCTGTAGACAGGTTTTAACCGCTGAGGTCAACCCTTCTATATAATCCGATGGATGCTGACGAAATTGACTGCTGCCGGCATCACAGTACAAACCTTTATGCCACCGTTCATATAAACAAACCGATGAAGAAAGGATCTTTCCAGTGATTGTATCCATCAGCATAGCCCTGACAGAATCCGTCCCAAAATCCACTCCAATAACATACTTATTCTTACTCATATTCCTGTTCTCCTTATTAATGGGACACACCCACAGTGATACGTTCTGTTTTAAGTTTACGCTTGATCCAAAACCCGTAAAACGCAATAAACAAATAACATAGTAATGGTATAAAAAAACCAACAGCCATCTTAGAATGATCAGAAATCAATCCCATAATGGGTGGACAGAAGGCTCCCCCTGCAACAGCCATCACCAAGAAAGAAGAAGCCTTCTTCGTCAATGTACCTAGATCTTGAATTCCTAGTGCAAAGATGGTCGGAAACATGATGGACATAAAAAAATATGTCGTGAATAGGCTGAAAACCGAAAGCCATCCGATATCAGCAATGACAACCGTAACCAACACACTATTCGCTATCGCGTACCACATCAATAATTTACGTGGACTCACAAACCGCATAAAATATGCACCAGTAAGACGCCCGATCCAGAAGGCTCCCATCCCACCGATAGCGAGCAGGATCGAGGCCGCCTGTTCATTATTTTTGGGCATAAAAAAATCGCCAAAATAACCTAAGTGCACCATGATATTGCTGATAGGCGTTTGCAGATCATGAACAGCATCTATGACATAATTGATAAAAAATGAATTCGTGCCGGTCTGTGCAGCGACATATAAGAATTGCGCTGCAACAGCCAATATAAAAGCTGGATATTGCAATAGCTTTCGCAATGGCGGGTTTTCCTCCCCATCTGTATCGGGGTCTTCTTTGACTTCGGGCAGCTTGATGACCATAAAAATAAGCAGCACCACCACCACGATACTACCGATCATCATATAGGGTGTCACTAAAGAATCAAACTTATCATGTTCACCCGTTGACTCCATCCCAAAAACGAAAAGCCCTCCGATAAGTGGTCCTAATATCCACCCGAGTCCGTTGAAAGATTGAGAAATATTAATTCGTCGGGCAGCTCCAGCCTTATCTCCCAATACAGTAGAATAGGGATTAGCAGCAGTTTCTAAAAAAGTAAGTCCACAGGCCAACACAAACAAAGCGATTAGGAAAGGAATAAAAGCGCCCAAGGCCGCAGCAGGATAAAACATAAAAGCACCTATAGCAAAAATAGCTAGGCCAAGGATAATACCTCTTTGATACCCATAGCGTTTAATGAATAATCCTGCAGGCAAGGCCATGGCCAAATATCCAATATAAAGGGAAAACTGCACAAAGCCGGATTGCGCTTTACTGACATGCAAAAGATCCTGAAAATGCTTATCCAGAACATCTAAGAAACCGTGGGCAAAGCCCCAAAGGAGAAATAGGCTGCAAATAAAAATGAACGGCACAAGATAATTAACTCCTTGCTCATTGACAAAAAGGGATTTTTTCTTTTTTCTTGGGGATGTCGTGTTCATGGTAATAGAAATTTTATTGAAGCCTAAATCTTATTTATACAGGGGTCCATATACCTGGCATGCTCTATAATCGCTGCCCTCACTGTCCATTCCAAAAGCTCCCCATGCCGATGGTCGAAAGATTACCTCCTGCGCTACATTATGCATATTGACAGGAATGCGTAACATGGCTGCCATCGTAATCAGATCTGCACCAATATGCCCATAGCTAATGGCGCCATGATTGGAACCCCAATTGGCCATAACGGCATATACACTAGAAAAATTAGTTTCTCCGGTCAAGCGTGGTACAAACCAGGTGGTTGGCCAGATTTTATCTGTGCGTTCATCCAATATACGATGGACATCTTCTGGTAGATCGATTGTCCATCCCTCAGCAATTTGCAAAACTGGCCCTACCCCCTTAATGAGATTGAGGCGGCACATGGTTACAGGCATTCCCCCTTCAGTGACAAACTTGGACGAAAAACCACCGCCTCGCATATAATCTCGATTGGAGGGATAAAATGTGGTGGCCTTCAGACAGGCATCCACTTCTTTATCCGAAATTTCCCAATGTGGTTTCATCACAGGCTTATCCCCAAGACGCTGTTTCCCCGTACCATCAAGGGTCGCCGATCCGGAATTAATTAAGTGCAGAAATCCATCCGCAGCCCTTCCCTCAGGTTTCCAACCAGACACGCGCTTCACGGCCTTAGGACTCCAATAAGTCCGCACATCAGCAAAGATCTGCGCAGTATTGGTCAATAGATAATTAAACAGCATGGATACTCCATTCAAAGCATCGTTTTCAGTAGCCACCAAATAAGGTGCACGTATGCCATTCCAATCAAATGACGAATTCAATAGTGCTTCGGAAAAATCACCATCTGGTAAGAAATCTGTCCATTGCCGTTGCCCCTGAAATCCAGCCAAGAGCGCATGGTGGCCTTGTGCTTCTTCTCCAAAGCCTTGATCGACAAGTCTTGGATTGCCGATCATGAGATCACGCATAATCATCGTCATCTTGACAACAAACTCCCAATCCTGATCTTTCTCTTCGCGGTTTTTGACATTCTTTGGTTGATTAAAGTCTTCACCCTCCTGACAATGTTCACGCGTCCACTTCAATGCTAATTTAAACTCCTCCGGATCAAAAATATTTTGTTGTATCCGGCGTAAGATTTCTGAGGAATCCACATACTCATTACGCATACCAAGGTAACTTTGAAAAAAATCAGCGTCTACAATGGACCCCGCTATTCCCATCGAAACCGAGCCGATAGCCAAATAGGATTTGCCCCGCATGATTGCCACAGCTAATCCTGCTCTCGCAAAGGCTAGTAACTTCACACACACATCCTCCGGTATATGCTGGTCGCCCATGTCCTGTACATCCTTACCATAGATCCCAAAGGCTGGTAAGCCCTTTTGATTATGAGCGGCCAAGGTTGCCGCCAAGTATACTGCTCCTGGTCGTTCGGTGCCATTAAAACCCCAAATTGCTTTGGGTAACAGTGGATTCATATCCATCGTTTCAGAACCATAACACCAACAGGGGGTAACAGAAAGCGATACACCGACATTCTCACGCTCAAACTTATCGGCACAGTCTGCGGCTTCTTTTACACCACCAATACAGGTATCCGCGACAACACAGACCACTGGTGTTCCATCGGGATATTTCAATTCGGTGTTAAACAATGCCACGACAGCTTTAGCCATATTCATTGTTGTTTCTTCCAAAGATTCGCGTATACCGCCCAGGCGACCATCGATAATAGGGCGAATACCAATTTTAGGATATGTTTTCATATTTGTTACTTTTTAGGTTGACCAAAAATTGTTGAAACACGGGCTAGGGAGGTTCCCAACACCTTCTCAGCAATTGTATTCAGCTCAGTTTTGTCTCCAGTAAAATGGAAGACACTATGTGTGTGCACAATCTGTTCATTAGGTGGAATAAAAGCCGCTGGAGAAACACTTTCAATTTCATAAAAAGGCCCCATTTGTGTACCGTCCGCTAACGGACCATCGTTATAAGCATTCATTGCATCACCTAGGAAAGGATCTTTTTTTGTCGTCCATTCCTGGTTTAGATAAGTAGCTGTATTAGCCACGTCAAAAAGGGTGATCGTAAGTACACCTTCATCAACAGCATAACTTCCGGCTATAGGTTTGGCGCGATGAGGTGGTATACCGAGTTTACCCCTTGATAAACCATCAGCTTTAAAGTATAAAACACCTTTTTCCATTGCAATCCGATCAGATTGAATCTCACCAAAGTAGTCTGTTGTGGCCACTTTACCTTCAGCTTCTTCTTTATAGGGAATTAAAATCACGGTTTCTGGTGTAGGTGTAAACATATCCAAATTCCATATGCAGGGCGCTCCTGTTTTTTTATCCCAAGTAAAATCACCTGTATTTCGCAAGCTATTGGTTGTTTTAAACCCAACAGATTTCACCTTATCCCCTAATACAATGGAAAGCATACCTTCGATCTCCTTACGTTCCAATATCTCCACCTGGCGATTAACATTTATTTTGAACTGTGTTCCAGCATAGTTTTGCAATTCCATATCCTTGGCGAGTCGCACACTTTTCGTGGAGGATGAAACCAAAGACCAACTTTCGGTGTCAATTGCCGCTGGGGTACGCCAATGATCAAAAACCATGTCTTTTTTCGGTGCAAAGAACAACGAAAAAGGCCCACCTTCTGGCCCCAGCCATAGCCGATTTTCACCACCATAAGCATTCATATGTGGATCAATAGCTTGATCAAAAGCTTTGTAGTTGATCCAGCCAAAACTCTTCCCCTCCTGACCTTCTGCGGTAGAAGTAAACACTTTCCCTTGGTATTTGGGCGAAACAATCAGCTTCGCCTCCCCTCCGGAAGCTGAAAGAACAATCAGTTGCTGATCCCATTTTTGCAGAAAAGTGAGATCATGAGCGAAATTAGGCGCAGCTTTCTGCGGGTGCCCTGGTACTTTATTATTACCCTGACAGGCTGAGAACAATACTGAGAATATCATCATAGCTTTGAATAGTTTTGTTTTCATGGTCCCGAACTTTAATTGATTTCTATCCCATTCTTTCCTGGAAGTGGTTTAAATTTGCCGTGAGGTTCTGTCTGGTACCAGTAAGCCACCGAAATAATATCAGACTTCTGCGGTAGGTATCGGTCTTCGGACCGCCAGCCCAGATCTTGAACGGTTACCTTTAGATCACCGTCAAAACGTACAGGATCCAGAATATGCCAACGGTACATGCCAAATCGCTGCTGTGAATCATATATACCATCCGGGCGGATCACTTGATGTAGACCAGCATAAGGTGTAGTAAACTCCTGATATCTACGCGTTTCTTTGTTTTCAAAATTGTAAGATCCACAAAAGTAGTCTTCCAAGCCTGTTGTGACGATCGTAGCAAACTCTTTATCGCCATCAAGGAAAAATTTGACTTCACCTTCACCCCACCAGCCCGTGTTGTTGACTCCCACAGCTAAATAGGTTCCAACGTAATGTCCTTTCCCTTTTACACCATCCAGAATGGTATGTAAGGAACCTTCTGTAGGGTGAGATCTTCGGTATTGCGCATGGAAATAAGCTTCATCATTACCAACCTCAGTCTCGGCATAATTGACTTGATAATAGAGTACCATGGGGTGAATGCTGACATTCTCCATTGTTATCTTGCATTTTTTTCGAAAAGGCATTTGCCAATAGGAGTTAAATGCACTACCTGGATTGACTGTCATCGCAAGTGAATTCAAAGGGGCGTATTTATTCCAGCCCATTCCAAAAAAGGCTCCGACAGGTGCTTCAACCGAAGGTTCGGTCTCCCCATCCCAATAAAACCGAATAATGGATTGACTCCAGTTGCCTGTCGGTGTCATCCAGATGTGCTGAATGATTCCTGATCCATCTATTTCAGCCAGCGTAAATGTCTCCCCGTCTCCAATATGGACATAAGGATTAACTTTCCATCCTACACCGAGCTCTCGGGCGGCTTTGGAAGCATTTGCCTGATTACGAGCCCCCTCCTTTTCATTAGGGACCGCCATTCCACCTTTACCTTTTCCACCGCTAAAGTTTTCAGGACTGATTGACCTTGTTTTAGCATTCGATAATTTCGATAGATTACCTAATCCATTTGAATTTTGAGCGAAAGATGTGTAACCGAACATGACTACACACCATAAAAAAATGAATCTTTTCATATACTATAATTGATTATCTTATTGATTGTATATTTTAAACAGTATAAATGAGTGTGTTGCACTCTTTTTTCCATCAGTAAGATGGAATATTTCCTATTTAAAAATTACATTCAATTGTGTAATAAAATTGAAATTTTAAATATGGACGGTTTATAATCCATGTAATATTTATTTGGAACTTATTTTATATAATCAGTTCTGTAGGATTTATTTATCTTTTTAAGCTTAATCGTTTAAACAAAAAAAGCAAAAAAAAAGCAAAAGGATCCCTCAGTTTATCTTAAGTTTATAATTATCAGTTACACAAGTATAAGCTTAATCGATTAAATAACAAAATAAAATTTATATTTTTTTTATTAACATCAAAATCCTCAGCAGATTAACTAGAAAACCAGCCTTATTTGTATGTTTTCACGGTTTTGGGCATTACACCTATTATCAGCGGGTATAAAAATAAAAAAGTCAGAAGAGTAGTTCTTCCGACTTTAACAGGCACTGCCCTATTTTCTTATCGCGTATAGCTCAATGGAACATGGCTAAACACGATGCTTCAGTTTCTTATTTTTACGGGATACTATTCCGCAATAATGGAGCGGTCCAAATGTACATAACCGCCATCAACATGGATCAATTGACCCGTCGTATGACTTGACTTGTCAGATAGCAAGAATACGGTTGTATCTGCAATTTCCTCCGACGTAGTCATGCGATTTTCCAATGGGATACGATCGGTAATCTTTTTCAATATTTCCTCCGGATTTGGTAAAGTCTGGATCCAGGTATCGTATTGTGGGGTAGCACATTCAGCAACAACAATAGCGTTTACACGGATTGAATAAGGCAACAATTCTACAGCCCATTCGCGTGTCAATGCATTTCGTCCACCATTGGAAGCGGCATAGGCTGATGTATTGCCCTGTCCGGTTTCTCCTGTTTTGGAAGATATATTGACAATACTTCCTTTAGATGCTTTCAATGCATCCAATGCATGATGCGCCATTAAATAATAATGGATCAGATTTTTATGTAATGAGGCAACAAATTTCTTATAATCACCAGATGCCAAACCCACCCCATCATTCTGTCCCGCATTATTCACCAGGCCATCTATGCGGCCATAAGCCTCCAGTGTCTTTTGTACCGCTTTTTCACAATCTTCAGGTTTGGACAATTCAGCCTCAATACACAAAGCATCAATACCGAACTGTTTCACTTCTTCCCTTACTTTTTCATTGTCGGCCTGCTTACGTCCCACAATAACAGGAATAGCCTGCTCCTTGGCCAAAGCATGCACAACAGCACGCCCTATCCCTTTTGCACCACCTGTAACAATAACAACTTTATCTTTTAAATGAAGATCCATAATAATTTTATTGAATTGTATGTTTCATTGATGAGTGTCTGTTTTCTGCATCAACGAACTCGTTTCACTGGTTATTGATTAAAGCTTATCCCAACAGCAACGAGCTGATTAGACTCGATTTATCTGCCATTGAAACAATCAGTATGCATACTTTCCCTTTCGTGCATACTGATTGTTTTTTTGGATTATATAGTTTTATAGATTATATATACGTATAGCATTCTCAGCCCAAAACGCATTTTTTTCCTTTTCTGTAAAGTCACCCAACTTATCCTCAACAATAGCGATACTTTCCTCATAGGAGGCCGCTAACAGGCATACAGGCCAGTCAGATCCAAACATAATCCTTTCTTTTCCAAAACGTAGGAAAATATGGTCTAGATACTGTTTGAAATCATCCAATTTCCATCTGGACCAATCAGCCTCTGTAGCCAGCCCGGACACTTTACAGACCACATTTGAAAACGCAGCAAGTTTATCGATAAACGCGGCCCACTCATCAAACTCCCTTGATTTAATCGGAGGTTTAGCAATATGATCCAGCACAAATTGAAGATTTGGATTTTGCTGTACACATTGCAATGTAGCCTCATAATGACGCGGACGAATCAATAAATCGTAGGTATAGCCAAACGCGGCCAATGCTTTTAACCCATTCAACACAGCTGGTCGAATCAGAAAATCTGGGTCCAACTCTCCCTCAACAATGTGGCGGAAGCCTTTGATCACCGGTAGTTCTTTATAACTTATCAACTGCTGTTCAATATCTTCGGCCTGGAGATCAATCCAGCCAACCACACCTTTGATAAAGGGGTGACTTTTGGACAGCTGAACCAAATAATTCGTTTCCGCGTCAGATTGATCAGCCTGAACCGCTACACTACCTACAAATCCATTTCGTTCCAATACAAACTGAATATCCAATGGCGTGAAATCCCGTTTAATAACGAGCATCTCGTCTGTAATCCAACTGTCTCTCACAGGATCGAATTGCCAAAAATGCTGATGGGTATCTATACGCATAATAAAACCTAAAATAGGAAATAAATTAATTCTTTGAATAAGCAACCACAGTCTGACGCGATTCGCCAAGTCCATCTGCACCCAATTCAATCACATCACCAGGGTTCAAGTAAATAGGAGGATTAAATCCAAGGCCTACACCAGCAGGAGTTCCTGTTGAAATCACATCTCCAGGTAATAGGGTCATAAATCTAGAAACATAGGAAACAACATGTGCGATTGAAAAAATTAAATCTTTGGTATTTCCATCCTGATAGGTTTTACCATTAACTTTCAACCAGATACGTACATTATTAATATCCTTGATCTCTTCTTTGGTAGCCATAAATGGTCCCATCGGTGCAAATGTATCACAGCCTTTTCCTTTATCCCAGGTGCCACCTCGTTCCAATTGATACTCACGTTCAGATACGTCATTGTGAAGTACATAACCCGCAACATAATCCAAAGCCTCATTTTCTTCTACATAAGAGGCTTTTTTACCAATTACAATACAAAACTCCACTTCCCAATCCGTCTTTACAGAATCTTTAGGAATCATCACATTATCGTATGGTCCTATTAATGAAGTGGTGGACTTCATAAAAATAATAGGTTCAGCAGGAATCGGTGCATTTGTTTCCTTGGCATGATCCATATAATTCAGTCCGATACAAACTATTTTAGATGGACGGGCAAAAGGTGCTCCGATACGCTCGTCTTGTGGAATTTCAATCAGTTTACCTGCATTAGCCTTGACAAATTCTTCCAAACGAGCCAAACCATCTTCTGCAAAAAATTGTTCATTGTAATCACCACCAAATGCACTTACATCGTAGTTTACTCCGTCGACCTGAACTCCAATCTTCTCTTTGCCAAAGGCTCCAAAACGTATTAATTTCATATTTTTTTATATTTGAGATATGAGATAGTAGATATGAGAATCTAATGTCTCAAATCTAATATTTAGTTATTCAATTTAATAAAACCACCATCGATAGGATAGTCATTACCTGTGATAAACCCTGCGTCATCACTACAAAGAAAAAGTGCCAGCTTAGCAATTTCTTCGGGTTGTGCCATACGACCTATTGGCTGGCTGGCAGACAGTTTTTCAAACATTTCAGCCTCTTTACCAGGATAGTTCTTCGCAATAAAACCATCTACAAAAGGGGTATGTACACGCGCTGGCGAGATACTGTTGCAACGGATACCATAAGCCATGTAATCACGTGCTACTGACAAAGACATTGCATAGATCGCACCTTTACTCATGGAATAGGCAAAACGATCCGTAATTCCTACCCACGCCGCAATCGAAGCGAGATTAAGAATAGCTCCAGAGCCTTGCGCTTTCATGATTGGCACAATAGCATACAACGCATTATAGGCCCCTTTCACATTCACATTAAAAACGCGTTCGAAGTCTTCGGATTTACAATTTTCCAAATTACCAACGTGAGCAATGCCAGCATTATTCACTAAAATATCAATTTTCCCGATATTTTGAGCTATGTCGATAATTTCCTGTTGATCGGTTACGTTACAACGATTGAACACAGCCTGCCCACCTAGAGCCAAAATTTCCGCTACTACAGCATTCCCACCTTCCTCATTTAAATCCAGAATATGGACTTTCGCTCCTTCTGTAGCAAATTGCACACTGATAGCACGACCAATCCCACTACCACCGCCTGTAATAACAGCTACTTTTTGTTCTAATTTTCCCATTGTTATTTAATTGTTAGTGTTAAAACTAGATCTGCCTCATCAGTCGATGCCGGCAAATCCAATCGTAAACTATTATCTTTATTACTAAATTTAATATCCTTATTTCCGATAAATGTCTTTACTTTCTTCACCTGATAAGGAAGCTTGGCAATATACAATTCCTTCTTTTCAGGTTTAAGGATATGCAAGTACACCTGATTTCCTTTTCGCGTTAACGCATAATCATCCGTAGGTGCTATTCCCCCAGCTTCAGTTCCATAGATAGTCTCGCCATAAACAGCTAGCCACTTACCAAGATCTTTTAAGCGATCTTGTTGATAGTCCTGAATCTCGCCATTCGGCATCGGTCCTACATTGAGTAACAAGTTTGAACCATGTCCCGCAGCTTTAACCAAGTAAGTCAATACCTCTCTAAACGATTTACGTGTTCTATCTTTTAATTCAAAGCCCCAAGATCCAGCGATGGTACCACAGACCTCTTTAGGCAATTTGCCTACATCATGTGCACTTGTTCCAAATCCTGTCGTGTTTTCCCCTGGCAGATCACGTTCAAACATCTGAAAGTCTTCTCCTTCAAAAGGCGCTAAATGATGATTATTACCCACCAAACATTGTGGCTGCAACTTATGTATCAACTCATAGATTTCTTTAAAATGCCAATCTTCTTTAGGTTTGTTCCAATGACCATCAAACCAAATCCCATCAACTTGACCATAACTTGTAAGAAGCTCAGTCAACTGACTTTTCATAAATTGGACATAACGATTCCAATCACCTTTTGTAGAATCACGCCCAGCGATGCCACCTCCTGTTTTACCAGCAGGTAGATAATCGTTACGGTTCCAATCCAAAAGCGAGTAATAAAACATGACTTTTATTCCTTCTGCATGACATGCTGCTACCAACTCTTTTACGATATCACGCTTGAATGGTGATTTTTTCACGATGTTATAATCCGAAGTTTGGCTATTCCACATGGCGAAACCATCGTGGTGCCTTGTCGTGAATGTAATATATTTTGCACCGGCCTGTTTAAATAATTTAGCCCACTCTTTTGCATCAAAAGAAATGGGATTAAAAAATTTAGGCAACAGTGCATACTCATCCAAGCTGATGTTCTGATTATTCATGACCCACTCACCATCGCCCAACACACTATAGACACCCCAATGGATAAAGACCCCGAATCGAGATTGTTCGAACCATTCCCTATTTTTTAAATTTTCAGGACTTGGCTGGTACTGTTGTTGGCTATAACTATAGGATAGTGATCCTATGAGCAAGGCCAAACTGCAGATGACATGTTTTAATTTCATTATGTTTGATTTTTGGTTATTTACAAAGAAACGCCCCTTCGCCAAGGAATAAAATCATCCTGTCCCAACAAGACTGCTTTAGGCTTGACCTCACCTGAAGCAACTTCAATTACATAATCAAGTATACGATGTGCTGCCTTTTCAATAGTCTCTGTACCTTCGATAATGGTACCACAGTTAAGATCTATGATATCAGGCATTTTTTCAAAAGTCTTTGTATTTGTCGATAGCTTTACAACTGGCGTAATCGGATTTCCCGTAGGCGTACCCAATCCTGTCGTAAATAAGACAATATTAGCACCCGCAGCAACCTCTGCTGTGGTACTCTCCACGTCATTACCAGGTGTACATAGTAAGTTGAGCCCTGCCCCGTTAGCCAATTCTGGATAATCAATCACAGCTGCGACTGGCGAGGTACCTCCTTTTTTAGCTGCTCCTGCTGATTTGATCGCATCTGTGATTAGACCATCACGGATATTGCCCGGAGATGGGTTCATATAGAAACCCGAACCATCCGCTTCTGCTTTAGCATTGTAGGTCCGCATTAAATTCATAAATTTCTCGGCAGTAGGTTCATCGACACAGCGATCACTAAGCTCCTGCTCCACACCACACAATTCCGGAAATTCAGCTAAAATAACAGAACCGCCCAAAGTCACCAGAATATCCGAAACAAAACCAAGTGCCGGATTGGCCGAAATACCTGAGAAGCCATCTGAACCACCGCACTCCAAACCGATACATAGTTTATCTAAAGTAGCTGGCTTGCGCTCATTTTTATCCGCTTGCATCATTCCAGCGAAGGTTGCTTTGATTGCCTTTTGCATCAATTCTTTTTCAGTTCCTTCTTTTTGTTGCTCAAAGATGTATAAAGGACGGTCAAAGCCAGGATTCCTTTTCTCTATTTCAGCCTTCAAAATGGACGCCTGTGCATGTTGGCAGCCTAAACTCAATACAGTCGCACCTGCCACGTTTGGATGTGTAATATATCCCGCCAACAAACCGCATAGGGCATCAGAGTCCATACGGGTACCACCGCACCCCATTTCGTGGTTCAAAAACTTAATGCCGTCCACATTTTTAAACAAACGTTCTTGTTCATTTGATGTCGAATTAGCCAATAAATCTTGTCCCAGAATTTGGTTTACATCCGCACCGGATTTATACAAGCCGATCAAGTCTTCCACTTCGGAGTTGTAATTGTTAGCTTTGACCTTATAACCCAATTTCTCTTCGAAAGCAGCTTTTAGCGTCAATACATTTCTGTTTTCACAAAATACTAATGGAATAACCAACCAATAATTGGCAGTTCCTACCGTACCGTTCGAGCGGTGAAATCCATTGAACGTTTTCTCTTTGAAAGCAGCGATATCTGGTTTGGTCCAAGTGGTCTTGCGATCACCCATTCTAAAATCTTCGGATGCATGACGTAGATTTTCTGTTGTGATCAACTCACCTGCTTCTAAATCACCATTCAACTTCCCAACCAAAACACCATACATCAATATTTCGGCATCTTGCTCCATCGGCTGAATCGTAAACTTATGCTTGGCCGCAACGGCTTGCTTCAATGTAAACTCTTTACCTTCGAAAACAATTGCTGTTCCTTCAGCCAGGTCCTGCAATGCAACCAGGACATTATCCATTGGATGGATTTGTAAATAACGTTGTATGGCCATAACTTATACTAATTCAAATATTTTATTCATCATTACCCACTTTTCACCTGGTTTGGATCCCGGGATAGCGGCCTGATATTTCCACATCAACTGCTCCCATTCCTGAACTTTTTCATTGGCAGCATCCATAGCAGATTTTCGCTCAAATGAAAAATCCTCACCAACTTCCATATTCATAAACAATCTATTCTCAAAACGATAGATCTCCATTTTCGTTACCCCGGCATCCAAAATCGATCGCTTGATCTCTGGCCACACTGCACGGTGATAATCCTCATATTCTTTGATCAATTGTGGATCATTGACAAGATCCAATGCCATGACATACTTTTTCATTACTATCTATTAATGTGATTTAAGATTTTCTGTTTCGGCGATGCTCACGTTCCTATTCTGAAAGGCAAAAGCCAATACCACGACAAAACATACTAAAGGCACAAAATAACCATATTGAAAATGGCCTGTTGTATCCGATATTAAGCCCAAAAGTGGTGGCAATAACGCTCCGCCAACAATAGACATGACAATCAGACTCGAAGCTGATTTAGTATCTGCACCAATACCTTGTACTCCAAAAGCAAAGATGGTCGGAAACATAATGGACATAAAAAATGCGATTCCAATCAAGGCATATAATGTTTGTACCCCTGTTCCAAAAATAACGAACAGTGATAATGCAATCGTAACAAATGAATATATGATCAACAGTTTGGATGCTGAAACAAAACGCATAAAGAAGGTTCCAATAAATCGACCTAACATAAATGCTAATCCTGCAAAACCTGCATAGTCCGCACCATCTTTCCCTGATATCCCCGCTACTTCTGTCGCGTATAGAACCAAAAAGCTTAAGATACAGACCTGAGCACCAACATAAAAAAACTGAGCAATGACCGCCCATCTTACATTTTTATGTCTCAAGGCATGAAAGAAACCTGCTTTACCCTCTTCCTCATCATCCTTGATATCAGGCAATTTGGTAAAGAAGAACAAAGCTGCAATCAACAGGATCAATACGCCTAAAACAAGGTAAGGCATCTTTACTGAAGCTGTTTCCGACTGGATGTAAGCCAGTTTGGCCTGTTCAGCCATCTGCGCAAGTTCTTCTTGCGATTTCGGTTCATGCGACAAGATAAATTTCCCACCGAATATCGGTGCCAAGAATGCTGCAAGACCATTGAATGACTGCGCAAAATTCAGCCGTTGAGCAGATGTTGCAGGATCACCTAAAATAGCGACATACGGGTTAGCCGCTGTTTCCAAGATAGTCAAACCACATGCGACCACAAACAAGGCCCCCAAAAAGAAAGCATAACTTATGGTATTTGCTGCAGGAACAAATAAAAAACAACCTAGCGCGAAAAATAACAATCCGATCAGAATACCGGCCTTGTAGCCATAACGTTTCATAATAATTCCCGCAGGGATTGCCATCACAAAATAGGCAATAAATACCGCTGAATCGACCAAAGAAGCCTGGAAATGCGATAAACTAAAGGCATTCCTCAAGTGTGGAATCAAGATCGGATCAAGGTTATGGATAAATCCCCAAAAGAAGAACAAGGAGGTCACCAAAATCAAGGCAAATGTGTAACTCTTTTTGTTAGTCATATATTCAAATGGTTATAAGTAGTTATTTATGTAAAATAAGCCTAAAAAACCTAGACAATATTCAAGTATATTATCAATTTATTAAGCTATATTACCATATCTAAACAAGAATATGTAACTTTAATGCATATATTTCATAGTTATGAAAGCACAATTACTCCATTTAAACAACAATCTCACCCATTCATTCAACGCAAGAAGAGATAATACACCACAATACCACAACATTTGGCATTATCACGAAGAACTTGAATTAATCTATTTTGCAGAGGGCTCTGGCACACAGTTTATTGGAGACAGCGTTCGCCGTTTTGAATCCGGAGATATTACACTAGTAGGCTCCAATCTCCCTCATTATTGGCTGTTTGATGAAATCTACCTAAGGGAAGATAATCCACAAGCAGCAGATATACGTGTACTGCATTTTAAAGAAAATTTCTGGGGGAATGAATTCACGAACCTGCCTGAAAACAAAAACATCAAAGAGTTGATACGGATTTCGAAACGAGGAATAGCACTTTCTAAATCAAATAAGGCTGAGACAATAGCACATATTGATGCAATACTAGACAACGCTGACACAACAAGAATCATCCACCTATTGCAGATCCTCACATCCATCGCAACAGAAGAGCAGCATGACCTATTAACCAGCACTGGCTTTACGATTCAATCTCAGGATCAGGATGCTGACCGCATGCGGATAGCCATGCACTACATCGGCGAAAATTATCGCGATCAGATCCGTCTACATGAGCTTGCCTCATTGACAGGAATGACGCCCAATTCATTTTGTCGTTATTTTAAATCGCAGATAGGTAAGACACTTTTTCAGTTTCTAATTGAAATGCGTGTAAAGACGGCTTGTAATTTATTACTTGAAAATAAGCAAACGATTAAGCAAATCTGTTTCGAATCTGGATTTCAAAACTTCTCAAGCTTTCATAAATATTTCAAGAATATCACGGGTACGACCCCGCTTAACTATCAGAAATCAAAAACTTAATACGATTTTTCCCAACAAATTCGAATCCTCCATGAATTGATGTGCCTTTGCAGCTTCATGATAAGGCAAAACACGAAACAGTCTGGGTTTAAAATCACCAGAAATAATCTTTGGCCATACCTCAGCCCAGATCTCATTACGTAATGTTTCTTTAAATTGATGATCTCTTGCTCGTAAGGTACTTCCGGTAAGTAGAATTCTTTTTTGCATCAATTTGAGCAAGTTGATTTCCGCTTTAGCCCCTTGCATTGCATTGATATAGACTAGACGGCCATCGGGGTTCAAGAGATTGATGTTTTTTTCGAAATAGGCACCACCTATACTGTCTAAAATCACATCAACTCCCAAGTCGGCTAGCACTTCTTGGAAGTCTTGGGTCCTATAGTTTATTACTTTTGATGCACCTAGAGATTGGCAAAAAAGACCTTTCTCCTCCGAACTAACAGTTGTATAAACTTCCGCACCGAATAGTGCACCTAATTGAATAGCTGTACTACCGATTCCGCCTGCTCCACCATGCACCAGGAAGTGTTCTCCAGATTGTAGTTTTCCCCTGCGAAAGACATTGTCCCACACGGTGAATACTGTCTCAGGGAGTGCTGCCGCTTCCTCAAAACTTAGATTGGCTGGAATAGGTAGGCAATGCCCCTGGTAAACAGAAACGTAACTAGCATACCCCCCTCCTGCAACCAGCGCACACACCGAGTCACCAATATTCCAGCTATCGACCAAAGAGCCTTTCTCCACAATAACACCTGCCACTTCGAGCCCCGGGATACGTGGATCAACACCTGGAGGGGCTGGATAATTTCCCTTTCGCTGGAAAACATCTGGCCTATTCACACCAGCGGCCCTGACTGCGATCAATACATCCATATCTCCGATCTGTGGTCGCTCCAGCTCCTCAACCGTTAATACCTCAGGATCACCTGGCCTGCTTATCACAACTGCTTTCATCTGTAAATAACTATTTATTATGTTTTTAATATCTCACATCCAGTCAGAATAACAATGTCATCTTACGCCTGGATGCATATCAGGATTTCTTGGGGTATTTTTGTAAACGAATATTCAGTGAGAGCATAAAATAACGGGCCAAACGATTATTTTGAACATCCAAAATATCATTTCCAACAACAGCACGGGATATTCCAGTATTCTGATTCATTAAATCGAAGCCCTGAAACCGCAACATACCCAGATTATTTCGTCCAAAAGTATATTCCATATATGCATTGATGATCGTTGGACTAATATTACTCCAGGAACTTGAATATCCTGCATTAAACTTTTGGGATAGCTCCAGCCCCATCGTGAAATGCTTCCCCAAATAAGCCTTGGAACCAAGCCCAACAATTCCAGAATGTGCAGTAATATTGTCCCTGACCGGCCAATCAAAAGTCGCCCGATTCAACGAATAATTACCATTTAATTCGGCCTCAAAAATATCATTCCAAGCATAACGAAATTGAATGGCCTGAGTAATTAAAATATGCCCACCAAAACTCTTCTTATCATTAATGAAAGAGATATTGTTATAGTAATCCCCATTTCCATTAAGACTCATCTGCAAATTATCCGAGAATAAAGAAGCTGTAAAAAGGTAATAGCTTTTAATATCAAAATACCCATCCGTATTCCGATAGGTTGTTTTTTGTATTGTAGAGTTAGGCTCAATGGTACGATCTGCAACAATTTTATCATTTACCAGGTTATAAGCAAAACTTGCCTCAAAATACTGTCCTTTTCCCGTCATTGATTTACGGTACTTTGAAACAATTGTATTTGCAAATTCTGATTTTAATTTCTCGTTTCCAATAACAATATTTTGTGTATTTGTATTATCCACCACGGGTTGTATCTGATAGAAGTTAGGTTGATTATTACGTCCATAGTAATCTATGGATAAATCTTCCTCTTTGGTAAACTTCCACTTTAATCCGGCTGAGGGTACAAAATTTACATTTGGATAGGAGGCTGGATTATTTTGACCTGTTAGGGCTCCTTTCAATTCTGAAGCCTGAACAGCAAAGCCAAAATTTAATTTCACATTTTTCCCAACATCCTGCCGATAAATCATCCCAACCTTATTACTCGCGAAAGAATAATTATATTTTAGGCTGAGTGAATCGATTAATAAAGGTTCTTTATCGGAATTTGTATTATCAAAAGTTGAACGGCTGGCATCTATTTTTGTGTAATCAAGATCATAGTTGAGTTCTAACACCCCACCGAGATCTACCGGTTCGACAAGAGACAAACGGCTCTGAAAATTTTTGCTCTCGTTATCCGTTCGGATCATTTGATTTAGAGAGGATGTTGTTATCTTAGGCAGAGTACTAGTACTGTCTATCCCTTCGTTCTCATCGCGCAGTACTTCGTCCTTATCCAACGCATTAAAATCTGAATGAAAAGTATATAATATTTTCCTGCCCGGTTTGTCGAAACTCCGCGTATAGAACAGATCAAGAGCTGCGGCAGGACTTTCGGTACTGTTAGCAGCCTCATAATGACCCGTACTGCTCAACCTGTTGTTCTTGATCCGTCGATCCTTTGATGTTCGACTGGTCGAATTCGTCCAGGAGAGCTTTGGCGAAATCTTTAATTGGTCTTTTGCTGACAGCTTCATATCAAAATCCCAATCCATTTTATGTGTCCGATCAACGGACTTTATCTTATAATCCTCATAATTACTGATCGAGGTATTCACTCCTTTTCCAGCCCCATAGATGGACTGCAAAAAAGAATTTCCTATGGTAGAATTGTTGCGCTGTGTAAAAGAATATTTTCCACTGGCATTGACAGTCTTTGAAAGTGGGCTGGAAAAACTAGCCCCGATAGAACTTATTTTATTGACACCATCTGTAGGATCAGCGAAATCTGCCAACTCCCCCATTTCACGTTCCCGCTCACCTCCATTTGGAGAGCCAAAAGAAAAGAGATTGGTATTGGTATTATTGACAGAGGATACAATAGAATATTCCTTTCCATTATCAAATCTATTTACACCAATACTTCCAAGGTAGCGGTCGGCGGAACCTCCACCCAATGTTGCCTGTCCAAAAGTGATTTTTTTCTTATCCTCTCGAAGTACAATATTCAATATCTTTTCAGATTCGGTGCTTTTGATCCCTTTGGCCGTCGCTTCATCTCCATAAAAATCAATAACCTGTACACTTTTCACAAAATCCGCGGGGAGATTTCGTGTAGCAGTCAGGACATCCCCGCCAAAAAATCGCTTACCATCAACTTTTACAGAAGAGATGGGTTTTCCGAAGGCGTAGACAGATCCATCTCTAGATACTTGCACATTTGGTAAGGCTTTAAGCGCCTCCTCCAAAAGTGCACGTCTGTCGAATTGAAAAGCGTCTAAATTAAATTGTACAGTATCTTGTTTATAGACAATAGGCTTATATTTGAGAATAACAATCTCCTTTAATAAGGAAACATGCGGAAACATTGTCAATTTCCCTACATCCAGTTTGGCCGTACTACTATTGTAAAGCGGATAACTACGTTCGAGAATGCTCAAACCTATTTGCGTACAGCTTATCCGAATATCGTTTCCTAAAACACGTCCGAAGTGAAAATATCCCATCGCTGATGTTGACGAAAACAGTGTATCTCGAGAACTCGTCAAATGCACACTAACACCTTTGAGAGGATTGCCCGCAGTATCTATAACAATTCCATAAACCTCTTTTTTTGTCGCCTGACCAAACGTATTCGTTGGCAGAAAAAACAAGCTTATAATAGTTAACAAAAGTATAAACCGGATGATATTCCCGCCCCTTAGTTTCATCAAACAGACTTTGCAATAATACAATTCAATATAAGAAATTCTTAAGCTATTAACGTAAAAAGTTGTGATTTTGTATAAAAAAAAACGAGTTGTCAGGAAAACAACTCGTTATTACTACTAAAATTCTTATAATTTGTTACTCACCAGCAAAGGCTACCTTAACAAGGTGTTTGTCAATTTCCCAACGGCCAGTACCATCTTCACCAATTACATCAAATAATTCAAGGATACGTCTTGCAACAAATTCTTCCTCTACTTGCTCTTCCAAGAACCATTGTACAAAGTTGAACGTCACGTAATCCTTAGCTTTTGCACATTTGTCAGCAATGTTATTAAATTGCTCTGTTACAAACATCTCTTGCTCCAATGTCTGCTCAAATACACCACGGAATGATTCGAAATCTTGTGGAATACCCGTAATCTCCGGAGAGATTGCACGACCACCACGATTATTAATGTAGTTGAAAAGTTTCAACATGTGCTCGCGCTCTTCATTGGACTGTTTTGCAAAAAAATCAGCCGCATTTTCCAATCCTTGATCATCACACCATGAAGACATTGCCAAATATAACGCTGAAGAATGTGCTTCAACTTTAATTTGTGCATTTAGTATATTTTCGATCTCTTCTTTCAAAGAAGATTTTAATTTCAATAAATCTTTCATATTTACCTTAAGTTTAATTTCTAAAACAATATCAAGTGATATAACTTATCATCTGATTACAATACAAAGATACATCGGATTTCGAAAATCTGTATAAATAATATGCAATACAAATTCAGTCTAAATTAGACAAACAAACCACAACTTGTTTAGAATCAATACAATTACAAATACCATTTATTGATACTTTCAATTGCCCATAAATTTAAATAATAGGAAGGTATTTAGGTGTAATAAATACCGAATCACAATAAAGATAATTGAGAGACACAGTACACTTATTTAATTTTAATTTAAATAAGTATTTAGCTCAATAGAAAAAGCGGTGTATACCCTAATTGGACATACACCGCTTTTCTGATATTTTTATATAAAGTATTCTTCCTTATACTAAGACAGCAAATGGAGAGACCTGTAGACAGGTTCTGACAACGGAATTTAATTCCATCATAAATTTGGCTCCATCCAGTAGTTCACGAAGTTGAAGCACATCCTCTACAGCAAGAATGAAACATCTTTCTGTACGGAAAGGCATAACAATTTCAAAATCAGAAGAACGTGTGGTATCATTAATCATACGCTCTACATCGATTGAATCCATACGTTTCTTGAATTTCAAAAAGTCCGACACCGAAAAAGATGTAGTTTCATTATTATACTCCAACCAGAAGCAATTTTTACGACTACATTGGTAAACTTTACCAGCTGCAGTGGAAAACACCTCTTCAACATGCGCTAATGGACAAATCAATTCTGACATTTCTATTACCCTTCTCTTTTAAACTGTTCAAAAATAAATATTATTTATAATCAATCCAAGTAAAATAAGTGATTATTTTGATTTAATATAAATAAGCAGCTCTATTATTTATCCCATCGAGAAACTGTCCCTTCTATCGCATTATAAACAGCGCGAAAAGTTCGGGATAGTCCTAAACCAACTGAATAGATTATAAAATAAAACCAGTTTTCAAACACAAAAAAAATCCACAGTAACCAATATGGCAAATCGTTCCAAAAAAAAGGAGGTCAATTATTGTTTGACCTCCTCCGTTAAATTGTATGTGTTATATTTTAATCGTATTCTTCCTCTTCTTCTTCCTCTACGGTAAGTACTTCTTTGCGATTAGTAACGACTGTATTTTTTGTCTTTGTTTTATGTTTATTAATCTGCCTACGCAAGGATTCTACGGCGATATCCGTTGCCTCCTCAAAACTCTTCGCCTGCCCTTTTGCGAAAAGTTGGCTCCCTGGGATATTCAGTTTGATTTCTGAAATCTTATTTGCCTCGTCATCGACATTCTCCAATCGCAGGTAGCATTCACCACCGATGATTGAATCCAAAAACTGCTCTAATTTTCCTGTTTTCTTTTTAATGAATTCGATTAACTTTTGATCTGCATTAAATCGAATGGATTGCACAGTAATGTTCATTTTTCCTCCTTTTTTTAAGCTTTTGGATGAGCTTGTTTATAAATAGACTTCAATCGTTCTGCTGAGTTGTGCGTGTATACCTGCGTTGCGGCAAGCCCTGCATGTCCCAACAGTTCCTTAATTGCATTTAAATCCGCCCCATTATCTAAAAGGGCCGTTGCGAACGTGTGCCTCAAAATATGAGGGCTTCGCTTACCTTGTGTGGAAATCAGTGTCAAATACCGATGCACAATATCATAGATCAGCTTGGCATACGCTGGTTTACCATCTTTTGTAACAATTAGTAAGCTGTTATTAGTATCAACAAATTGCGACGCTTTTTGTTGCAAATAGTTTTTCAATTCTTTTACTAAAAGATCATTTATCGGGACAAGACGTTCTTTGCTCCTTTTACCTAATATAAGAATATTTTTATTAAAAAAATCTATATCCTGCTCCTTTATTTTCAACAATTCAGCCAAGCGAATCCCTGTACCAAAAAGCAATTCCATCACCAAATAATTCCGGCATGATTCAAAATCATTCTTCTCCTGTTCCAGATGATCCAACAACTGAACTAACTTTTCCTTCTCCACAACAACGGGTAGCTTCTTCGCAGTTTTTAATGCCTTAATAAGTGTCATGGGATTTTTATCAAGGTATTCTTCCCGTTGAAGAAATTTAAAATAGGTACGCAGCGAAGACATGCTTCGATTGACAGAGCTTGCATTTTTACCTGACTCCATCATTTGAGCGAAGTAATGACGCAGATCTCGATAGACAACATCCGATAACACGAGCCCCTCCACATTCAAAAAAGATTGAAACATTTCCAGTTCATGCCGATAAGCAATAACGGTATGTTCTGAATATCTTTTTTCAATCTGTAAATACCGGATAAATTCCTTTTCCAACATAATTTCCCTCGCTATACTATCCTTAAATTACAAACTTAAAAGCACAAAAAAAAGGGAGAAGCAATGCTTTTCCCTTTATATTTTTAAATTCTCAGCGAATCAATTAGTTAGCCACATCTTGATTCAAAGATTGTTTGTAAATCGCTTTTTTCACTTGAATGCGACGAGTTACAGATCTCTTTTCATAAGCTTGACGTGAACGCAGCTCTCTTAAAACTCCTGTTTTCTCGAATTTCTTCTTGAAACGTTTCAATGCTCTATCTAAAGATTCTCCTTCTTTTACATTTACGATAATCATGCGTTGTATATACCTCCTTTCGTCGCTTTTAAAATTTAAAGTGGGACAAAGGTACAATATTCCATTGAATATGAAAAGAAAAATAATTTTTATAATAGTCCAAATTCCTCCAGAATCAATTGCAATGGTTTTTCCCTGGTACACAGTGCTGTATGCCAGCCCAACTGCTGTGCTGCAGCCAAATGCTGAGGGCTATCGTCAACGAACAGTGTCTCTACGGGATTCAACTGCTGATCCGTCATCACCAATTCGAAAATCTCGGCGTCGGGTTTGCGCATACCGATTAAATGCGAATAATAAGTTTTTTCAAAAAATCCGGCATTATCGGCCACACCATATTTTTCTTGAATATCATTCATACAATAGGCGTAATGAATAGCATTATTATTACTCAACAAAAAAGTACGGTACTTATCTTTCAATTGCAATAATAGTTCATGATATCCTTTAGGGACTCCAATCAACAGACTGTTCCATGCTGCATCAATTTCTGTATCGGTCAATGCTGGATTTTTGGTAACTTCACGAATTCCATTCCGAAATTGCCTAGCATCAATTTTTCCCTTATCAAAATCGTCAAAAAGTGCACTTTGACCATGATGCCCAAAAACTTCGTCAACATTTTCTATACCTAACTGAGTAAAAGCAACTTTCAACTTTACAAAGTCGATCATGAAGATTACATTCCCATAATCAAGAACAATATTTTTAATTTTTTCCATCGAATTATTTTGAAATACCGATACAAATATCGATAATTGCATCGTCAAAACAGCATAACCAATGCCAAAATTGACAAAACAAACGACCTGCTCCTATAGCTCAGTCGGTTAGAGTAGAAGACTCATAATCTTTTGGTCCCTGGTTCGAGCCCAGGTGGGAGCACAAAACAAAAAGTCGCTTTTCTGAACAAGAAAGCGACTTTTTTGTTTAATACCCAAAAAAACGGCTACTTCAATTTATTCGCTTTGGGATAGCCCCGATAGCGTTGGCCATCAAAGATAAACGAAAGTGTGTCCTTGTTATTTTTTGGAAGGTATACTATCGAAAATGACAGCATGAGCACTCCAAGAATCCACCTCTTTCTTCGGATTAGCCGGAAATTTATCTCCATTTTTATTGTAGCTCTCCGCC
This sequence comes from Sphingobacterium sp. GW821-FHT03E03, assembly GCF_059420745.1. Classification (NCBI taxonomy): domain Bacteria; kingdom Pseudomonadati; phylum Bacteroidota; class Sphingobacteriia; order Sphingobacteriales; family Sphingobacteriaceae; genus Sphingobacterium; species Sphingobacterium sp. GW821-FHT03E03. The sequence goes on from NZ_JBWKUH010000017.1 coordinate 95,285, forward strand.
AGTAGAATCATGGATTCACTTGTTGTCTCACGTAAATAGTCTTTACCAGTAGCCTTATCTTTCCAAAAAGTTCGTTTCACCATCCGCGGATGTAAAGCCCGCTCCATTTGCTCAGGTTTCACCTGATGCTGCGATTCAATATAATCAAGGGCAGCTTGTTTGATCGCTACACTATCCTGTTTTGTCTGCGCCAATAAACTACAGATAAATGCTAAAGACATGACTGGAGTAAAAAGATATTTCATTCTCATTTCAAAATTGATTTACTCGTCGCACTAAATAACACAAGAATAATAAGATAACACTTTATAGTTATTGATAGGCTTTAATCGTCCTATAGGTACTAAAGCTCGAATATATTCTGGTTTCTTTTAGCTTGCCTTTTTTATATAGCTCAATTTTTTCGGTGTCACCGGATTTTTTATTAAAATAACGTATACTGGTCAGTTGCTTTTTAGAATCGTAAAATTCAGCTGTCTTATTTCGTCCGTCCTCCTGAATATAAATCGCCTTCAAATCACCATTCTTTCTATAGGTATAACGCTTTGAATTATAGAAGTTCCCCTCCTTGTAAGTGACACCTTCATAAATAAAACTGGCACTAAATTTCCCCTCCAAAACCAATTGTTGTTTATCATTGTAAATGAGGTAATATACCCCATCTTTCGGGGCGATCAATTCATAGCTTTCTACCAACTCTGGCTTACTACAGGGGCGAGCCACGACATTTTCTACGCTTCTAAAAATTGTTGTATCGTGCTGTGAGACCCGCAAAGTATCGGTCTCACAGCACATATTTCCATACGTCATTGTTGAAATATTTCCACTCTCTTTTGATATAACACTATCATGGGGAGCAGTAAACAACCAACAAAGTAAGGTCAAATAGTACATATCCATGCAATTACTATAAAATTATCTACTGAATACCTATATCAAAGATACAAGCTATTGTCATTGCCGGATGATAGCAGTTAAAATTCGTGGACCCTTATCTATTATTCGCTGGATAAAAGCTATTTTTAACTATTGAATGCTTCGTAGACCGCTTTCATTGCTTAGTGGCACTAAATATCTTTTCTATTATCATCCGAATCTATGTCAATCAGTTTGTTATATGGATCAATACCGACCTGAATAGGCTGCTGATCAACAATCAATGTCAACTTATTATTAATTTGATCAATACGATGTTTTCTCAGATAAAGTTCCTGTGGTTTTCCATTTTTCTTATCCATTGATTTTGAAAAAACGCCAATCTCAATATAATCCCTAAGAGGCAAAGATTCCAACGTCACCCGATCAGATTTCTTAAACACCAGTGGTTTGCTCCCGTGATCATTATAGCTCTTTTTCCCATTGGCATCCACGCGATATTTGGCAACTTCAAATTGAATATCGACTTGGTATTTTCCATTTTTCAGTTTTTTAGAACTCACACTCTCCACCCTATTGTTATATAAGGTAATCGTTTCAAACATATCTTTGATCAGATAACGCAACGAATCTGGTGTGGCTCTTCGAAAGGAATCCACAAACTCTAATGATGTTGTATAAGGCGGGTTTTGAAAGGCAGTACTTTTCAAATACGCTTTTGCTGTCTGGTTGAAAACAGCTTCACCTAGATAGTCACTCAGTGCGTACAATACTAATGACCCTTTTTGATAATGGATATACATCTGATTTTCATTGTACATCAATGGTCTTTCACCCAATGCCTCCGCACCTCTTCCCTTTAAGTAGCCGTCCAGTGCGTCTTTAAGAAACTTGCGCATCTGTCCTTTTCCATACCTTTTTTCCAGGACTTTCAAAGAAGAATATTCAGACATACTTTCAGACATCAAAGTTGCTCCTTGCGCGTTGGCACCTACCACTTGATGCGCCCACCACTGATGAGCTATTTCGTGTGCTGTGACGGCATAAGGATAATCCACCGCATCATCTTTCTTCTCATCCACATCTGCTATAAAGCCTATTGCCTCGGAAAAAGGAATGGTATTGGCAAAAGACTGCGCGAAAGTTCCGGCTGTCCGGGGAAATTCAACAATACGCAACTGCCGATGCTGATAAGGACTATATTCGGCAGTATAATACGCTAAGGAAGCCTTGCTCGAAGCCATCATCCGATCGAGGTTGTAGGTATGTCCTTTGTGGTAATATATCTCTAAGTTGACCCCATTCCATTTGTCTTTTTTAATTTCATATCGAGCAGAGTTAAACGCAAAGAAATTCAATATCGACGAATCCATTTTATACTGATAATATTTCCGCCCATCTTTCTCCCATTGCTTGGTCAGGTACCCCGGAGCTATGGCCAGCTGGTCCGGATCCGTGCTCACAGTTGCCTCAAACCGGACCCAATCTGCATCATTTGAGATATAATTATTCCGCAATGCTATTGAATCAGTGGGTGGAGCCATACGATCGCGATGAGGTAATCCGTATTTCTTGCGAATATCATTATCCACCAGTTCGCCTCGATCCAGATAGCCAATATTTGGAAACAGCATATTGTTAATAAAGGTTCCGTTACCTTTGACAGGAGATTTCTCGTTCACCCAGGTGTTAAGCGGACTAACTGTACTGAAATTTAAGACGATGGAATCTCCCGGAGCCATTGGCTTGGCCAACTTGTAGATATTGAAATTGTAAATATCATCTGCAGAGACCAACTTATTGGGAACATTGAAGGAGAAAGTATAGTCATAATCATTATAATTGACAAAAATAGAATCTATAGCGACCGCAGTCTTATTCTTTAACACATAAGAAGCTTGCGCTTTAAAACTACGTTTAGAAGGATAAATATCCATATTAAACTTAATATCAACAACACGGGGTTGTGGTCTAAATTGATATTTTTTAAATTTCTTCTCCCATTCTACAGATTGTTTTTCGTGATCCAAACTGGTATAATAAGGGTTTTTAATATGATCTTCATAATAGATCCCACTACCGATAGCAATAAAACCAACAAAACTCACGATAAGTACAGTCATACTGCTCGCCTTTACATTCGATCGTAAGATAGCCCAACGCTCTCTTATACCAGCGAATCCACCTCTCCGCCACAACAAAAGGGCTAGGGTTAGAAAAAACACAGCAAATAACAACCAATACACCCGATAGGTTAAAAAAGGTAAGATATAGCCAAAACCGTCCATATCTGAATAATCGAGATCAGGTCCCTGGTTAAACTGATAAATCGCCTGCTCTACTCCCATAAAAGACAAAAATGGCAATCCGATAAATAAGGTTAACAGGATAAAAAAACCAGCCAGATAATTTTTGAAGAGCGTATGTACAAAGATCGACACAAACAACCATACGATATTTCCCAACATACCATATACCATCAGGTGCATGATGTACTGCCCGATTTCGAAATTATAATAATGATGGTAAACTTGAAATGCCATACAGGTGAACATGACCACCGCAAGCAAGGTTAATTGCATCAAGATGATCGCGATTATTTTGGACCCCATGAGCGCCCAATTTGGAACGGGTGTCGCATCCAATAATCCGCCCATACGAGTGATGCTACCACGGTGAACCAATAAACCGCTGAAGAGGAAGGTCAAGATCAACAAAAAGAACTTAAAAGTCGTTCCTGGTATCATCAGCATTTTCCAGGTAACAGGATATGTCGAAGTACCGAATATTGTACCGATTGTACTAGCCATCAAGATGATAAAAAGTACACCGACCAAAGTCAAAATCAGAAAGACTGGATTCTTAACAATATAGCGATAATCATACCGTGCCAGTGTCCAGGTCGTTTTCAGGTAATGGACTATTGAGAAATCGTAACTCACTTTCGGGAGATTGATACGAAAAACACTGTCAAAATTATTTTTTGTCAAGCGCTTTCCTTTTTTCCCTGTTTTTATCGAGATGGAATCCTGCGAGAAAGAAAATAACAGGTAAAATCCACCGATAAATAAAGCCGCTACAGCTAACCAAATCAGTCGATTATAAATTATTGCACCAAGAAACGGAAGATTGTTTGTATTCTTTTCCTCCGGAGACCAATATTGGGTATAGTAAGAAATGGCACTATCGCCAAAAGGGTCTATCAATGCCCCAAGATAACGGTTATCAGCATTTGTGGTCAGATTTTGAATAAGCACCTGTAAAATAATAAGCACCAGAACCGCAACAAAACCCACATATACATTCCTCGTAAAAGTAACTAATACAAAAATAATAGCGCTAAGGATAATCAGATTAGGAATAATCTGAATCAGATAGGTCTGAAAGTAAGCTAAAACATGTACCGGCCCCAATAAGCTTGGATTGATACCAGGGATAAACTGTGCGACGATAATACCTAGTGTGGATGCCAGTACGATTATAAGTACAACAGCAACTGATCCAAAAAACTTACCCAGTAAATAGTCTGTTTTGGTAAATGGGTAACTAAAAAGGATGGTATGTACATTATATTGAAAGTCCCGATAAACGCAGGCTCCCACAATCGATGGAATTAAGAAATAGATAATGGAAGACATTCCATTTATCATCTCGTTAATAGCCCAGGGTGAATTTCTGATCGTATTGGATGAAGTGGTCGCTGTGACCCCATCAAATATCCCTAGTGAAGAGAGCATGATGAAAAGCGAGAGCGCAAAGAATAAAGCCATATAAATATAGACAGCAGCATTCTTAAACCAACGCATAAACTCAAATTTAAAAATCGGACTAAACATGGCGCTGGTCATTTTTTAGTGCTACAAAATAAACATCTTCCAGTTGCCCTTGTGCATTGACAAAAGATTCATCTGGTTGCACATCACTATAAACCCGGATATTGAGCGTATTATCCTGATTGTAGTTGGTAGAAATGACATTATATTTCTGGGTATATTCATCCAATTGATCGCGACTAATAATACGCACCCAGATCTTGCCTTCCAATTGTCCTATCGTCTCCTTTGGTGTCCCCCGCAATAGTATCTTACCACCATTGAGAATCGCAAGTTCATGACATAGTTCACGTACATCATCCACAATATGTGTAGAGAAAATAACGGTATGATCGGTACCGATCTCACGTAATACATTCAAAAAACGATGTCTTTCGGCGGGATCAAGTCCTGCGGTAGGCTCATCAACAATTATCAGCTTTGGATCATTCAATAATAGCTGGGCTATTCCAAATCGCTGTTTCATCCCACCTGAATAGCCACTGACACTCTTATTACGAACATCCCAAAGATTGGTAACCTCGAGCACACGCTTGATGATGGCCTGTCGGTCGGCACTTGTTTTAATGCCTTTGAGCTTTGCAAAGTATTGCAATAAATCTGTCGCTGACAGGTTCGGATAAACACCGAATTCCTGTGGTAGGTAACCCAGAACCTTTCGCAGTTCCATCTGCCTGCCAAGTACATCAATATCACCAAAAGTAATGCGACCGCTATCTGGCTTTTGTAGCGTCGCTATGGTACGCATCAAGGATGACTTTCCCGCTCCATTTGGCCCGAGAAGACCAAACATACCCGGTTTAATTTCCAAATTTACTTCATCAAGGGCTTTTACACCATTCGGATAGGTTTTACTGAGGCTTTCTATTGATAAATTCATAAATAAGTTTAACTGTTAATAATTCGTTAGTATGCTAAAACGACAATTTGTTACAACAATATAACAAAAGTTCATAAGAAAATCCGTAGATCTATCTATTTTTCAGCACAATATCAAATAAAAACAGCTATTAATCCAGCTTCCACATCTCGAAAAAACAGTGTAAACAAATTGGCTTGATTACTTCTCTCAAAGCTTTATCTCAAACAAACTTACAATAGCATTGTCATAATGTGCTGGTAAGCCTGCTGTATTACGAAGCTTCTTTAAACCCAAAAAATCAAAACCACATTTGGTGTAGTAGTCAATCAGTCCTTTATTCTCACCTACTGTATCCAATCGAACAAACTTCTTATTATTTGCAATAGCATATTCAATCGACCAATTCACAATATTGTTAACAAGATTCTTACCTCTAAAATTGGGATTCGTTGCGATGCGATGGATGTAAACTGCTGGGTCGTCATTTCTCTCTTCCCAAATATCAGGGTCGTCGAATGTTGTCGCCCAGACACAGGCGATATCCTGATCAGTAATCATTTTCCATTGTCTACGCTCTTCCAGCTCCTGTTCGATAAGTTTCCGATCAAACTCAGGCCAATAAACCATGGATTTTGCCTTTTGAAAATCAGTTGCAATCCTATAAAACTTAAAGATCGAATCAATATCGTAAAGTGTGCTATTCTGTATCTGTAATTCCATGATGATGACTAAGCTATTTATAATAAAACTATGCCTAAAGCATATACAAAGTTACAGTTCGGCGAATAGTAGTAATGGGTACAGATCAGATACATCTTGCGGTATCAGTCCTGGCTTCTGAACGAATATCATCCGCTTAAAATCGTCGCAATAGGGGTTGCGTACTACAGCGGAATGAACCACCAAAACTTCTGCTGATCTGGAAGTCAATATATTCGACATATATCCCATAAAGTGAAAGCTTATCGCCAATAGGTTTAAATACAGGGTCAGTGACGTATACATTGGGGTTGATCGGTAGACCGTTGGTTGCCAACTGCCCGGCCTCGGTTAGGGTAACATTAATCTTATCCCATTGTTTTAAATGTTCCGGTATGCCCTCGAGAAAAGCATCTTCACAAACAACCATTAGCCCTTCACGAATAAGTCCGAGTGCACAGTCCAAATGCAAAATATCCGGATGCAATCTTATTTCCTCGACCTGATAACCATAGGGTTTGAGTAATTTTGACAACCAACGAATTCCTAAGCTATTGGATGCAAGTCCAGAGTTACCGACAAATACCTGCTTGCCAAGTACCAACACATCCCCACCCTCGATAAAAGGCCCATGCCAACGCGAAAGATCACCATGATCATGGATCGCGGGTTTGGGTGCGGCAACATAGAGGCAGTCATCTGGATAGACCTGTTGTTCAAAAATATCCCGGATCGGCAAGATTTCATTTCTTCGTTGGAGAAAACGCAAGGAACCTTCGATGACAGCATTACCCACAGTAAAAAAAGGATCGCGTACAAAGAAGTTGGCATAGCCGTCTTTAGCTTCGACTTCTTTCTCCAATTTTGTCAACTGACGGGGACGCAACACTTCTACCCCATATTTTTCCAGTACAGCAGCAAAATTTGCACGTTCAAGATCCCATGCTTTTTGTTGCTCAGGATGCACTTCTGCGAAATCTTTTCCCGCATTTGCAACATCACTTTCAGTGTCGGTATCGGAGAGAAAACGAAGATCTTCCGCTCGAATTGCTTTCGGAAACCCAAACTCTGAAACCGCCAAGATCACTTTCTGCAAAGGAGCGAACTCATTTTCTACATATACCATAACAATAAAGCTTTTTATAATACTACTGATTTTGCCTTAACTTAACAAAAAAATAAGATTTAAAAATCACTATTGAATCCCCAATATCCACCTTACGTCGAAAATATCTGTTACTTCTACCAGCTGGTCTGTCTCATTATTTCCCAATACAGCTTGTTGTCCAGCCGCAAGCTTGGTGACAAGACGACCACGATCAACCAAATTTGTACAAGGCAAAAACACTGAAAGATAATTGCCAATTTTTCGTCCATCATCATGTACCAGATCCGAGCCGTAGATGACCACACTTGGGGAAGTAAGAGAGGCACTTACAATGGGCAACTCTGAAAACCCATTTATCTTTTTATCCAGCCTGTCAAAATGTAGGCTTCCGCCAAAACAGGACTGATAAAAACGAAGTGCCTTTCTGCAATTCCCTGAAAACGTGATAAAAACCCCGCTTCTTAACCCTTCCATATCCTAAATTAATTATGCGTCTGGTATGACGGGTTCTACAAGTTTTTTCATTTTTTCCAAAGATTCCTGCCAGCCCAGGTAACACATTTCAGCAGGAATAACTTCTGGAATTCCTGTTTGCTCTATTTTAAGTTCAGTACCACAGCTGACAGCACGCAAAGAAACTGTCCTTGTCATTTCTCCCGGCAAATTGGGATCATCAAAGCGGTCAACATACTTGATAAATTCATTGGGTGTAATTTCCAAATACTCTCCCCCAAAGGAATGACCATGACCTGTACCAAAATTGATAAATGTCATCTTAAATTGACCACCGACTTTAAAATCCATCTGTTGTACAGTACAGACAAAACCATAAGGAGGCAACCAAGTAGCGTGCGCTACTGGATCCGCGAATGCGCGGAAGACTTTTTCAGGGCTTGCCTGAATAACCCGATGTAAAGAAACACTATTTGTTTTCATCTCGATTGATTGTTTATAATGTAAATAGATAATACTACCTTTTTGTTCTTTCTAATAAATTTTCGCAGGATCCAACCTTTCGGAAGCGAACACTGTCATACCAAGATATTACGATATTGCCGATGCGCTAGTATATGCATTCTGCTGCGAGGTACGACTTGCATCAGCTAGCTTGGACCGATAGACATAAGATAACATCAGTATACCCAATACGATAAGTGGCAATAACATATAGGTTATATTTTTATCCACACACGCATGACTGATAAAGGCAAATAGTAAACTGAATGTCAATCCTGCGTAAGCCCATTCTTTTAGCTTAGCCGGAAACTGTGGAATAGCAATGGCAATAACCCCAAGAACCTTACAGATAATAAGGGCGTAGGCAAAATAATCAGGGTAACCCAAGGGTTTGGTTCCTGCATTCATATATTGCGGTGCAAATAGTAATGTGCCCAGTGGCATAACGCCTTCCCAGATAACAATAAATATTGTCGCTATCCAGAAGATAATTTTATTCTTTTTCATGATGTTGGTATTTTGTGGTGATTAATTTGTTGATTCAACGTGTTTTACAAAATTATTGAGAATAGCTTGCCAACCTTGCTTCTGAAATTCAGGATCATTCATCTGCTCCGCATCAAAAGTGGTACTCATCATTGTCTTTCCATCTCTTTCGGAAAACACTGTGCTTACTGTCCGACCATCAGACATGGTATAGGCGATTTCCTGATGCAATTCAACCTTATCATAAGTTCCCTCAAAATCGAACCCAAAACTTCCATCCTTTGCTTCCATCCGATTTTTAAAAGTGCCATTCACACGCAAGTCGTTTTGACTGCTTGGACAATGCCAACTTGGATCCGCGGCATTCCATTGCATAATATCTGCTGGCGCATTCCATTGTTGCCATACCTTTTCTACTGGCGCGTTTACCGCTGCTTCTACCTTAATTTTTGTTTGTCTTTCCATGATTTCTTTTTATTTGTTGATTATGATATAGCAAAGATGCGAAGGATTTTAAGGGGAGGTACATTGTAAAAACGACAACTTTAGGGGTGGATTACGACAAAAACAATTTGTACCTTTATCTTATAAATCAAAAAGATATGCAAATCTCTGTTTTTGTTCCCCAATATGGTACTATTGAAGGCATTACACCAGCATTTAGAACCTTTCTCACGGCCAATGAATTTCTTTCGGCTTTTGGAAAAAAACCGATATTCAATGTTGAGTATGTAGGTCTTAGTGAATATGTACCGGCTAATAGTGGTGAGTATACCATAAAAACCAATCGTTTGCTGCAAGATGTGGAACGGACAGATTTATTAATCATACCACCGACTTTCGGAGATGTTGACACCGGAATAAAGGATAATGCCGAAGCAATACCCTATTTCAGAAAACTCCATTTAAAAGGTACCCGCCTGGCCAGCTTATGTGTGGGAGCTTTCCTCTTAGCCGAAACGGGTTTATTAAATGGTAAAAAATGCTCAACCCATTGGGCCTATGTGAGCGAATTCAAGGAAAAATACCCTGAAATAGAAGTGGAAGATGGGGCAGTTATTACAGAAAACGATAATATTTACAGCAGTGGTGGTGCCAGCAGTCTATGGAATTTGATTCTATATCTTGTCGAAAAATTTTCCGACCGTGAAACGGCAGTTATGATAGCCAAATATTTTGCGTTGGATATCAGCCGTGATAGTCAGTCCCAATTTGCGATATTCCGCGGCCAACGCAATCACGAAGATCTGGATATCCAAAAAGCGCAGGACTACATTGAACTGAAGTATGAGGAAAAAATTACGGTCGAAGATTTAGCCAATTTTGTTAATATTGGCCGCCGAACTTTTGAACGAAGATTTAAAGAAGCAACAAATAATACACCCGTGGAATATATCCAGCGTGTACGCATAGAGGCCGCAAAGAAATTTTTTGAAGCTTCAAGGAAGAATGTTTCCCAAGTGATGTATGATGTCGGATACACAGATACAAAAGCATTTCGGGATATTTTCAAAAAAATAACAGGCCTTACTCCAATAGAGTATCGAAACAAATTTGCTAAAGTCGCTTAAGATAGAACGACTTATTAACAAAAAGTAGCTGTATAGCATAGCAATAAAATCAGAAAGCCACCCGGTATCAGGTGGCTTTCCAATGCGGTTTCTTATACCTATTTTTTCAGCATCATTTCCCGGATATATTTTACGGGCGAATTACCAAAGCTCAGAAATTCCTCATTGAAGGCTTTCAGCTTAAATTGAGCACCCTCCTCCTTTTTCACAGCTTCTCTTAAATCATAGATTTCTTTATATCCCGTAAAATAAGATGTTAGCTGTACGCTGCTGACAGATACCCTTTTCCATTTCCCAGCGGCCTCCGCCTGTTGTTGAAATGCCTCGTCAACCAATAAATGCATAGCATCCTTTTCACTCATATTCTTCACATGCACACTATAGTCCAAAATAGCATTACATACAGTACGTAGATGCCATTTATACCACATCAACCACATTTCAGGTGCATTATCGCCATAGCCATTTTCTAACATCATCTGCTCGGTATATACAGCCCAGCCTTCGATCATGGCCCCATTACCCAAAACACTCTTGATTAAGCTAGGCGACTGGTTGGCATAGACCAACTGCGTATAATGCCCAGGAATAGCTTCGTGGATATTCAGAATCTGCAAAATATAGTGATTATATTCCCGCAGATAGCTTTCTGAAGCTTCTTTGGTCCATCCGGCAAGGCTACCAACATTATAATACGTATTCCCACCTTTATCATAAGGCCCTGGAGCACTGATAGACGCTCCAGCAACACCGGCCATATAAGCAGGTTCTTTCCGTACAACCAAAGGTTTGCTATCATCTATGTACAGGAGATCTTTGTTTTTCACAAATTCCACCAATTTTGGAATCTGCGCTTCAATGGCCGATTGAAATTCATCTGCTTCGACGTGATTGACAGACAAGGTATCAATCATCTTGCGAATCAGCACTAAACTATCTGTGGGCTGTACCGTCTTTCCAAAATACTTTGGCCACAGTTCCTTACTGATTTTATACATTTCGCCATGTAAATAGCTCTTACGTGCCATTGCCGCATCATAGATCTGTGCAGCAGTAGACCCCGACTGGATATCAAACTTGAACTTTTGATCGTATAGCTCCTGCCCCAATCTAAAGCTTCGTGGCGATGGATTCGGATTCGTTTTTAAAAATGTTACAAATCCATTGATCGCCTTTACGGCTTGATCGGCTTTCGCTTGAATAGCAGCTTTTTCAGTCGCTGGAAGACTAGATTTTTTCAAGGAATCACGTAGATCCGTTTCAAACACAGATAATCCGCCCAAATTCTGCTGTATAGCCAGATCTGTTAATACCAACGCTGGATTCTTAATCTGTCCTTTCGCAGCCTCATAATAAGCTGGAATTTGTGCCATCCGTTGTTCAATAGCGTGAAGACGATCATGCAATGGAGCATAATTCTCAGCCAACATAAAGGCGATAGTTCCACTTACATTGTAGGATGAAGGATTCCACTCATAAGAACGCTCTTTTTCAATTGACCATACATTAGATTCTAGGTAATTCTGGATCAAATGGTAATCGGTCTGTTGGGAGAGATTCAGCTCGTTCAGATCAAAACTTTTCAAATGATCTAAATGTTGCTTAGAAAATTCCAAACGTAATGCCCTGCTTTTGGCATCGGGTATCGTTAACAGCGAATCGTATCGATGAAAACCCACCTGTGTAGCCCATTCTGGATTTTCTTTCCAGAGCTGCTCGATGAATCGATCTTCATAAGCTTTAAAATTTGCATTCGAAGTCGTATCCGCAAGGGCTTTTTTTGTATTGGATCCCGACCCACAGGAAGCCAGGATTCCCAAACCCAGGACAGTGAATGTATATGTTATCAGTTTCATTGGAGTAATTTGATTAAAAATAACAATTGTTGTTGATTTTTAATCAAACCACCTCAAGGATTTTACAATTAAAAATAGTTCCATCATTTTTACTTACAGCCAGGTATGGAATTTTCTGATAAACCAATTCTTAACAAACTGTGTCAACAAACAATAACCGATCAAAATAACTATCAGCCAAGGAAAATAAGACAATGGTAGCGCCTGTAATTTCAAAGCCTCCGCAAAAGGTGAAAATGGCAGCAGAATACCGATAACCATAACCAAGGTAGTCAAAGCCACAACAGGAGCTGCAGCCCAGCTTTGTATAAAAGGTATTTTGCGTGTACGGATCATATGGATGATCAAAGTCTGTGAAAGCAGTCCTTCGACAAACCACCCCGATTGAAAAAGCGTCTGATGTTCGGCCGTATTTGCCTTGAAGACAAAATACATTAATGCAAATGTCGCAAAATCAAAGATAGAACTGATCGGACCAATAAAAAGCATAAACTTTGACACACTCCCCGCATCCCATTTTTTCGGTTCTAGAATAAATTCTTCATCCATACTGTCCCAAGGAATAGAAACCTGTGAAATATCATATAAAAGATTCTGTATCAGCAGGTGAACCGGCAACATCGGTAAAAAAGGAAGAAACGCGCTTGCACCGAGCATACTGAACATATTTCCAAAATTACTACTGGCTGTCATCTTAATATATTTAATGATGTTACCAAAAGTACGTCGACCATAGATCACGCCTTTTCGCAGAACCATCAGATCTTTTTCCAATAGGATGATATCCGCACTTTCTTTGGTAATATCCACTGCCGTGTCCACACTAATGCCCACATCAGCCTCTTTAATTGCCGCAGCATCATTAATACCATCGCCCATAAAACCGACAGTATGTCCCTTGGCGCGTAGAGCTTTCACCACACGTACTTTTTGCAATGGACTTAATTTTGCAAAAACAGAAACGTCAACGATACATTGATCCAATTCTTGATCATTGATCTGATCCAGTTCGCTACCATTAATAATACGTTTCACAGGGATCCCCACGTCATTACAGATTTTACGTGTGACGATCTCATTGTCTCCTGTCAGCACTTTTACAGCTACCCCCAATTTATGCAGGGCTTCAATTGCTGGTGCTGCAGAAGGTTTGGCTGGATCCAAAAAACCGATAAAACCAGTCAATGTTAACTGGGCTTCATCAGCAACGGCATAAGTCAATGGATGTGATCCCTCAAATTCCCGAATGGCAACCAACAACACGCGCAAACCTTCTTCATTCATCTTTTTTGATGTATTCAGCACGATTCTCCGCATGGTATCATCCATAGGTACAGTGCGATCATTTTCAATATGCAGGCTACGATCATCCCCAGGATCAAAAGCATGGGTACACAATTCCAGCATTTCCTCCACAGCCCCCTTGCAGATCAAAAGATGCTTACCATTGTACTTTTTTAGAATGACCGACATTCTTCGCCGTTGAAAATCAAAGGGTATCTCATCCACTTTCAGGTATTGATCTTCCACTTTTAGATAATCATGCAGTTCAACATGTTCCAGTACAGCCTTATCCATCAAATTTTTTAAGCCTGTCTGATGAAAACTATTGAGGTAGGCCCATTTGAGTACCTCGTCATCTTCCACACCATAGACATTGAGATGCTTTTCCATCACAATCTTGTCCAGGGTCAGTGTACCTGTTTTATCCGTACAGAGAATATCCATCGCACCGATATTCTGAATGGAATTCAGACGTTTGACAATGACTTTACGTTTACTCATATTAACCGCTCCTTTAGCCAGATTTGCTGTTACAATCATGGGCAGCATCTCAGGTGTGAGCCCTACGGCCACAGCAATCGCAAATAACAACGCTTCGGTCCAATTCCCTTTCATCAGGCCGTTGATCAAAAAGATCAGTGGAACCATCACCAACATAAAGCGAATAAGTAGAAAACTCACCTTGTTTATCCCTTTGTCAAAACTTGTTTCAGGCCGTTCGCCTGTAATGGATTTACTGAGGCTTCCAAAATAAGTATAGTTACCTGTAGTTACAATAATCGCTATAGCTGAACCACTAACAACATTGGTTCCCATAAAACAGATATTGCTAAGGGCAATGGCCTGCTTTTCTTTTGCATCCCGAATTGGCAAATAATTCTTCTCTACGGGAAGCGCCTCTCCCGTCAGCATGCTTTCACTCACAAAAAGATCCTTACTCTGTATAATCCGGCAATCGGAGGGAATCATATCGCCTGCAGAGAGATAAACAATATCCCCTGGTACGAGCTCAGCAATAGAGATCTCTCGTCGTCCTTTAAATTTTCGCAATACAGTAGCTGTGGTCTTCACCATTCCTTTGAGTTTCTCAGCTGCCGCATTACTTCTATACTCCTGTATAAAACGTAAGAGGGCACTGATCAATACCATAATAGAAACCACAAAGACAGTCTTATAATCTCTGTCATCCGGTGATGCAAGCCAGACATCTAGAACGAAAGAGACAGCAGCAATGACAAGCAATATGTAAATAAAGGGATTAGCGAATGCCTTTATCAATTGGATATACCATTTAGGAGCCTTTTGATGTTGTATTTCATTCAGTCCAAATTTCTGGCGGCGCTCAACCGCCATATCCTCTGTAATCCCCTCATCACTACTTTCCAGCATAGCACAAGCCATTTTTTCATCCTGACTCGCGACTTCATGCAATTTGGTGATCGTTCCCACGTTCATACCATTTGAACTAATCATGCTATGCAATGGATTTCTTATTTTGTCTCTAACGCTGATCATAACCCTAGTCTTTGTTTAATTTATATGCGATACAACTTACCGCCACAAGAAGTGGCACAACAGTTTTACAGATCGGCTTCAGTGCCGATAATTTTCCAGCTTATTTTGCTTACTTTTTCTTCCATCGTCAGTCGACTGGCTATCCGTTCAATCAGACTATCTTGTTGGCCAACAGCTTTGATAACAGCAGTAATTGCGGCCGCATTCGCCTCTACAGTATCATCGCTGGATAGTGAAGTCAATAATACCTTCTCCTCATTGCCCAACATTTGGATCAACAGCACACGGATATGATTTTCGATAGCGATGCCGCACCGGATGGATACCAGATAGTCGGTTTGTGCCACTGCTGATTTACTGAATTTGATGAAACCCATCCGCTGGCCAATGGGCCGGAAGATCAAATGCGTCAGAATAATGGCCGTCGCTACAAGCGCTGCCTGTGGATACAAACCCAACCCCGATAATGCACCTACGGCAGCTGAGCACCAGATCGTAGCCGCGGTATTGAGACCATGCACGTTCAGTCCGTCCTTCATAATCACTCCGGCACCGAGGAATCCAATCCCACTAACGACATAGGAGGCGATACGTCCAGTAGCATCACCACCTATTTCAATAGAAAGAAGTACAAAGGCTGCTGAACCGAGTGACACCAATGTATTGGTGCGAAGTCCGGCATTCTTCTGACGCCATTGTCTTTCGGAACCAACTGCGGCCCCCAAAAGTAATGCTGCCAATAATCGTAGTGCAAATTCAAAAATAGCCATAGCTCATCCTCCTTTGCGGGCAAAGGTCAGCAATCGTTACCAGGATGGCTGTTAGAGATCATATAGAAAATCATTAGAATTTCATTAGAAAAACAATAATATTAAAAGTCTGTAAAACAACAACTTAAAAAGAAATAAAAATATATTTCAAGCCTTATGTCCAATTTCTTTAACTTCAATCATTATTGTAGTGTAAAACAGTTACACTTAAAACAATAATAAAATGAAACAACGAATCAATTTTTTCGCAAAAGGCCAAAATGCTATGAAAGCTATGTTTGGATTGGGTGCTTATTTAGGTAAATGTACAATCGAGCAAGAGCTTTTGCATCTGATTTATTTTAGAGTATCACAGATCAACGGATGTGCTTATTGCCTAGATATGCATTCAAAAGATTTGCTTGCTACTGGCGAAAGTCCACAGCGTCTATTTTTATTGGACGCTTGGCGCGAGGCACCACTTTATAGCGCACGCGAAAGCGCTGCCTTGGAATGGGCCGAAGCTGTAACAAAAATAACCAATGGTGATGTATCTGATGACGTTTATGCTATTGCAAACCAGGAGTTTTCTGAAGAAGAATTGATAGACCTAACTTTGGCGGTAACAACAATCAATGCATACAACCGTTTTAATATTTCTTTCCGCACTGAAGCTGGAGGGTACAAGGTCGGTCAACATAAGGTGCAGACAGCATAATAACAAAAACTAGACAAATAATATTATTTAACATATTAAACTATAAGCATGAAAGATTTCATCTTATTATTTAGGCAAGCAGGCAATGAGCAGCCTCTTTTAAATGACGAAGAAATTGCCAAAATAAACAAAAAATGGTTCGATTGGATCGGCGACATTGAAGCGCAGGGAAAACTATCCGACCATGGTTCACGACTTGAAAAAGCCGGAAAGGTGTTAAAACCCGGGGGCGTCATTACGGATGGTCCATTTGTGGAGATCCGGGAAAGTCTTGGCGGGTTTATTGTCATCTCAGCAGAAAATCTTGAGGAAGCGACAACATTGGCACATGGTTGTCCTATTTTAGAATCTAATGGTAGTGTTGAGATCAGGGCACTTTTAGTTTAAAAAAATTAAAGGGCAGTTGTATAGTATACAACTGCCCTATTATGTATGATGGAATCTAACTTTCTAAAACAGCTATTCCAACAAGAATTCACCAAGATTGTCGCTGTAATTTCAAAAGGTTTTGGTCTACAATATATTGAAACTGCGGAAGATATCGTAAGTGAGACATTTTTGCTGGCTACGGAATCGTGGCAGACAAAAGGTTTGCCTCCAAATCCAACGGCATGGCTTTACACGGTAGCCAAGCAGAAAACCTTAAGCCACTTTAGACGGAATAAGATTTTCGAAGACAAAGTAATCCCTGAAATACATCAAAAACAAATCGCAGTGGATCATACCGATGAATTTAGCTTCACGCAGGAAAATATTAAAGATAGTCAGTTAAAGATGCTGTTTGCCATCTGTACACCTGCGATTGCTAGTGAAGCCCAGATCGGACTGGCACTACGGATTCTCTGTGGTTTTGGTATCGAAGAAATCGCCGAAGCCTTCCTCTCAAATAAGGAAACAATTAATAAGCGGTTATTCCGGGCAAAAGAGAAACTCCGCACAGAAAAGATCCAGCTTGAGTTGCCATCCGAAAAGGAGATCGTCCAAAGACTGGACAATGTGCTGCATATTATCTACCTCTTATTCAATGAGGGGTATTATTCCAAAACCCAAAACCAGATTTTACGCAAAGATCTGTGTATAGAAGCCTTGCGTCTCGCGTTAATGTTATCCACCTACGAGAAGACCAATGTTCCAAAAACAAATGCACTCATCGCCTTAATCTGTTTTCATTCTTCACGTTTCGACGCCCGGCACAGTACCGATGGTGAATTTATCTTGTATGAGCAACAGAACGAGAAACTTTGGAATCAAGAGTTAATCAATCAAGGGGTTTATTTTTTGAATCAATCGGCCGATGGTAATCAGCTGACCTCTTATCATATTGAAGCAAAAATTGCACAATGCCATTGTACAAAAGCAGATACAGCGGAAAAATGGAGCGAAATCCTTCAGCTTTACGACCGTCTGCTACTGGTCAATTATTCACCTAGCGCAGTACTCAACAGAACATTTGCTTTATATAAGGCAAAAGGAGCAAAAACGGCATTGATTGAAGCAAAAAAACTAAATCTATCAGACAATCACTTTTATTTTGCATTCTTAGGAGAACTCTACAGGGATATAGATAGACAGAAAGCAATCGCGAACTTTCAGCGTGCGCAAGCATTAGCAAAAACCTCCCTGGAACGGGAGACTATCCAACGCAAGATCGATATGCTGTAAAGTTCGCGAGCTAGTGTACATTGTTAACGCATGCACGCTAATGCATGTACTCTTCTAATTACTGCACTTTAGTGTATCCCCGATTCCTTTTTTGAGAGCTTCCAATAACTCATAAACAATTCGTAGAGCTCGTCAGATTCGATGGTTATTACAGAAGCTGAATACATGATATTTAATTCTTGTGTAGCTGCATGATAAGCCATTTTCCATAACATCGATGGAAGCCGGTCTTTATAATTGGAAGCATTCCTCAAAGTGACAACCACCAAAGTATCACCACCGACTTTTTGCAAGTTAATTGCTGTAACATCTTCCCAATTTCCTGCGCCAAAAGCTTTTGCCAATGGGGTTGTTTTTCCAGAGAAATAGCTTTCATTCAAAACAATCTGAGCAGACTTGTCCCGAAGGCTTAATAAACTATTCAACAACAGGATCAGCATCACCAGTAATGCACCACCCGAAAATACGGCGGGTTTAACTTTTAATTCACCATCAAAGAGTCCAATACAGTACAAGAAGATCAATAAAAGAACGACACAAATCGCACCAGACATACGTAAAAGCTTAGCTGTTTTGCTTTTATTTCTATATAAGTTAGTTTCCTGCCCCATCTTAGTTACCCCAGTTCACATTAAGATTATGTTTTTCTGCATACGATTTTCCTAAAACATATACTTCATCAAATACTTTGTCGATCTCAGGCATAGCATCTTTTTGAATCTTTTCAAGTAATGCCTGCTTTTCCTCAGCAGATCCCTTCGTATCGCAAAGTTTGGCATAGGTAGTATACTCATTTTTATAAACTGGAAGTACCTTTTCAAATAAGGTGATAGACTTTTCTTTTAATGCTTTTGCATCATCATCCGAAACATGAAGTTCATTGATGTCTTTCAATGCTTTTTCTACAGTTTGAATTTTAAAATCCACTGTTTTTTGAGCCTCATTCCCTTCTTTCTTGCTGGAGGGGATATCTGGAAATTCGACGGTTTCCTGTTCAAGACGTTTACCAAAACGCTCGGGAGCAAAGTCTGCTACAAGGTTTGTATTTAGAACAACTTTTCCGAAAAAATTTTCCGGACTTGGGGATTGGCAAGCCGTGAAGAATAAACTCGCCGACATGAAAATAATAAATAGTAAGTGCTTCATATAAATTTTATTTTGTTCCAAAGTAGCTAATATTACTTAAACACACAAACCTGTTCGTGATCCCCCCCTCCATCCAAAATAGTCAGCAAATCATTATATTGAATGAAATACCGCACGATGTTTTATATTATACTTGCCCAACACACTAATTTTTAATATTTTAGTAAATACAAAAAGAACAGATTAAAAACCGCTGATTATGGGCTTTGATATTAGTTATCATCCGATTTCTGAAGAACAGATTAATACCTGGTATTTTGAAGTCATTACAAATCCAGAAAAAATAGAGGCACTAGCATCCGATCACCAAATTGACGACTTCTATAAAACCAAATATCAGGACACAATAAACGCTGGTCGAGAAACAGATCAAAATGATTATTTTGACAAAACACACGGTTTCTTTATTGCAGTTGTTCAAGGATTTTTTGAAACCTACTTTTATATCCGTGGCGGTGCATTATCATTCTCAGAAAATAATCAGTTAGATTCGTACTATAAAAAATGGGAAGAGTTTATCCCTTTGGAATCACTAACGAAAAAAGTTGAAAACAGGCTGGTTGAAAATTATTGCTCGGGTGTATATATTTCTGCTGATCAGGTCGTACGTTTATTGGAAGACTATCACAATAAAGTAGAGATTAAATCAGAACTGGATCAATTATTTTCCGAGGGTCGCATCACTGTTTTCCTAAAAGCGTTAAATTTTGCCAAAGAGCACGGATTGGGTTTATTGGAAGCGACTGAAGTAGTAGAACCTCAGCCTTTTGATTTGAATGAATCTAAAAGTTACTCCAATCTCTTTAACTGTGATAAAGAAGGGCCATTACTCTATCAAGCCGCAGCATTTGAACAGATCAAAGACATCGAACAACGCAATGGCCTTCCTGAAAATGAGGTCCTACACAATGTTAAAGTCGAGAAAGTGCATGTAGAGCCAGAGCATACAACGGCTGATACAGAGAAGACAGATGTCGTTGCCCAAAAGAAAAGTTTTTGGAAACGATTATTTGGTTAATATAAGCACAGCAGAGACCATGACCAAAACCCCTTTCATACTTTCACCTGACAATGAAATTGTCAGTTCGAGAATAGTAAATGCAGCAATAGACCTAGTCTTTGAAGCATGTGCCAATCCTTCTCATTTAGAAAATTGGTGGGGTCCAGCCGGATTTACCAATACATTCGAAGAATTTGACTTTAGGCCCGGTGGACGATGGAAGTTTATCATGCATGGCCCAGATAAAGGTAATTATCAAAATGAATGCATTTTTTCCGAAATAATTTACCCCAAATTAATTACCTGGGACAGACTGTCCAAACCGCTTTTCCGAATGGAGCTATCGCTGAGTGATATTGCTCCCGGTAAAACAAAATTCGGTTTTCGAATGATATTCAATACTACTGCGGAATGCAACAAAATCAAAAGCTTTGTCTTAGATAAAAATGAAGAAAACTTTGATCGGCTTGAACGTGAATTAAAAACAATCATTTAATTACATTCGCCTAATAATTTTATTTGCTGCTATGGACATCATACTTATTGTTATCGTTGCTTTATTTGCTGGATTGATTTATCTACTACGTTCTGCAATAAAAAAACAGAATAAAAAGATATCTTCTGTTGGATATGCTGTTATTATTGGCTACATCCTGTCCTTAGCTATCTCTGGAGTTGGTCTATTAACCCATTCCAGTCAATATCATGAGGCCGTTGATCCCGTTGATGGCGCTTGTTACTTACCTTTTGGTGGAAAACATGCCTTATCATTGTTTATATATTTTGTTGCTTTCAATGTCGCCGTGATGGCTATTTGGATAAAAGGCCGAAAAATACCACCTATTCCTCTTGTCCTCGCCCTCATTATTTTGATGATAGGATCAATAATCAGTATCTTCGTATTGACGCAAGTAAGCTATCACGATACATCTACCCTAAGTATCTATGTCGGTAATGAAGGAACATTTTACTTTATTTTCACACCTCTTTTCTGTTTCTGTTTTGGCATAGGCTTTATTTGGAAAATCATCCAGGAGGAGAGGGAAACATCGTTGCACAGAACTTATCGCAATCCCATACTGAACAAGATCAATATACTGCTTTCCTCCAAACTAGATTATCCGCTATGGGCGCTTATCCTGCTCGTTCCTGTCTTTCTCGTGGTGACCGCAATTCTTATTCTATTTGGTCAAGATAGCGATTCAATGGCCAAGGTATTCACAGAGACCACCACCTGGGCCTTCTCTCAAAAAATGCACCCTCCTATTTTAGATCACCGTGGACATTACCTTTGTACAGTGGCTGCCAAAGGGGATCCAACAGTTGTAAAGCCACTACGCTTAGGTAAGCGACATGGAAATACGATCATTGTTAACCGTCAACTATTGGTAGCTAATGCTTTTGAAGAAATTTTAAGTGATCTATCTCCAGTCCTTCATCGTTATGTACGCTCTTTTTACGACAGGTACGGATATAATATCTCCACCAGAATCAACTCGGTCAGGGCATCAAATCTGACCTACATGATGATGAAACCACTGGAGTATATATTTCTTTTCTTTTTATATATGTTATATATAGAACCAGAGAAGAAAATCGCCAAACAATACGCTTAATCATTTTCGATTATTACACAATAATATCTCTTAAACAGACAATGCTGGGCTGTATTGGAGGGGTATGACATTTTTTTAATATGGATCAGACAAATTATTTTATTGTCCTCACCGGGGGACCCGGTGTAGGCAAAACCACACTACTTAACGAACTACAAAAGCAGGGGTATAGAACTGTACCGGAAGATGCACGTAGAATCATTAAAGAACAATTGGAGAGCAATGGTGATGGTTTACCCTGGAAAAACAAACAATACTATGCTTCATTGATGTTGACTTCGTCCACGAATAGTTTCCTTCATGAAATAAAAGAAAGCTTTGCAGATCCAGGCTATGTCTTTTTTGACCGTGGAATTCCTGATACACTGGCCTATATCGAAATGGAAAATCTAATTATCGAAGAGTCCCTGCTTGCCGAAGCCAAAGCACACCGCTATCATAAAAAGATATTTATCCTCCCCCCTTGGCAGGAAATTTATAAAACTGATAATGAGCGAAAACAGACTTGGGAAGAGGCCGAAGCCACATTCAATCAGATGAAAAGGATATATGAGCGGCTTGGATATGAGGTCATAGAAATACCTAAAACAACGGTCGAACAACGTTATCAATTTATACTTGAAGCGCTCAAATCAGCAGATCATTGATTTTTCATTAACTTTTAGTTGTTTTTATAAACTGGCGTTAAAAATTGATATTGCAATCCCAAGCGAAATACATTCAATCGAGCCGGCCCCGGGTTAGCTCCAATTAACCCATCGAGATAATCCTTTAAACCCCAAGAATAACCTGCAAAAACCGTATAACGATCATAATTGACATTAAACTGTAGTCGCGGACGGATATCTACATCAATTGCTTTACCTCTATCATGTGTAAAACTTGTTTTATTGCCACTCTTATCTTCAATACTTCCATTTTCTTTGATGCTCAAGGTCTTCGCTACATCAATACCGAATTGCAGATCCATTGTCATCGGTTCAAAATAAACGCGATAACCAACAAAGGGATTAAAATTCAAAAATTGTTGATTGAGTTTGGTCAGTCCGCGACTACCATTAGCGAATTCGCTGCCTTCTAGGTCAACCTTGGTCTGTAAACGTTCAAAAGCTCCCTCTACGCCTAAAAGAAAATTATTCGCAAAGACATAACGGTAATTCACTGCGCCACCCAAATTAATTCCATACTTTTTACCGTAAGGACTATTGGTATAATAATCCTGTTGACTCGAACCATTGAGGTTACTCTTGGCAGTGCTTCCAGATCCCGTAAAATTGGAAACGCCCGAAGTGATACCCACACGAAGTTCATGGGACTGTGAAAAAGCTGCAAATGGAACCGTACTAGCTATACATGTGATAAGTAAAAATCTCTTCATCATAAAAAAAGTAAAAACAAACTAAAATTAAGAAAATTTATGCGATTGAACTTACATTAGCATTTAATTTTTCGAAGAGATATTTTTCATTCCGTCGCCCAACATATAGCTACGAATTTAAGTGGGTAAATAAACAGCTATTTTTTCGATCTTTTCTATATTTATTGAACTACATCAATGGAATTGAATCAATTCGACTTTAATTTTGTTCTATAAGAAGCAATAGAGAAAATTGTATGAAATATATTTTAGAGAATCCCATCAGCGGTCATATCGGCCAACAAAAATATAAAACGACCATCTTATGGCGAAATGGTGAGCTTATTACAGATGAGCCTGAAAAACTTGGTGGAAAAGATCTCGGTCCGGATCCGTATACACTATTGATCTCTTCCCTCGTTTCCTGTACATTGGCAACCTTACGTATGTATATTGACAAAAAGGAACTTAACATCGATGAGATTCAGGTAACTGCCAATATGTATCTACGAATTGAGAAAGAGCAAGTGGTTACTTATTTTGACCGTGAAATTTCATTCGGGCAGGCTATTGAAGAAGACACTCTATTGCGTCTTCAACAAATTGCAGATGAATGTCCGATTTCTAAGATATTAAAGGGTAACGCCATCGTCAATACAACTATGAAAACCAACTCTTAGATGAAAAACTTAATCATTATTGTATTTGGAAAAAACGAAGAAATTCTCCAGACGTTAAAGCGGATTATAGAAAGTAATCATGGATGGCAGGCCATCATTCAACAAGATATGTCAACTTGTAAGGGTTACCTCTCAAACTATCCCAGTGATATCCTGTTGTTGAGCTCCGGTCTATCGACTCAGGAAGAGACAGAGATCACAGACTATCTATCGCATTTAGACCATCCTATTGGCTTAATAAAACATTATGGCGGTGGAAGCGGGCTTTTGAAAAATGAAATTTATAGCTTATTCCCCGATTTGATTCCCAACAAATAAACCCATAAGCATCCTTATTTGCCAATTTCCCAAAAGCAATGAATTTCGATTACAAAGCTTTTATTAAACTAGTTCAATGAAAATTAATCCCTCGTAGATTAATTTTGAACACATAAATACGAAGATCATGAATAGACAAAATTTTATAAAAAAGGGACTTTTAGGTTCTGGCATATTCGCAGCAAGCGCTGCCTCAGCACGTATTATGAAGAATGACATCGACGAAATAGAACCTTTGGAAGCTCTAGATGCCGATGCCGTCCATTACGATTCAGATCAATTGGAAAACCATAGTGTACTCCATAAAGCAACGAGCCGAGGGCATGCAAATCATGGTTGGTTGCAGAGTAATCATACCTTTAGTTTTGCAAATTACCATAATCCCGAACGCATGCATTTTGGTGTACTCCGTGTGCTTAATGATGATATTGTTGCAGCAGGCAGAGGCTTCGGATTACATCCGCACGATAATATGGAAATTATCAGTATTCCTTTAGAAGGGGACCTGGAACATGAAGATAGTATGGGGAATCAAGCCATTATTCGAAAAGGAGATATCCAAGTCATGAGTGCAGGAACGGGCATCATGCATAGTGAATACAATAAAAATAACGATCAGGCTGTTAAATTTTTACAGATCTGGGTCTATCCGAATCAACGTAATGTAGCACCTCGCTACGATCAGATTACCTTGGATAGATCGCAAAGACACAATAAGTTGCAGCAGATCCTCTCTCCAGATCCGTCAGACGAAGGCGTATGGATACATCAGGATGCCTGGTTCCATATGGGACATTTTGACAATGGTATCAGCACAAATTATAATATTAAACAAGCTGGAAATGGTGTTTATATTTTCGTCATCAGCGGAAGTATCAACGTTGAAGGACAAGAATTGGAAACAAGAGATGGCTTTGGAATCTGGGATGTTTCGGAAATTAAACTCACGGCGACCTCAGCAGATACCGAAATCCTTTTGATGGATCTCAACATGATATTAAACTAACGAAACATCATCTTGAAGCTACTATTCCCATTGATAATCAAGACATAGATTAGCTTCATAGCTTCCATTGTCGAACAAGTTCAGGGATAATGACCAGCAAAATTACAGTTTCACTGTTCGCATGATTTTACAAAAAGCGAGGGTATCCAAAACAGCTATTGGATACCCTCATTTTTGTTTGATTCTATTTGTATCCCCTATCGTCTCTTTTCAAAGATTCAATGTTCAGGGGTTTGCCTTTACTTTCTAAAAGCTTATTTGTTCATTGTATAAAATCTATTTTAAAAGCTTATCGAATTGAGTTTTTTATCAACTAAAATACCATCTACAGCCTTTAAATTGAAATTAACGTTACGTTTGGCTTTCAGCTTAATCTTAAACAGAATTTCAGAACCATTCAGTGTTTCCTTATTGCCCAAATTCACAAAAGTAGGATACAACGCTTTACTACCGTTTGTATGCAGACGGTCATTGGTGTAATTACTCATCTCTTTCAGCTGTAATGGATCTATTCCCACAAACTCAAAATCTCCTTGATTATAAGGCAATGCAAAGCTAAGTGCGTTGACCGCTTTAAGGTTTTCACCACTGACCGCTATTTCAACGATATCACCAGACTTCAAGGTAGTCTTGGAGGCTGTCAATTTCAGCTTACCAGCAACTTTCTCCTCTTTGGTTGGTTTCGCTCCACCCTCGATCATGACGGCAACATTTGAGATATCATAGGCATCAATCAGATTATTTTTATTGACGTCACCATTACTCACATAACCCTCAAAATCGCCGTCACCCATTCTTAATCCAGTATAATTGATATAAGAAGTCAAATCATTTTGGTCGATCAGACGGTCATT
The DNA here is from genome assembly GCF_059420745.1 of Sphingobacterium sp. GW821-FHT03E03. Classification (NCBI taxonomy): domain Bacteria; kingdom Pseudomonadati; phylum Bacteroidota; class Sphingobacteriia; order Sphingobacteriales; family Sphingobacteriaceae; genus Sphingobacterium; species Sphingobacterium sp. GW821-FHT03E03. Next base: position 121,438 of record NZ_JBWKUH010000017.1, read on the forward strand.
ATTGATATCTCCCGGTAGATAGCTAGCCGATCCCGGCACCTTAAAGACATAGAGTTCCCGACCTGAGCCAAAACCTCCGACAGCATCTGTAACCGAAATCTTAATAAAACGAGCGACAGGGTGTTGGCTAAAATTAAATTGCTTCATTTCACCATCACGCTTCCAATCAAAGCTTCCAGCCTCAGACCATGTATCTTTGTCATTGCTGTAAAAGACTTTACCTTTTAAAATGATTCCGTTGCCACCGTCTGTGCGAGGAAGATACTCAAACTTATCCAGTTGATTGACTGATTTCAGATCTAGTGTCATGTCAAACGGAACAGCAGTTTGTCCCCATTTGGTATGCCACATATCCCCTTCATCATAGTTGAACAACTTATTGATGCCATTGCCACCTTGATTGTCCACCGAGGTCTCTGCTTTAATACCTTCGATCGCAAATTCTAACGGATTAGCTTTTGTTTTTGCTGTAAATGTACTCCAATCGGAAGCACCGGCTTTATTGACGGCCCTAATTTTAAAGGCATAATCCGTCTCGGCTTCCAAACCTTCAAAGCGCAATTGATTGTCTTTAATGGTCGAGTAGATCAGGTCATTGAAAGCAATCTCATAATAGTCTGCATTAGCAACCTTCTCCCAAGTTGGTGTTAATGTGTAAGCTTGTATATTACTATCCGTTACTTTGGCTGTAGGAGCGGTCAGCGCAGCTGTCTGCGATAAATACTTATCAGCTGGCGTAAATTTGAAACCATCAACTTGTATTTCAATTGCAGTCGATGATACATCCTGTTTACCAATACGCACCAATACCATCGGATTTTTGATTAAGGCAACTTTCTCAAATTCCGATCCCTTTGTTGCAAATTGATTCAGATTAGGCTGTGCATCATAGAAATAGGCATTTTCCAAGCCATTAAACTCGGTTAGTGAATGAGCCTCTTGAAGTTTTACTCCTTTTTTGTTCACTTTAGCTGTTACCTTCTTTGGTGCGGCAGTTACATTGAAACGAACCTCAGTCGATTTCGCCTTTTCGAAGCCTTCAAATTCACCTTGTGATGGCGCTATTGTGAACAACACTTTATTATCTTTATGTAGAGAAGAAATCTTTGTATTCACTCCTTTTCCGTAACGATAGGCCTCAGTTTTCCCATCATCATCATATTCCATGAAATCGGAATTCCCTGATGGATAAACTTCGTAAATACGTTGATCCTTTTTGATTTCCTGCACATTATTATTAGGATTAGTGACTGGGATGATAGCACCATTTTTAACAAACACAGGTAGCTTCCAAATTGGCACATCAAAATTATTAATGATACGCCCACCTTTATACTTTTCACCTGTAAAATAATCGATCCACTCTCCATCTGGCAAGTAAATACCATTACGAATATCATTGCCCTTCTCATCTACACGTGTTTCCTGATAGATCGGTGCAACCAAAAAATTCGGTCCATACAGATATTGATACTGCGTTGCTTTACCAAGCGTATATTGATTTGCTTGCTCCAAAAACATCGCACGGATGATTGGCAAACCATCGACAGCCTGTTTAGCGATACTATAGCTATAAGGAACCAATTGTGATTTCAACTTTAGGTAGAGGCGGTTAATGGAAGTCGCGGGTTCACCCAGAGCATGTGGATACTTTTCATTGGATCCCCAACCGTCCATATTCAGTTCCATTGGCGTCCAGGTTTTCCACTGAAAGTCTCTAATGTTGACTTTGAAATTTTTACCTCCAAAAATACCATCCATGTCGGAAGTTATATTTGGCTGTCCAGAAAGTCCAGAACCGATATAGGTTGGGATATGGAATCGAATATATTCCCATACACCACCTGTCTGATCCCCTGACCAAATACCGGCATAACGTTGAGTCCCAGCCCAACCGTCTAATGAAATAATAAATGGTCGTGCATCGTTACCATAATAAGGCATCGTATGACCTACATCAGCAACACCATTTAGACCAAAGGAATAACCCGGGCCTACCCAAGCAACGTCTGTCTTTAATACCCGTACACCGGCATCGCGCACTTCCTTAACGATATCTCTTTGCAATAATGCACTAATGCTGTCTTTGGGATGTAAATCAGACTGTGTCCACAAACCGATTTCCACGCCATTTTTACGTGCGTAATTACCAAATTCTTTTAGATTATTAATATTACCATCCAATGTTTCGGTCTGACCATATCCAGCACCATAACCATCATTGGGTAGAATCCAGCCCAAAGGCATATCATGCGCTTTATACCGGTCTATCACTGCACGAGCTGAAAATTGGTAGTTACCTTTTTCACCATTTAATGATTCTTTTGTACCACCATTGTCTTTTTGGCTTTCTTTATAACGTTTACCATCTTCAAATAGAATCCCTTTTTCATCCTCTTTCCAAAAATCCCTATTATATGCATTTAAGTGACCTTCATATAAGCCAAATTTTGGAAGAAGAATAGGATTACCTGTTAGCTGGTAGAAATCATTCAACAGCGGTACAGTACCGTCATTAATCATAAAAAAGACATCCAGGTAATCTGTATCATGGGAGAGTTTAACTGTTCCTTTTGATTTTGTACCAAATGCATAATTTCCCTTTTTAAAGGTATGCCACATAAACCCATAGCCATTGGTTGACCAAAAGTAAGGTGTGGGCGATGCTACACCGCCATCGGTCCAGCTATTTTGGTTCTCAATTGCGATCGCTTTACCTTTATGGGAGAACCGTCCATTCTGAACACCCCCGCCAAAGAAGTACTCATCCTTATTTTCCTTTAATTCTAAGCTCACTTGTTTAGATTCGAAAGCGATGGGTTCTAAACTCTCTACGACGATTTTATTCGTGTTACGGTTTAGGATACTAAACTGTGATGTCTGTTTATCTATGGAGAATATGATGTCTTTGGTCCTTATTACAGCCTTACTACCATCATCCTTTACTTCCAAGTTATCCACTGCTTTCCGTGGCTGTTCGACAAGGATCTTCGCCTCAGGTTTTGCTTCCGGATCGCGGATTATTCCACCATGTATATCTTGAAACATCCTGAAAATATGATTTCCATAGAAATCCAATGTTAGCCTTTGGTTGTTGTCATATACAATCTCTACTGTTGTTGGGTTAATTTTCTGTACAGCAATAATTTTACTAACAGGAGTGGTCTGTTCTATGCGATAATATGCAACTGTGCTAGTCATCGCACTAACTCTATTCGTTTGAAAAATAAACGGAGAAGCCAATCCAACCAACAAACTAACTTGCGCTTTTGTACTCCAAAAAGATATCTTCATGTATATAATTTATAATATTGAATAGCACAATTGCTTTTCCATCGTTGAGATAGACAGCAAGATGCTGTTAAATTAACAGAACAATAATACAATAGTAAATCCAAGTAAAAAAGAGCCTGCGAAATGCAAACGATTGTCTAATAATAATGTTGCAGGAGTAAAGTGATTTTAGGATGTCTCTGTGGAAAAGGAAAATAGCAAAAGTCTGTAAACGAAAGAAGCCCTTGACTGTTTCCAGCA